>CAYYJM010000062.1:0-25531 GCA_964471755.1 uncultured Alcaligenaceae bacterium
CGGCAAGATCAACGGCGAGGACCCGGAGGACGACCTCGACGCGACGTACACGTTCCGGCGCGGCTGGCTCGATTCACTCCGCGTCGGGTACTTCTGCAGTTCCTTCCTGCGGATTCTCGCCCGCGCTGCGGAAATGCGAACGGTGCGTCATCTCCACCTGGTAGCCGACACGTACGAGGATGACTGGGAGCCGGGACCGGACGTTCCGGAGGACGCCGACCAGCCGGGCTGCCATCCGCTCGCGGCGTGCAACCACCTCGGCAACGTCCGCACGTTCCTCCTCGGCGACCTGGACGATGCGGAAGGAGAGTATCCGAACTGCCACACGACCGGCGAAGGGGTCGTCGGGGCGATCAAGAAGATGCCGCGCCTGGAGGAACTGCGTCTGCTCGCTCATGAGGTGGACACCGATGAGCTGTTCGGGCTCAAGACGCTCAACAACCTCCGCCTCCTGCAGGTCTACCACACGCACAACTACCCGCTGAAGAAGCTCGGGGCGAACCCGTCGCTGGGAAACCTGACGACGCTGCTCTGTCAGCCCCATTGCATCGAGGGGGACGAGGCGTACATCCGCCTCGACGGTCTGCGAGCAATCGCCCGGTCGAAGCACCTGACGAGCCTGTCGCATCTGCAACTCCGCCTGGCCGACTTCGGCGACGAGGGGATCGAGGAGATTGTCTCGTCGGGGTTGCTGAATCGCCTCAAGGTTCTCGACCTGGTACACGGTCGAGTCAGCGACGCCGGGGCGCGAATGCTGGCTGCCTGCCCCGACGTGAAAAACCTGGAGCGGCTCGATCTGTCAGGAAACTGCCTCACCACGGAGGGGATCGCCGTCCTGCAAGCCGTCCTTCCCGGCCTCGTTGCGACCGGGCAGTGGACGCCGAACGGCGACCCGTATCACGACCAGGAGTACCTGTACCACGGCGACATCGAGTGACGGTTTTGGCGAGTCCTAGCGAGCCCCCGGCGAAAGCCGGGGGAGTTCCCGCCCTGCAAACTCCCCCCACTTTCGTGGGGGGCTCGCCAGGGTCAGCGATGCGTCACTTCACCTTGCCGCCGGGCAGCGTACCCAGCCGCGAATACAGGTGAACCAGGGCCGTCATGAGGTTCTTCCAGTCCCCCTCGTGCAGGCTCTCGTTCGGAGCATGAGCGTTCGTCAGCGGATCCTCGATGCCGAGCAGCAGGGCCGGGGCTCCGCCGAGCAATTCCGCCAGAGGTCCGACGAAACCGATGGTGCCGCCACAGCCGATCGCGACCGGAGCCTTGCTCCACGCTGCCTGCATCGCACCACGAGCCGCCTCGAACGCCGGGCCGGTCGGATCGGTCATCCACCACTTGACCGGCGGGCCGTGACGCTCGACGGTCACCTCGGCACCCCACGGCGGATCGGCCGTCAGGAACTTCTTCAGATCCTGAAAGACCTTCTCCGGCTCCATGTCCGGCACGATCCGGCACGAGACGATCGCCTTCGCAACGGGCAGAACCTGGTTGCTGGCACTGGCGAGCGAGCTGGCCTGCTGAGCGATGACCGTCACCGATGGCAACCGCCAGGTCTGCTCGGCGATCGTTCGGCCCTTCTCCAGGGCGAAGCTCACGCCGGGGAGCAGGCCGTAATTCTCGCGCCAGGCGGCCTCCTCGGCGGGCAGCCTGGCGAAATCGGCCTTCTCCGCTGGCGTCAGCGTGCGCACCTGGTCGTAGAAGCCCGGGATCGGCAGCGGGCCGTTGGCCCAGAAGAGGCGAGCCAGGATCTGGCTCAGCGCGATGGCCGCATCGGGGAGCGCCCCCCCGGCCATGCCGCTGTGAACCGGCATCTTCGCGCTGCGAACGGTGACCTCGGCAGCGACGATGCCGCGCAGCGAGTAGGTGATGCTCGGCAGGCCGACCTCGATATTCTCGGTGTCGAGAACGACGATCAGATCGGACTGGATCAGGTCCTTGTGCTTCTGGAAGAACCCCAGCAGGTTCTTCGAGCCGACCTCCTCCTCGCCCTCGACGAGCATCTTGACGTTGACGGGCAGACTGCCGACGGTCTTGAGGTAGGCCGCGATGCCGGCAAGGTGAGCGGTGATGGCTCCCTTGTCGTCGGCCGAACCGCGAGCGTAGAGTCGGCCGTTGCGCGACGTGAGCTGCCACGGCTCGGAGAGCCACTCGTCCGGCTCGTTGACCGGCTGGACATCGTGATGGGCGTAGAGGAACACGGTCGGCTTGCCGGGAGCGTTGAGCCATTCGCCGTAGGCGTACGGGTTCGAGTCGGCGGTCTTGAGGATGCGGACGTTCTGCAAGCCGGCCTGCTTCATCTGGGTGCAGGTCAACTCGGCGGTCTGGTCGATTTCCTTCTGATGCTGACCGTCGGTCGAGATGCTCTGGATGGCGACCTGATCGGCCAGATCCTGGATAAGCTGAGAGTGGTTCGTCTGGAGCCAGTCCAGCACGCGCGGTTCGGGTTGCATGTCCGGATCTCGTCGGGTGGTGGTTTCCTGCCCTCAGGTTACGTCCCGCCGAACCGCGCGACCAGCCGGGGAAGCAGGATGATCAGCCCGAGGATGCCGGCGGTGAGGCTGACCATCAGGACGGCCCCGGCGGCAATGTCCAGTGCGGGCCAGGCCCGATCACGAATGTCCTCGGGCAACTCGCGGAACAGCATCTCGATGCTACTGTTAAACAGCTCGGTCGTGAGGACGCCGCCGATGCAGCCGATCAGCACGCACCACTCCCAGACTGCGCAGCCGAGCAGGAAGGCCGTCAGCACGACGAGAGTGGCGACGAAGAAATGGACGGCGAAGCTGGCCTGCCCGCGCACGCCGAATTTCCAGCCGCGAAAGGCGTCACGAAACCGGGCCGGCCAGGTCCGGCGTTTCGACCGCATGGGGATCTCCACGTCAGTAGGTCCGACCGCCCCGACCAGCCGATTGACCCAGGCCGGCCATGTTCATGGCACCGACAGGGAGCAAGTTCGGAACGATCTGGAAGACCAGGCCGAAATTGTTTTGCAAGGAATTGTAATTGACGCCGAGGCTGACAGTCAAATCGGTTCCAATGCGGTTGAAGGCGACCATCTGGCTCCACGCTCCGTTGGCTCCAAAGTCGTACTGCATCGCGAACGTGCCGCTGTACTTGGGCGAAAACGTGTACGATGCCGACGCGATGACGGCTCGACTGTCCAGCGGATCGATGTTCCGGTAGCCGAGGTAGAAACTCGTCCCGTCGGGGCGGTTGTAGAAGCCACCAAAGTTGAAGACGCGGGCACCCCCCTGGTAGGGATCGACCCAGCCATTGCTAACGAGGGCGGTTCGATCGCCGATGTTCCAGACCCAGTCATATTCGAGAAAGGCGAAGTAGCTGCCGAAGTTGTCTCGGTCCTTGTTGGGAAAGAACGAGGCCGACAGATCGAGCGTCATCCAGTCGATGATGTGTTGAGAACCAGGAAACCCTCGCTTGGTCTGCCAGCGATTGGTCCAGGACAGTTGGACAACATGGATGTCGTCGCGCGTATCGACCTTGTTCTCGATCAACCGACGAATCGCGTAGATCTGTGGATCGTACTTGGGGCCTTTCAACAGGCTTGCCGTGGAGGCATCCAGGAAGGAACCGTAAACGGAGCGGATCTGACGCACCTCCATATCGTGCAGCGGCAAGTTGACGCGATCGAACTGAGCGAACTGATCAAACGACTTGCTGGACTGCGCGTAGTACCAGTTGGAGGAGAAAACCATCTTGTGATACAGGCCGTCCAGGTTGAACAGATCGCTCTGGATGTCGGCGTCGAGTCGGGATAACGGCAGGGAGGAGCGAAGACCGCCGGCTCCGATCAGGCGTCCGGTCGAGTTGCCATTCAGATCCTCGCTGTAGCCGGTCAGGTCCAGCCGTGCGTAGGGCACGAAATTGAAGGGACCAGCCCGGAACGGCGCGGCCAGTTCCTGCCACCAATCCACTCGACCGGATTCACTGTTGACGTCCGTGGTCGGGTTGATCTGCTGCACCGCGAACGGTTTGGTGTTCGGCGACGTATCGGAACTGGCCCGCATCCGGAAGTATCCGGCGCTGGCGTTGCTATTATACACGAACCGATCAAAGAACGTCTGGCCGAGCAGGTAGCCATCGGCACGCGGCAAGTTTTCCGTCTCGTTCATCCATTCGCGCAGGCGGACATTGCTGAACAGCGTCCACGCCATGTTGGCGTCCTGCTGCTTGAGATAGAGAAACGATTCCTGAGGTATCCCGACCTCGAATTCCTGTTTGAAATACTGCTCAAAGAAGTTGCGATCGCTCTGGTAGGCGAGTTGGGACTGGAACTGTAATCCGTACGGAAGATCGTACCAGCCATGCCGCCAGGTGAACCGGCCACGGAAATCCGGCGGCGCGAATGGGTCGGGCCGAAATCCACCGATGAGATCTTCGTTGTTGTCGTAGATTCCATACGACTTGATAGCTCCCTCGTAGTGGGATGGAATTCCGAACGGATCTTGATTTGCATAGGTGAAGTCGCTGCCCAGACCGAAGCCGCGATAGCTCATGTAGTCAAACAGAAACTTCCAGCGAGTGCCTTCCAGTGGCTGCACGCCCAGCAGATCGTAGACGTTCAGCGTCGTGCCGAGTTGGGCTCCGAAGACGCGATTGTAGCCAAAACGAATGTCATCGACCGGACCGAACGGATCGCGCGCGTCGCCGGCGAGATAGGGCGAATAGAAGATCGGAACGCCTTGCAGCTCGAACCAGACATTCTGAGCCTGCACCCAGGTCTGGGTGATGCTCAGGGGTTGTCCTGTCTTGCGATCGACCGCCTGGCCAAAAAGGCCCAGGCGAGGCACCTTGCGTTCCTCGATGATGGCCTTGGAAACGTACAACTTCAGACCGGGGTCGGAAGGTAGTTTACTGGCAAACACCTCGGCCTCGACCATTTCAAAGGTCGTGGTCGAGGTCTGCACGATTCGCTCCGCGTGCGCGACGATCGGACTGGTGAGCGTTGGATCGCGGATTTCCAGCGTGCCACGCAGGGCGATGGCGACGTTGCGTTTCACATCGTAGTAGACCTCGTCCGCCCGGATGGTGCGTGTCTCGCCACGATCCTTCTTCGTGCCGGGCTGGCGAATCTCGACATTGCCGGCCAGGTAGAGTTCGACGTCGGGGTTCTGCTGCGCCCCTTGCGGTTCGCGCATGCCGTTGAACAGGTTCTGCGGATCGATCTTCTTGCTGATGATGACGAGGCGATCGGCCTCCAGATCGACGAGGCCCACCTTGGGCACACCACGGATGTTGAGAATGACGCCGCCGGTGACGATCAGGGCCTGCTCGCCGGTCGGTAGCATCTCACGGGCCAGGCCGAACCCGGCCGAGCTTCGCGGCGAGACGGCCAGGCGGCGTTCGATCAACTCGGGCAGGCTCAGCGGCGGCAACTGGGGCGGCCGAACGGCTTCAGCCGGCGGCGGCAGCGGCAAGACCCCGCCGTCCGGCGCGAAGCCCGGCGGAAGCGGTTCCCTGAGCGGCTGCTGCGTGACGACGATTTCCGGCTCCGGAGCGGGAAGCACGCTCGGAGTTGCGGAAACAGCCTGCTCCAGGGCGGGAGCAGGCTGTGTTGAGGTGTTCTGGTATCCCGCTGGCTGGAGTTCGCCGAAATCCATTCCTGGCAGTGGGCCGTCTGCCGGCGGCAGGGCCACCCCGCCCGGTGCGCTCCGTGCGGGCGGGACCGGAGCCAGGGTGGGCAGCGGTGGCAGCGGAGCGAATCCCGGCCCGGTCGTCGGACTCGGCGGCAGCAGCGGTGCCGACAGACCCGCCCCGGCCGGCGGCGGCTGGACCGGCGGCAGAATCGAGGCCGGTCCCGGTGCCAGTGGGGCCAGGTGCGAAGCCGGTGACACCGGAGTGCCCGACGCGCCGCCCATTCCGGGAGCGCCATACGGAACGGGCGTGACGGGCGGCTTCGGCTGGAGCCGCGGAATCTCGATGGCCTGACGCTGAGCCCGCCCACGGCCGACGAGCGCATCCTGAGCCATGTTCTGCTGGCTCAGGCGCGTCCGGCCGGAGTGGACCTTGATCTCGCCGCGCGTGTTCAGCTCGACGGCGGCCCGGTTGGCTTCCTGTTTCTCGTTGCTGTTATCCAGGAAGACGCCGCCCTCGGCGTAGATCTCCGCACGGCAGATGCCCCGCGCCTTGTAGGCGGCCATGTCCACGAACACGACCGCCTCCTGGGCCCGCATCTGGAAGACGCCCTGCTGAATGAAAACCTGGCCCTTCAGGAGGAAGTGTTGATCGTTGCCCTGCGTCCAGGCGAAGACCGAGTCGGCGGCCAGCAGGATGGTCTTGGTATCGCCCGGTATGTTCCGGCTGAAGCGAAGGATTTCCGCAGCCGGGTTGTTGTTCGCGCCGTTCTGGGGGGCCTGAGCGCGCAACCAGGACAGCGGCAGGGCGATGGCCGGGAGCAGCAGCAAGCCCAGGACGAGCAGCAGGTTGCGCTGGCGGACATCCCTCACCGGACACCTCCCTCGCGGATCCCTTCCCGGACGGCAGCCGGCATGCCACCGCAAACGGGGCACGACCCACAACCATCTCGGCGGAAATAAGCGGAAGAACGAGAGGGCAGATACCGAGAGGAGGGGCCGGCTGTCAAGCGGAGGTTGTCGAGCCCTAACGCGACCTCACCGAGTCTGGCGTTCCTGCAACTGGGCAACGAACGCGGCGTGTTTCGGCGTGGCGAGCCCTTCCTGAATCGTGGCGATCAGCCGTGATGAGTCGCGTTCCAGAAGGGCCGGACCGTCCAGCCACAGGCCGGGGAAGACACGCGACTTCCAGACGCCGGCCTTGTTCGGCCGGAGCCGGCGGCGCGACGGGAAGTGGAACCAGTGGATCTCCGGTTCGGCGACGACGAGGACGAGATACTCCTGCACGCCAGCGGCGAGGTAGTCGTCGCGTTTGGCGTGCAGATCGATAGCCGCCGAGCTATGGGCGATCTCGGCGACGAATTCCGGGGCACCTTCGAGGTACTGCTCGGCGTTGTAACGCGACTGACCGCCGCACTCCGGCACCAGACGCAACAGCAAGTCCGGCTGCGGCTCGCTCTCCTCGCCCAGGATCGCCGTGATGTTGTCGGCCACCTCGACGCCTGGCGTCGAGGCCGCGTAGAGGGCCAGCACCAGGTTCAGCTGCGAGTGGTACAGTCCGTGGGGGCCGCGCGTGGGCGAGGGCATGTGGACGACACCTCCGACGAGTTCGATCTTGACGCCTTCGGGGTAGTCCAGGTAGCGGCGATGGAACTCGGCCTGAGTCAGCCGGTCGCCGTTCTCCAGGGTCGGCCGCGTCGGCGGAGTGCGGACCTTTGGCGGTTTCATGACGTACCCTCCACGACGGCATTTGTCTGTCAGAGCCGCGCACGCAGCGAGGCCGCAGGCCGAGCGGAGTAAGCGCCCCCCGACCTGCACATCAAAACGGCGGAGGCGCATCAAAGCCTGCACGTCCGGGCCTCGGTGCGCTTACTCCGCTCGCCTGGCGGCTCGCTGCGTGCGCGGCTCTGACCTGACGCTGGAGTACCACTGTAGCCCCTCGGCATCACACCGGGCAAGGCCGCTCATTCTCGCGGCTGCACAATCCCGGGCTCGTTCAGTCGGATCGCCTCCGACTGCCGCCCCGGTTCTCCGGGAGTGCCGGGACGATCCATCAACCGGACCACCTCGGCGACCACGCGGGAGATGATCTTCTGGTGATCGGCGAATGCCCGGTCGATGACGACGATGCTCCCGTTGGCCTGTCGCAGTTGGATGCCCTCCGGGTCGAAGGTGGGGTGGCAAACCCAGCCGGTGCCGAGGTCGTCCCACAAGAAGACCTGCTCCTCGGTCGGGCTCCAGTGGGCCAGGCCGCGAGCGCCGACGAGCAGGCGGATGGCCAGAGCCCGGCGGCCGTCCCGGATCATGACAACCAGGGGCACCACGAAGAATGACGTGAGGGCCAGATACGAACCGATGCCGACAGCCGCGCCCATCAGATGCCTGAGGTCGCCAAACAGGTATGTCCAGTCAGGCCACCCCTTGGCCAGGACCAGAAGGCCGAGTGGGGCCAGCCAGACCGGCAGAAACACCCCACCGACGATGCCTGTCAGCGTCACCAGGCCGCTGACCATTCCAGCCGTAGGTCCGTGGACGGCCGTGACGGGGCCGATGCGCCGGGCCGCTTCGGAATCGAGCCAGGGATCGGGTTGAAGCGATGGCTGGTGCATGCGTCTTCCATCGGGAATTCCTGGCCGACACGATCACCCCTTGATGACGCCGATCGGCCGCATCCGGGCCACGCGCCGCGACAGGTCCGCCTCGTGGACCACCTCGACCACGTCATCGACGTTCTTGTACGCCTTTGGCTGCTCCTCGGCCAGTCCCTTGCGGGTCTGCGATCGCGCGATCACACCGCGTGACTCCAGTTCCTTGTCGATTCGCCGACCGCCGGCGTCCTTCAGGGCCTGCGTCCGGCTCATCGCCCGGCCGGCACCGTGGCACGTCGTGCCAAACGTCTTTTCCATGCTGCCCGGAGCCCCGACCAGGACCCACGACGCCCGGCCCATGTCACCCGGAATGATGACCGGCTGGCCGATCGTGCGGTACACGTCCGGCACCTCGGGATGGCCGGCCGGGAAGGCTCGCGTCGCCCCCTTGCGGTGGACCCACAGCTTCTTCTTCTTGCCGCCGATAGTGTGTTCCTCCAGCTTGGCGATGTTGTGACACACGTCGTACAGCAGCGTCATGCCGAGATCCTGCCACGGCCGACCGAACACGTCTGCGAACACCTCACGGGCTTGCCACATGAGCAACTGCCGATTGCAGAACGCGAAGTTCGCCGCCGCACGCATCGCGTCGAGGTACTCGCGCCCCTCGGGACTATCGACCGGAGCGCAGGCGAGTTGCCGATCGGGCAGGTCGATGCCGTACTTCTCCGGAGCCTTGCGCATCGAGACGAGAGCGTCCTCGCAGACCTGGTAGCCGAGACCACGACTGCCGGAATGGATCATGACGCAGACCTGATCCTTCTCCAGACCGAAGGCCGTGGCCACCTCCGCGTCGAAGACGGCATCGACGACCTGCACCTCAAGGAAGTGATTGCCGGAACCGAGGGTGCCGCACTGCGCCTTGCCGCGCGTGCGGGCATTCGCGCCGACTCGATCCGGATCGGCCCCGGCGAGGCGGCCCTCCGCCTCGGTGAACTGCAAGTCGCCGGCCGTGGCCAGTTCGCGCCCCTGGAGATAGCTCGGCCCCTGGGCCATGAGCTGCGACAGTTCCCTGTCATCGAAGCGGTACTTGCCGGATCGACCGACGCCGGTGGGCACGGCGTGGAACAGGGCCTCGACCAGCGGCTTGATCCGCCGGTTGACCTCGCGGTACATGAGGTTCGTGCGCACCAGGCGGACGCCACAGTTGATGTCGAACCCGATTCCTCCAGGCGAGATGACGCCGCCCTCCTCGGGATCGGTCGCGGCGACGCCACCGATGGGAAAGCCGTAGCCCCAGTGGATGTCCGGCATGGCCAGGCTGGCCCCCTGGATGCCGGGCAGAAAGGCGACGTTGGCGACCTGATCGGGAGCCTGATCCTTGCGCAACTGGGCGAGCATCGCCTCGCTGGCGAAGATCAGGCCATCGACGCGCATGCCCGGCTTGTACGACTTCGGGATGCGGTAACAGCAGGTGCCGGCGGCTTCGAGCGGGCCGGCGAAGTTTTCCCTGGCCATGATGGCTCCGTTGGGTTATCGGGCGAGCCTCCGGCGAAAGTCGGGGGGAGTACGCTGGGCGGCTTGTCGGGCGAGCCCCCGACGAAAGTCGGGGGAGTCCCCTTCGAGCGTACTCCCCCGACTTTCGTCGGGGGCTCGCCAGGTTTCGCGTCAGATATCGACGATGACCTCGGCCAGCCAGCCGTCGGCGGTCTGCTCGACCTTCAGGCCGTGGTAGGTGATCGCCTTGACCTCGTGGTCCAGTTCGTGGCGCGTCCGGTCGATGGGTTCGCCCCAGGCCGTCGCGGTCAGGCCCTGCGGCGTGATGGCCACCTCGAACCGGCGAAAGAGTCGGTGTTCGCCGTCGAACTGAAAGAGCAGGGCTCGCAGCCAGTCGAACAGCAGGTCATCCGGGTCGCTGCCCGGAATGGTGAACGTCGTGGCCTCGCGCGGCTCGATCATGGTCGGGTCGGCGACGATGGCGCTGAACAGTGCCTCGGCCGCCTCGGCGAAGAGGCTGGCGAGGTCGTCGGCCCGCACGCGCAGGCCCAGGTCGGCGGTGTGGTCGAATGTTTCGTACATGCTCCCGATGCTACCATGCCGGCCGTCCGAGGCGATAGGGCATAGACACGCGGGGTGAAAATCGGTTCGCGGGGCTGGCCGCTCTCCAGGGAACCGGCTACCCTCGAATGCGAGATCCCATCGTCCGCCAGGAGTAACCGTCATGGCCCGTTCCCGCCCTCCGTCCGACTCCAGGGTCAGCGAGCCGAGGAGCCAGCCGACCCGAGCGTACGTCGTCGCCACGACCACCGCTCACACGCCCGGGTAGACCGGCGGCAACGCCGGGCACGCGATTGCCGCCGTCGTCGCGGCCAATCGCCTGCGGAACGCGACATGCCGGCGTCGCGACCACTCCAGCAGCGGCCGCCACATCCGGTGCGTGAGCCGATGGCGGATCAACCACGGCCACAGCCAGTTCGCCTTCTTGTACAGGTACGTCATCGCCAGGTACGGCGGCACCGCTCGCCAGTCACGCGGCCGACGTCGCCAGATCGAGCGGTGCGAGAACGTCCGCGCATAGCAGTAGGCATAGCCGTCGGCGAGTTGCTCGACGCTCATCCGCTTCGGCTGGAAGACGACGTGGCCGGTATCGAATTGCTCCCAGTTTCGGTGCAGGAGACGGCCTTCACTTTCCAGCTGCCGGAAGAGTGGCGTGCCCGGGTACGGCGTCAGGATGTGGTACGTCGCCGACTCCATGCGCACGGCCTCGATCCAGTCCACCAGACGCTCGAAGCACTCCGGGTCGTCGTGGTCGAAACCCAACACAAAGCTGCCGTTGACCTGAATGCCGTGATCGTGAAAGATGCCCACCCGCCGGGTGTATTCTTCCGCTCGCGGTGATTTCTTCCGCGCGTCCGTCAGATTCTCGTCCGTCAGTGACTCGAAACCAATGAATACGCCGGTGCAGCCGGACAGGGCCATCTCACGCACCAGTGTTGGATCGTCCGTCACGTCGAGAGTCACGGCAGCGCTCCAGATGCGCTCGATCGGTTTGAGCGCCTCGCAAAGCCGCCGCAGGTACGCCGGCTTCGAGCCGAGATTGTTGTCGGTGAAGACGAAGTACGGCTGATCGTCGGCGAGAACCTCGGCGACGACCTGTTCCGGGTCGCGGAACTGATACGGCACGTGCAGACCGTCAGTCGATAGATAGCAGTAGCCGCAGCGGTTGTGACAACCGCGTGTCGCGTTGATGCTTGTCGTCGTCAGGAACGCCGAGCGGTCAAGCAGATCGCGCCGCGGTGGCGGATCTTCGCGATACGGCCGGCGATACGAGCCCTCGTAGACCGGCCGGAGCGTGCCGGCCTCGACGTCACGCAGGATGTCCGGCCAGACTTGCGAACCCTCGCCCAGAGCCAGGGCGTCGGCGTGCGGCCGAGCCTCGTCCGGGCACGACAGTACGTGCAGACCGCCGAGGATCACCTTCGCCCCACGCTGACGATACCAGTCGGCCAGGGCGTACGCTCGCCGGGCGAACGTCAGGTGGACCGTGATGGCGACGACCTGCGGAAACGGTTCCCACGGCGGCGGACCTTGCAGAAGGTTTTCGTCCCAGTAACGCAGCGACCAGTCCTCCGGCGT
Organism: uncultured Alcaligenaceae bacterium; assembly: GCA_964471755.1. GTDB lineage: Bacteria > Planctomycetota > Planctomycetia > Gemmatales > Gemmataceae > CAYYJM01. The sequence continues at coordinate 11,816 of CAYYJM010000062.1, forward strand.
CGCCCCGGCGAAACTGGTCAGAGCGAGCGTCGGCGTCAGGACGTGCTTGCCGAAACTGGCGTGCGGATCCTTCGGATAGAACGGGTTGAGCAGCAGGGCATGTCGCGGCCGGGGCGGTTCGGGGCGGATGTCCGGGTCAAGGACCGGGGCGACACGCATCGCCGCCGGGAGGGTCGTCCGTGCCATGAGCAGGCTCCAGGTTCATTTAGCCGCCGGCTTGCCGGCGGTCTTGTTCGCACCGACGGCAAGCCGGCGGCTAAAGAATTCACTCTGCAACGCAAAGTTAATGTCAAAAACAAAACCTACGTCGGGGCCAAACCAACGTCCCCGGTCGGTTCGACGACGGCCGCGTCACGCAGAATCTGTTCCAGGTGCGCGAGGTAATCGCGAAAGCGCTGCCGGCCCAGTGGCGTCATCCGCACGGTCGTCCGTGAACGCCGACCCTGGCCCTGTTTCTCAACGGCCACGAGCCCGGCCTGGGCCAGGACGTGAAGATGACGATTCAGGTTGCCGTCGGTCAGCGAACAGAGCGACGCTAGCTCGGGAAAGAGCAGGCCGGCCGGCCGCGTCGCCAGAGCGGTCAGGATGCCGAGACGGGCCTTTTCGTGCAGGTCACGGTCCAGCCCTTCGTAGGCGAACCGGCCGGGCGTGTCGGAGGAAGTGTCAGCCATGAGTCACCTCCCGGCGATGCCGGTAGAGCGCCCACGCCGCGGCCAGGTGGCCCAGGCCGAACGTCCCACCGACGATCCAGCCGAGTTGATCCAGCGGCAGCGGCGAAAGGGCCAGCAGCGTGAATCCGACGAGCAGGTAGGCCCGGCCAATGGTGCTGATGCCGCGCGGCAGGTACGCTCCGGCCGAGACGAGTCCCAGGCCGAAGAAGATCGCCCACAGGCCCGGCAACCAGGCGATCGCATCGGGCAGGCGCTGGACCACGACCGCGGTGGTCACGCCGCCCGCCATGAGGGCTGGCAGGAACTGGGCCAGTACGCGCAGCGTTCGCCGACGCTCGAAGTCTCCCTCGTGACACAGGAACGCCACCAGGGCCCCGCCCCCGCCGAGGATCGCGCCGACCGCGGCGACCACGACCCAGTACAGTACGAACCCCTCCGGATGGATCGAGTCGGCGATGAGTCCCTGTAGCGCCGCCGCCGACAGACCGAGGACGCCGACCAGGGCCGCGCCCACGATCGGGAACCCGGCGTAGACCTCGCCCTTGGTGAGTTGCTCGTGAATCGCCTCGAGTTGTTCCAGCGCTTCGGCCACCTGCATGGGTTCCCTCCTGCTCCGAGCGGCAGATTACTTTGCCGGCCAGAGTATTGTCAAGAGGGAATGTCGGTCACTTCTCCGCCTCTTTCAGGCTGCTCCAGCCGGCGTAGGGATAGGACACCGGCCGGTCGGGCTTCACGTCGTAGACGATCATCCAGGCGAACTTCCGCTCGGCCGGGTCGGTCGGATTCGGATCGGGTAGCGGCTCGCCGTCCGCCTCGGCATGGATGGTGCGAACCACGTTCACGCGCCGGCTCGCCTTCGGTGTCAGTTCGTAGTCAGTGCCGCGTGTCTGGAGCAACCAGGTGTTGTCGCGGAAGCCGCGGCGTAGCCGATCGAGTGCGGCCTTCACCAGGATCTGCTTCCGCTCCGGCGTGAGATCCTTCGTCGTCTCGATGGCCTTGACCAGTTTCTGCGTCTCGGACACGTCGAAGACCACCCAGCCGTAGGGCGGGAGAAAGGCCTCCAGCTTGCAGTGCGATGGCGAACTCCTGGGAAACGTCGCCAGGCCGTAGGCCATTCGGGTCGGCATCCCCAGGGCCCGGCCGAAGGCGGCGCACAGACCGTGGTAGTCGCTGCAATGGCCAGTCTGGTTCTCCAGGGCGAATTCCGAGCTGGCCCGCAGCGAGGCCTTGACGTGGTCGTACTTCATGTTCGCGTGCAGCCAGTCCATGACCGAGGTCAGATCCCGGGCGGTGCCCCGGCTCGATCCGACGATCTCCCGAGCCTTCTTCGTGAATCGATCATCGACGACGATCGTCCGGTTTGAGCGGAGGAACGGCGCGAACCCGGCCGGCCAACTTTCCACTTGCTCGACCTTCGCCGGATCGATGTCCCAGCGCATCTCCCAGACCGTGACGTTGAATCGATGCCGGATGATCTGGGCTCCCTCCGGCTTCGGGAACTCGAAGTACGCGAAGGTGTTACCGAAGACCGGCTCCGTGGCGATGGCCGGCGTGACCGGCATCGGGAACGTGCTGAGGGTCCCGCGTTCCACCTCCTGGCCGGCGTCGGTGCGTGGCATCGGCAGCCAGACCCGGAGCAGTTTCGTCTGCGCCGGGGCCGTCACGACGACCGAGTAATCGATGGCGTAGGTGACCGGGTTCGCCTTCCGTCCCCGGTAGGGCTGGACAGGATCGAGCCGGACGGCCGGCTCCGCACTACCGGCAGCGTGCAGGGCCGCCAGAACGCCGAGGAGCATCGCGCCGACCAGGGAACCGATACGCTTCATCGCTGTCTCTCGCATGTCACCGCAGCAGGGCCAGCAACTCGCCCAGGCCGCGATCGGTGTCGAGATCCTGGCCGAGCGGCTCCAGGTTCAGGTACTGACGGCGGACCTGATTGACCAGCATCCGGTCGAGCGGATCACCGCCGTGGACGCCAGCGAAGGCGAGGACCATCACGGCCGACTTGAGGACGTTGGCCCGGACCCGGCAAGTGTGCGTCACCCATCGGCCGGGATGGACGTGGACGTAGCGTTCCTCGTCGGCGGCTCGCAGGCACCATTCGGAGCCGTCGGAGAGCGTCATCATGCCGTAGCCACCCTGTTCGGCGACCCAGGCTCGATACGGTTCCGGGGCGAGCCGACCATCTCGCTCGAGGCCAGCGAGAACCTGCCGGGCGATCTCGTCGGGGAGCAGCTCGCCGGTGTAGAGGTCCATGAGCTGGGTGCCGATGACGACGAGGGTTTGGCCCAGCGAATCGAGCGCGGCGGCCCCACCGCGGGCACACTCGGCGATGCGAAAACGGATCGCCGCCGCGTGATGCTTCCAGGCGTTGAACAGCACTGGCGACGGCACGTCCCAGGGGGTAACGAGTTGTGAAGCAGAATCGGGCATGGACGCACTCCAAACGCAACGAGCAGGATCACTTTATGCCGGTTCTTCGGCCAGAGTGTCGTGAAACTGCTCGATATAGGTCACGCCGACATCCTCGCCAGCGAGCAATTTCTCCAGGGCCTCGTCAGAAGCAACTCGCATCTGGAGATAGGTGATCTCCGTCCCGTCGTCTGGCCTCTCTTCGGGATTGTCACAGAGAGTCAACTTCCGCACGCCACCGAAAATCCAACGTGCGGGTTGGCCGCCCCAGGTGAAAGCGGGGCGCGTGCCATCCCCCGCTTGCCGTTGACCGTATCGTTCGGCCTTCGCGAAAGCTTCCTCCTCGGACTCGGCCTGAATCAAGATCACATTCTCCCAGACGGGAATTGACTTCGACGCCGCTCCCGTCAATTTCGCGTAGAGAATGACGTGGGCCGCGAACCATTGGGTACTCATGATGAACTCTTCCGCTTCCGGATGTTGCGACAACCCAGGAACTTCTGAGCTTCCTTGATCTTGTCGATCTGGATTTGGTCGCCGTCTTCCTGGGCCTGTGCCAGCATCTCGCGCAGCACCGCACAGGGATCTTCCCTGGATCGCTGGCAGCGTTTCTTGACCTCGCGGGTGATTTCGTTCTCACCCTTCTCCTGGTTGCGCGTCACGTCGGGCGACTCCGAATGGCGGTCGGTCTCCATCGCCTTCAAACTGCCACTGAGGCACCCCGGCTACGACACCACTTCCCTGACAACCCGGCCATGCACGTCGGTCAGGCGGAACGGTCGGCCGGCGTAGGTGAATGTCAGTTTCTCGTGATCGAGGCCGAGCTGGTGCAGGATCGTCGCGTGCAGGTCGTGCATGTGGACCTTGTCCACGACGGCCTTCGCGCCGAACTCATCGGTTTCCCCGAAGGCGAAGCCCGGCTTGAAACCACCGCCGGCCAGCCAGACAGTGAAGCCGCCCGGGTTGTGGTCCCGGCCGGTGCCGTTCGACTGGGCGTACGGCGTTCGGCCGAACTCGCCGCCCCACCAGACGATCGTATCTTCGAGCAGGCCGCGCCGCTTCAGGTCGGCGAGCAGGCCAGCGATCGGCTTATCGACCGCCCGGGCGTGATCGCCGTGCTTCGGCATGTTCGAGTGCTGATCCCAGGCCGGGTTGGCGCTGCTGTCGCCATAGGTCACCTGGATGTAACGCACGCCGGCCTCGGACAGGCGACGGGCCATCAGGCACTGCTTGCCGAAATTGTCGGTCGCCTTCTCGCCGATACCGTAGAGGGCCTGCGTCTCGGTCGTCTCCTTCGCGATGTCGAGAACGTCCGGAGCGTTAATCTGCATGCGCCAGGCCAGCTCGTACGACGCGGCGACGGCCTCCATCTCGCTGTCGCCGGGCTTGCGGCGGAGCTGCTCGACGTGCAGTTCGCGGAGCAACTCGAACTCGGCTCGCTGGTCGGCTGACGAGCGTTGGGGGTTGGCCAGGTTGCGGATCGTCGCCTCGGACGCCGGAGCGCCGGCCCGACCCAGAGCGGTGCCCTGGAAGATGGCCGGCAGGAAGGCGTTGCCGTAGTTGCGTGGCCCGCCGTTACCCGCCGACGGCGCGATGCTCACGAAGCCGGGCAGGTTGCGGTTCTCGGTGCCGAGACCGTACAGAACCCACGACCCCATCGACGGCCGAATGAAGCTCGTCGAGCCGCAGTGCAGGAAAAGAGTCGCCGGGCCGTGGGCGACGCCCTCGGTGTGCAGGCCGTGCAGGAAGCAGAGGTCATCGACGTGGTGATTGATCTCGGGGAAGAGATCCGACGCCCAGCGGCCGGTCTGGCCATGCTGGCTGAACTTCCACAACGGCTTCATGACGCGATGGCTGCCGCCGCGCGTGCCGGTGTTGGCGATCATGCGGGCGTCGTCGAAGGCGAACATCTTGCCGTCCTGCTTCTCCAGGAGCGGCTTGTGGTCGAACGAATCGACGTGGCTGACGCCGCCCTGCATGAACAGGAAGATGACGCGCTTCGCCCTGGCTGGGTGGTGCGTCTTCTTCGCGGCGAGCGGATCCTCGGCGGCGCGGGCCTGCTCGGTGGCGAGGCCGGCCAGGGCCAGGGCTCCGAAGCCGCAGCCGGTCATCTGGAGATAGTCACGGCGGGTCAGAGAGTTCATGAGCTTCGTTCCTCTTGCTGGCGAGCCCTGGCCCTGGCCTGGCGAGCCCCCCACGAAAGTGGGGGGAGTATCCGCCCTGCAAACTCCCCCCACTTTCGTGGGGGGCTCGCCTGTCGCCGGGGGCTCGCCCGAGTCACTCCACGTAGCGGAAATCCGCCGACGCGAACAGCGCCTGAAACAGCAGCGTCCACGCCGCGTTCTCGTCCGGCCGGATCGCGAGAAACTTCCGCGTCACGGCCACCTCACCGGATGTCGGCTCCCGCCCCAGCGTCAGCCGATACGCCCGGAGGATTCGCTCGTCGGCCTTCGTCCCGGCAAGCAACCGGGCCGTGGCGGCCTTCGACTGCTCGAGGATGAACGGATGGTTCATCAGGAACAGGGCCTGTGGAGCGACCGTTGCGGCACTGCGGCTGCCGACGACCATGCTCGGGTCGGCGAAGTCGAACACCTCCAGCAGTTCCGGCATCGCGTTCCGGAAGACCGGAGCGTAGACGCTCCGCCGCAGATCGGGGTACTTGTAGCCGTAGTCGGCGGCCAGTTTCTCCGGGTAGGTCTGCCCGCCACGGGTCAGGTCGAGCTTGCCGGACACCTGCAAGATCGTATCGCGGATCACCTCGGCCTCCAGGCGACGGCGGTTCGCTCCAGCGACAAGGCGGTTCTCCGGGTCGGCCTTCACCGCCGACTCGCTGCGGGCGGCGCTCTGGCGATACGTCCGGCTCCGGACGATCGCCCGGACCAGTTTCTTGACCGACCAGCCCTCGGTGACGAATTGGCGAGCCAGGTGGTCGAGCAACTCGGGGTGCGAGGGCAACTCGCCCGTCGTACCGAAGTTGTCCACGGTGCGAACGAGGCCGGCTCCGAACAGCCAGTGCCAGACCCGGTTGGCCATGACACGAGCGGTCAGCGGATTGTCCGGGCTGGCGATCCAGTCGGCGAGTTCCTTTCGACCGCTCTGGCCGGTGGGGAACTTCGGCACCGGGCCGACGGTCGCCACCTGGAGGAAGCCACGCGGCACCACCTCGCCGAGGTTGTGGACGTTGCCGCGGATATGGACCTTGCAGTCCTCGATCGTCTTCTCCTCGACGACCGTCATGACCATCTCGCGTTTCGGGCCGCTCGCCTGGAGTTTCTTCAGCTCCGCTTCCAGTTCGGCGACGTTGTTCGTGGCCGGCTTTGGTGCCGGCTTCACTTCGGCCGGCTTCCGGGCCATCGGCCGATCGACCGGCAGGAAGACGACCGCGTCGGCGGTGACGTGGCCCTGCGTTCCCTCGTTCGAGATGATGACGAAACTCTGGCCGTCCTTCTCGAAGCGATACTGGCCCAGCGACAGGTAGCGACCGTTCAGCGGCGGAGCCTTCTTCATGTCCACGGCGATCGTCTTCTCGCCGTCGGCGCTGAAGATCGTCACTGGCACGTTGTTCGCTCGGCTGGTGCCGTGCGAGTAGGCGAGCCAGACGTCGTACTTGCCGGTCGCGGGCAGAGTCGGGTGGAAGGTGAGGGTCTTCTCGCCCTTGCCGGTGTTCTCGTCGTGCAGGTAGCCGGCCCCGATAAACGTGCCGGAGTGCTGCGACAGCTTCCAGGTGCCGACCTGCTTGACTGCCGTCTCATCGACGACGATACCGGGCACGTCCTTGACGGCGAGAACGCCGCCGGCCGGCTTCGGATTCTTGACGATGGCGGCCGCCTTGGCCGTCTTGATCTTCGCCTGCAAGGCGGCGATGGCCGCCTCGTGCTTCGCCAGGACGGCTTCCTCTGCCGGCGGAGCGGGCAGCGGCATCTCGATCCACTTCGAGACGTTGGAATGCTCCATCGCCTTCGCGTTGCGCAGGATGCCGGCCAGGGCGTAGTAATCGGTCGTCGGGATCGGGTCGAACTTGTGATCGTGACAGCGGGCGCAGGTGACCGTCTGGGCGAGCAGTCCCTTGGTGACGACGTCAAGCATCTCATCGACGACGTCCATGCGCAGGGCCTGCTTGTCCTGCTCTTCGAGATTGTTGTTGCCCATCGTCAGGTACGTCGTCGCGATCATCTGCCGACGACGGTCGGCAAGCGTCGGTGCGGGCAGCAGGTCGCCGGCGAGCTGTTCGCGGAGGAAGCGGTCATACGGCATGTCGGCGTTGAACGCATCGAGGACGTAGTCGCGATAACGCCAGGCCTCCTTGAGGATGAAGCCGCGCAGGGTGAGCGACTCGGCATAGCGGGTGACGTCGAGCCAGTGTCGGCCCCAGCGTTCGCCGAAGTGCGGTGACGCCAGCAGGTCATCGACCGTCTTCGTGAGCGTGGCCTCCGGATCGTGCCGATACGCGGCCACGAAGGCATCGACCTGTTCCGGCGTCGGTGGCAGGCCGATCAGGTCGATGGAGAGGCGACGGACGAGGACGGCCGGTTCGGCGTCCGGGCCCGGGGCGAGGGCCTCCTTCTCGAGGCGGGCGAGGATGAAGCGATCGAGGTCGTTTTTCGGCCAGGCGGCGTTCTTGACCTCTGGCAGAGGTGGCATGACCACGGGCCGATACGCCCAGAACTGACGGCCCGCCTCGACGGTCGGGCCGGTCTGTCGAGCAGTCGTCGTGCCAGTGCGCGGATCGGAGGCACCGAGGGCGATCCACGTCTCGAAGTCCTTGAGGACCGCGTCGGGGAGCTTGCCCCGTGGCGGCATGCGGACGTCGCCTTCGTAGTGGAGGGTCTGCATGAGCAGGCTCTCCTTCGGCTTGCCGGGGACCACGATCGGGCCATTGTCGCCGCCCTTGCGCAGGCCGTCGCGGCTATCGAGGAAGAGGTTGGCCTTGAGCTTCTTGTTCTTGACGGCCTCGGCGGAATGGCACTGGAAGCAGGACGCCGTCAGCACGGGCCGGATCTTCTTCTCGAAGAACTCGACGCCCTTCGGGTCGAGCGTCGGATTCGGAGCCGCGTTGATTGGCATCGCCAGCAGCAGGAGGCCGGCGACAGGCAGCAGGGATCGCATCGGAGAGCTTCGCCCTGGTGGGTAGGAGGGTGTACCAGAATCAACCCCCAGTCTACCACGAGCGGAGCGGAGACGCGAGCATCTCTTTGTGACTTCAGCCGATTTCTTCCTCGTTCAGACGATCGAGTTCGTTGAGTTCCTCGGCGGTCGCCTGGCCACGGCGAGCGCGTCGGCTCAGGTCGAGCAGACGGGCCAGCCGCTGTTCGGCATCATCGGCGCGCTGGTTGGCCGCGGCAGCCTGGCGTTCGGCGTCCCCTGCACGCTGGTTGGCCGCCTCGACCTGGCGTTCGGCGTCCCCCGCGCGCTGGTTGGCCGCCTCGACCTGTTCCTCGGCCTCACGACGAGCCTGGTCGAACTGCTCGGCGGTGAGAAACGGTCGGCCATCGGGATAGCGAATGACCAGTTCCGGCCCTGACAGGTCAAAGCGGATGCCGACCCGTGGACTGACGAACCCCTCGACCCGGTCCTGCCGGCGAAAGACGGTCCCGTTGCGCAGGAAGATTTTCAGACTGTTGGTCTCGGGATCGTAGAGGTAGTATTCCTCGACGCCATGTTCCTCGTAGAACTCGTACTTTGCCCGCATTTCCGGGCCGGTGTTCCGGGGCGAAAGGATCTCAAAGACGACCTGCATCGGCCGATCGTCTTCTTCCCACTGCTTGTAGGAGGAACGATCCCCCTTGGGTCGGCCGAAGACGACGTAGACGTCGGGAGCCTGGGTGATGTCGGGGTGGCCCTCGACGGGATACCAGAACTGGTTGCCGCAGGTGAACACGTCGTCACGGTCGGCGAACAGAATCTGGAGGTTGCTGGCGATCAGTTGAATCCAGTGGAACTGCCTGGTGTTGTCGGCCATGGGCTCGCCGTCGCTCTCGGGATAGAAGACCGGGCCGCTGATCGTCGGTGGCACGCTCGCCATCAGTCGCTCCTTTCAGGAACGGAGTCGAACGCCCTTATTGTTCCGATCCGGCCCGGTCGTGGCAAGCCGAGGCTCACCGTCCCGAGGCGGAGAAGAAGAAGGCGGCCCAGAGATACGGATGGGCTCGCTTCGTCCCCTTCGGTGCCGCCTCCTTCGTCGGGTTGACGCGCACCACCTTGCCGAAGCCGCCGCCCCGGCTGGCCAGCAGCGGCACCAAATCCAGACGGGTCGCGATCAGCAGCTGGGCCTCACGCAGGGCCTGAGCCGGCGGCATCTTCTGCGTCAAAACCTTCTCCCAGAAGGCGTTCATCAGGGCCGCCGTCGCCTCGTCGTCCACCTCCCAGAGCGAGGCGACGACGTTCGGGCAGCCGGCGACGTGGAAGGCACGCTGCAAGCCACGCACGCCCTCGGTGTCGGTGTTGGCTCCCAGGCCGGTCTCGCAGGCGCTGAGGACGACCAGACGCAACCCCTCCAGCTGCAAGCCGGCGATCGTTTCGCCGCTGAGGATGCCGCCATCGGAGCCTGCCTTCTCCGGCGTGTTCGCTCCGGCCAGGACGAGGCCGACGTAGGCCAGCGGACTGCGTGATCCCAGGCCGAGGCGCTGCGGAACGCCCCGACCGATCTCGAACGACTGGAGCTTCGTCTGGAACTCGGCGGCACGCTTGCGGTCGGCGAGGAACGTCTCGGCGTCGAAGCGGCCGTGGGTGGCCAGGTGGGCGTAGGTCGCCTTCGGCAACTCGGCGGCGACGCGGCCGGTCGTCGCATCGGGGCCGCCGAGGGACGGCTTCGTCCGACCGCCAGCGAGCCGTTCGAGTTGAGCGCGTTCGCGGGCGGTGCCGGCCAGGGGCTGCCAGCCCTGGCCTTCGGGGGAAGGGCCGTAATCAACGCCGCCGACGGCGAGGAGCGTGCCGGTGCCGTCCTCGACGCCCGGCTTGCCGCGGAGACGTTCGACCAGGGCCGGGCCGTGCGGAACGTGAACGAAGGCGTACCGCTGGAGGAGGACGGAGTCGGCCTGCTCGCCGGGCAGGGCGGCGAACGGGAAGCGGCCAAGATCGCCCTCGACGGTCAGGTAGACCGTGGCCGTTTCCTTCGGCAGCGCCGCGGCGAGCCTGTCCCAGACGCGGGCCTTGAGGCTGGCGGCGTGGCGGTCGGCCTCGCGATGGAGTTCGATCCGGCCGCTGGCGGGGGCCTGGGGATAGGCGAGGACGGCCTGCCACCAGGCGTTCGCGGCGGTGTCGATCTCCCGGGCCGGGCCGAGGTCGATGCGGATCGGCTTCGCCTTCGGTCCGTGGACGAAGGCGACGTAGTGAGCCTGCGGCTTCTTGTTCTCGTCCTGATCGTCGTAGCGCAGCAGATCGACGTAGACGGCGTCGGCGGGCAGAGCGTTGGCCAGGTCGTCGGGGGTGATGTCCTTGCCGGGTCGGAGGCGTGGCGGCAGGAGTTGGAGCAGCTCACGTTCGGCCTTCTCCTTGGCGTCGGTGAGTTCGCGCAGGAGCGTGGACCGGTTGGGATCGGAGCCGGGACGCAGCAGAGCGCCGGTCAACTGGGCGCGGAGCCCGGCCAGTTCGGCTCGTTTCGCACGGCTGGCGTCGGTCTCCTGGCTGGCGAGGTGGCGGCGTTCGACGATGCGGGTGACGGCCGATTGGCCGAGCCAGAGGTAGGTGGCAACCCGAGCCGGCTCGGTGGCCTGGATGCGTGCCAGTCGCAGGTAGGCAGCGCGAGGATTCGGCAGGGTTCTCAACCGATCCAGGGCTTCCGCTTCCGGGGCAAAGGTGACCTCGCGTTTGAGGATGGCGGCGTTGACGCGGGAGAGTCGCTCGAAGAACGACAGGGCCCTGTCATAATGGGCGAGAGTCTGTAGCACGGCTCCCATGTTGTCCAGGCACCAGGCCAGTTCGGAGTGGTCCTGATCCTTGTGGAGCCGCTCCCGCATCTTCAGCGACCGCTCGTAGAATGGCAGGGCCTTCTCCGCCTGGCCCAGAGACTGTAGCACGGCTCCCATGTTGTTCAGGCTACTGGCCAGGTTGGAATGGTCCTGATCTTTGTGAAGCCGTTCCACCATCTTCAGCGACTGCTCGAAGAATGGCAGGGCCCTGTCCGCCTGGCCCAGAGACTGTAGCACGCCCCCCATGTTGTTCAGGCTACCGGCCAGGTCGGGGTGGTCCTGATTCTTGTAGAGCCGCTCCCGCATCTTCAGCGACTGCTCGAAGAACGGCAGGGCCCTGTCCGCGTGGCCCAGAGACTCCAGCACGAATCCCATGTTGTTCAGGCTACTGGCCAGGTCGGGGTGGTCCTGATTCTTGTAGAGCCGTTCCCGCATCTTCAGCGACTGCTCGTAGAACGGCAGGGCCTTCACCGCCTCGCCCAGAGACTTCAGCACGAATCCCATGTTGTTCAGGCTTGTGGCCAGGTCGGGGTGGTCCTGATCCTTGTGGAGCCGCTCCCGCATCTTCAGCGACTGCTCGTAGAATGGCAGGGCCCTATCCGCCTGGCCCAGAGACTCCAGCACGAATCCCATGTTGTTCAGGCTCGTGGCCAGGTTGGAATGGTCCTGATCCTGGTACACCTTCTCGTACGCCGCCAGGCTCTCTTGCAGTAACCGAAGAGCCGATGCGGCATCACCTTTCTGAAACGCAGCGATCGCAGCCTGGTTCCGTTTCTCGGCTTGCTCGAGCAGCGACTTCCGCTCCTCCGGCGTCAGCGGCCTGTCGTCCTGGCCCAGGCCGATGGTCGGGCCGCAGAAAGTCAGCACCAGGGCCAGGGAAAGCCCGCGCAGCCAGGCCATCGAGGGATGAGGGCTCATCGTCTCTTCTCCGGGGTTGGGTCGAATTCACTCGCCGCGATAACCGAAACAGACGGCCCGCGATGGCAGACCGTACTTCTCGAAAAGCGTCTGGGTTAAGACACGCACCTTGCCGATCGTGTTGTTCACCTTCGCCTGGACGGCGAACGAGCCGCCCCGCAAGGGGTTCGTGTCCTGCTTGCCGTTCTCCAGCCACGCCGCCACGGCCAGGTTTCCGGCCTGGTCGGTGGTCGAGGTCCAGCTCGTCAGCAGGGGACGGAGATCGTCCTCGGGCGGCAATGGCTCATCCCGGGCCAGCAGCACGAACGCCTCGATCCCGCTCGCTGGCCCTTCCAGCATGAAGCCGGTATCCGCATCGGACGGAACCATCAACGTCTGGACCGGTTTCTCATCGGCGAGTCGCTCTCTCCAGGCGTCGTTCTGCCAGGGGTAGCCCGATGCCAGCTTCCCACCGGCCTGCAACCAGACGAGGTAGAAGTAGACCGGCCGATCCGACTTCGCCTCCAGCCGAACGGCGTCGCCCGGCCCGAGCGGCAGGACGCCGGGTGTCCACGGTCGCTCTCCCTTCTGGTCGAACTGGCCAGCCTTCCAGAGAGTGACGTCCAGATCGAACTGCGGCAGCGAGCGGACGGGAGCGACCGGCACCGATCGCCAGGCCCAGGCCAGGGCGGCGGCGACTCCACCCAGAAGAAGACCGCCCGATGCGAGGGCGATGGCCCGACGCGACAGCAAACCGGGTCGCATACTGGCGGCGATGGCGTCCAGCCGACGCGCAACCTCGACAGCGGAGGCCGGTCGATCTGCGGGAGTCTTGGCGTGCAGTTGCTCGATCAGTTCAGAGAGAGCAGAGGGAATGGCAGGGTTCACCTGATGGGCCGACTCCGGGCAATGGTTCGCCACCTGATCGCGCAGCTGATAGGCCCGGTCGGCCTGGAACGGACGTTCGCCGGTCGCGAGTTGATAGAGAACGGTGCCCAGGCTGAACAGGTCGGATCGCTGATCGAGGAGACCACCCGCAAACTGCTCGGGGGACATGTACGGCGGCGTGCCGGCGATCACCGTCTGCGCGGAGTGGTCGGTCCCGGCCATGGTCGGCCTCGCCAGGCCGAAATCGAGGAGCTTGACCCGGCCATTCGGAGCCTCCAGCCAGACGTTCGACGGCTTGACGTCCCGATGGATCAGACCCTGTGCATGTGCCGCGGCCAGGCCGGCGGCGATCTCCCGACCGATCCGGATCACGTCGTCCACCGGCGGCAGAGTCCCGGCCTCGTGGTGCCGGTCCAGATACTCCTGAAGCGTCTCGCCGATCAGCAGCGGCATGACGAAGTAGGGCACTCCGGCCGCCTCGCCGACGTAGAAGATCTCGACCACGTTCTCGTGCCGTACCTGGGACAGGGCGCGGGCTTCACGAAGGAATCGGCTGTGGGCCTCGGGGTCGCGGCGGGCCAGGTCCGGACGCATGACCTTCAGGGCGACGTCGCGTTCTTCGAGTCGGCTGCGGACGCGATAGACGACGCCCATGCCGCCCTGACCGAGCAGTTCGCCGAAATCGCCGTAGGGATTAATCCGAACCGGGAGCGGAACACGGGGGCTCCCCGAAGATGCCTCGGTTTCGTTCAGCGGAGGGTGGTCGTCCACGGGCAGGCTCGTTGCTGTGGGCCCTGATGTCACGCGGCTGGCTGGCCTGACATGCGGGCAGGCCGCGCAACCGGACAGACATCGTAAACCCACAGCGCGAAGTTCGCCAGAAAGAAATGACACCATGCTGTCAGAATCGATCGGCACCGTTCGCCAGATCGCTGACAGGG
>CAYYJM010000063.1:0-20838 GCA_964471755.1 uncultured Alcaligenaceae bacterium
TCCTTGATCATTGTCAGGGTGAGGCGATTTTTCCCGTCGGCCCGGTAGAACATGCCGTTGCCGTCGCCCAGGCCGTTTTGACTGCTGGAGCCGGCCTGCCAGCCGGGGTTCCAGCGGGACTCCCCCCACTGCCAGTTGGCACCGCTGACCCCCTTGTAGTTGGTCTGGCCGATTTGCCCGCTCAGATCGGCGGCGTTGGTCCGCGGCCCTGACATCGCCCGGTCACTGGGGCACAGGAAGGTCTTGATCTGCGTGGCGATGGCCGTGGGGTTGGAGTTCAGCGTCGCGTTGTTGGCGATGCCGGCCGTCCGATATAGGTTCTCTTGCTCGACATTGGGAAGGATCCGGGCCAGCCAACTCCAGTTGGAGCCGCCCATGCCCCAGGTCGAACTTTGCCCGCTCTCGGGGGAACTGTCGTAGGGAATCCGACCGTTGGCATCGTGGAAACTGTGAACCGCAATGCCAAGCTGCTTGAGGTTGTTCTGGCACTGGGCCCGGGCGGCGGCCTCGCGGACCTTCTGGACGGCGGGCAGCAGCAGCCCGATCAGGATAGCGATGATGGCGATGACGACGAGCAGTTCGATCAGCGTGAACGCGGCGTGAAACCGGCGTCGGACTCGGAACATGAAACACCTCCTCGGAACAAAGGACAACCAGGATGAAGGACGACCCGGCCGGGTGTCCGGAGGCCCCCGGCTCGGTGCATCGAAACGTTACTTGCTGAGGAGCAAGTCGTATGCATTGGGTTTGGGATTCGTGACTACCTCGATAGACAGAGGTGTTTTCAGGGGATCGCTGAACACGGCGGCCAGCGGCGATTTGGGCACGATTGGCTTGGTGGAGTCCACCTCCTGCTCCACGGCAACCGTCACCTTGTACCAGCCGGCCGCGGCACCGGGTTTGCCGTTGGTGTACAGGGTGTACTTCCCGTTCTCGATGGTGCCCGTGGCCTCGAGGTTCGTGCTGTTCCCCTTGCTGGTGTCAGGGCGGAACGTCAGGGATCCCTTGGCCAGCGGTTTGGCATCGACTGACACCACTCCGCTCACCGGAAGGAGGCTGGCACCGCCGCCGCAACCGACCACCCCCACCAGGAGGAGACCGACGAGCCCGACGACCCGCGCGCAGCGAGGGGTTCCTGAGATGGTTGCCGACATGGGATAAGATCTCCTCGATGACACGAAACAAACAGTCGATGTCGGGCTCCTGAGTCCCTCAACGCAACTTCTCGGCAAACCAGCGCTGGAGAGCCTCCGGCCGTCGCGGATGGAGATCCAGGATGGTTTGAAACTCCGTTCGCGCCTGGGTGGTCTCACCTCGATGGATGAGGTGAGCGACGCGCAGCAGGCGCATGTCCACGTTGGTCGGGTCGAACTGGAGTACGGCCTCACATTCGGCCCGGGCTTGCGGCCAGTCGTTGGCCTCACTCCACAGTCGGGCACGTCCGAAGCGGTAAGACGCCGACCAGGGATTGCGGACGAGGGCCCGCTCCCAGTAGCCCAGAGAGGCGTCACGCTGGCCCAGGGCGTCGGCGTAGAGGGCGGCGTTGGCCAGGGCGCGTTCGCGCTGGGGGGCGACGGCGAGGGCCTTCTCGGTACTGGCCAGGGCCTCGCCGGCCCGCTTCTGCTGCCAGAACGCCTGCCCTCGGGCTTCCCATGCGGCGACATCATTCGGCTGCCGACGAACTGCCTTCTCCAACAGGTCCAGGGCTGTCCCGCTCAACTGGCGCTGGATCGGGCTGGGATCCCGCGCCAGATCCATGAGGGCCAGCCCCAGGTCGCGGTCGCGATCCGGGTCCGGCGACTCGACCAGGCTCTGATGGAAGTGGCGCAGAGGGCTTTCGCCGCTCCGCAGCACTCGCGGCGTCATCCCGGCCGGAGGAGCCTTCGGCTGGCGAACGATGCGATGGTCGGTGGTTGTCGTGTGGCCAATGTCGGCGCTGGGTCGGCGCGGCATGTGACAGGCCATGCAACTGTCCTCGGCGTTCTGCTGCCGACGCTGGGCCAGCGGCACGGCGCAACTGCTTTCCGCGTGGCATTGCAAACAACGATCGCGGAAAAAGGCCACCTTGCTCTCGGCAGGCGGAACGGCGTGCGGATCGTGGCAGCTAACGCAGCCCATCTTCCGGGAGCCCTGGCTGTCCTTGTAGCAACGGCTCTGGTGCATCTGTTCGACGTGTCCCACAAACTGCTGTTCGGTTGCCTCGGCCGGGCGGACGAACACGGACCAGAACAGATGCAGGGGAAGACCCGGGCGGTAATCGTAAACACCCCGCCCCCGACGAATGACCCGGCTGGCTCCTTGCAGATGGCATTGTTCACACACGGCCTCCCGCAAGACAGGCTCCAGATGGGCCGGGTTGACGATGGTATCGTCCACCGCGCCGACCTGCTCCCCGCGTTCCCGCCGCGCCACGTGCAATTCGCCGGGACCGTGGCAGCGTTCACAACCGATAGCATGTCCCTGGAAGGGGGGGGAAGCATAGTGGTTGATTGTGTCCGAAATCGGTTCGGCCCGGTCGCTGTGACAGAACAGGCACTCCGGGACAATTTCGCGTCCGAAGCCGACGCGCTGCTGCGAATAGCCGGGGGACAGACCCCACGTCTGCCTGTCCGCAAACCAGCTGATCGGTGACTGGTAGAGGTAACCATCGCGGTTGATCAGGTAGGACCGGGCACGTTCGCCAGAGCCCACCACGAAATCAACCTCAACGCGGACGTCCGTCAGCACCGCGCCGTCGGAGCCCAGGCACGTCTGGCGATGGAACAGGCGCTCCCCCTGCTGTTCCACCTGGTAGCGAAAGCCGTCCGCCTCGAACGGGTTCCCTTTGTTCCGATCATCAGGCAGCGCGGAAGCCTGCGTCACCGGAGCGAGGGACCGCCCCATGGGGTGTTGGCGGTAGCTCTCGGCCTCCTTTGGATGACAACCGGCACAGACTGCCGTGCCTACGTAGCGAGTTTCCGGATGGACGTTCCGGTAGGGGGTGGCATAGGTCAGGCGCGGATCTTGATCCGAGTGTACCGACTCCGTCTCCTGAAAAGCAACACAAACAACGAGAATCGTCAGGCCAACGGCCACCACGACGACGATGCCGATAAACAGCGTTCGACGCCGATTCCTGTCCAGTTCCTCGAGCGAGCGGACGTTGGCACTCATGCAATCTTTAATCCCGACTCCAGCTCACAGACTCGCAGGAAACAGCCGATTTATGACTATCGTTTTCCCGAGCCGACCGGAACCTGCGGTGACAAAGAAAATGGATGGGTAGTTTCTAACCGGTCGTTTCTGACGTGTCAAGCAGGTACACCAGATAAAAGTTGCCGCGATGCCGCGACGAGAGACAACTCCCTTGCTCCCTCCCCGGCTGAGACGCTGGCGAGGGAAGCGGGCACCGGTGAGATGCCCGTGCCCTGGCGGGTTATTTCTCCTTCCGGTCCTCCGGTTGCTTGATCTCCGGCTTCTTCTCCTCGGGCTTCTTCTCCTCGGGCTTCTTGATCTCCGGTTGTTTCACTTCGGGCTTCTTCTCCACCGCCACGCGTTCGGTCACGTCCCCCTTGACCTTGCCGGTTTTCGTGAAGCTCACGCTGCCACTCTTGCCGGTAACCTTGTACTCGACCTCCTTATCGACGCCGACCGTGTCTCCAGAGACGTAGATCGGGTAGCCGGCATGCTGCTTCGCGTCCTTGTTGTCGATCGTGACCTTGATGTCCGCCAGGTCGGAACCATCGACGACGAGGATGATCGAGCCCGCCGTCACATTCCCACTGGCCGACGTCGGATGGCTGCACACCGCCGGTGCCGTGACCACGGGACCACACGCGAAGGGAACGGCGGGCACGCAGGTCACGGTGCAGACCGGCGCGGGCGGGCAGCAGGGCGTCACGCAGACCGGAACGCAGGGGACGTAGCAGGGCGTCGGACACGGGGCACAGCTGGGCACGCTGTACGACACGGTCGGGTAGCAGGCCCCACCAGGAGCCAGGCTCCCCACCACGAGCAGAACCAGAAACGAGGCAACCAGGGCCAGTCCACGAGTCATCACGCACTCCTTACCTCTGCGGCTTCGCGGCCGAGCCACCTTCATTCGGTGGGGAACTCTGCGCCGGAAGTCTGCCCAGTCTTCCAGGATTACGCCGTCATGATAGACGATTCCGAGCGGAAGGGGTTTGCTATTTCGGCTCGCCGTGCGGTAGGCTGGGGAAATGCACCCCGCGTTACGTCATCTGGATCATCGTCCCTGGCCGATTCCCGATCGGCCCTGGACCTGGCGTCAGAGCTGGTACGATCTCCTCTTCGCCCACTGGCGCGTGCCGGTCGATGTGCTTCGGCCGATGATCCCCGCCGGGCTGAACCTTCAGGACTTCGACGGTTCTGCCTGGCTCGGCGTCATCCCTTTCCGCATGGCCGGCGTCATGCGTCGGCCCTTCCCCGACCTGCCCTGGGTGTCTGCTTTTCCGGAGCTGAACGTCCGCACCTACGTCGAACGCGGTGGCAAGCCGGGCGTCTGGTTCTTCAGCCTGGATGCCCGGAACGGGCTCGCCGTCTGGGCGGCGCGGCGCTGGTTCCATCTGCCCTACTTCCTGGCGGACATGACCTTCCAGCGTCAGGCGGAGTGGGTCGTCTACCGTTCCGAACGGCCGAGGACCACGCCACCCGTTCGGTTCACGGCACGCTATCGCCCGGCGGGCGGCGGCTTTCACGCTCGACCTGGTTCGCTGGAGGCGTTCCTGGTCGAACGCTACTGTCTCTACGCTCAGGGGCCGGATGGTCGGCTTCATCGGGGCGAGGTGCATCACGAGCCCTGGACGCTGCACCCGGCCGAGGCCGAGATCGATCCACGGGAATTGCTGGCCACGCACGGTCTGGACGTCGGCACGACGCCGCCACTGCTTCACTTCACGCCGAGCGTCGATGTCGTGACCTGGTCGCTCACTCCGTGCGATTAGGCGTCGGCGCAGTTTGTCAGAGCCGCGCACGCAGCGAGCCTTCAGGCGAGCGGAGTAAGCGCACCACGACCTGCACCTCAGGGCGGTGCAGACGCATCACCGCCCACGCGTCCAGGCCTCGGTGCGCTTACTCCGCTCGGCCTGCGGCCTCGCTGCGTGCGCGGCTCTGACAGCCCGTGACGTGGGGACTATCTCGAGACGGCTCCTTCGGCAAATCTTGCCACATCCTGGCAACAGTTACAAACGGACGAGTCATACCCCGGCTCTCGGAACAGGGCTCGATATCCGGAAGTGCTGTTTCACCCAAGAGTTAGAGTTTTTCGAGATCGATTCGGTCACGAACGGCACGGACGTTGCGTATTAGAAGTGCGACCCGATCCGAACGAGGGAGTTCGGACGACACCCGACGCGACTCGTCCCCCCGAGTCCGTCAGCCGAGGTAGACAGGCGGCCAACCGCAGGTTCCCCCACCTGCCCGCACCGCCGACTGCTCTGGAAAGTGCCGTGGAACTCCCGCCTGTCCCCCTCCGCCGGAAACCGAATCCCCGAGGGCCGCTTGCTTCCCCCGCAAGCGGCCTCCTCTTCTTTTGGTGCAGCGGTTCAGCCCATGTAGGGTGGGCGGGAGCGCCACCGACGACCGACACTCTTCTCAACCCGCAACAGCGGAGGCCCACCAATCCTCGCTCGGGAGCGCAGCGACACCGTTCGGACAAAGGCATCTGCGGTGTCGCTGCGCTCCCGAGCGAGGATTGGTGGGCCTCCGCTAGTTCGGCTTTCCGGGACGATTGGGCGTCGGTGGCGCTCCCGCCCACCCTACATTCCGATGGCTCTCCATTTGGTGCGGCTGACGCCTGGCAGTTCAGCGAAGCAGAGCGTGGCATCGGCGTTTGAGATCCGCTAGCATGTCCGACACCGATCGGGAAAGTCGGACGCCGTGTTCGGCCCAGGCTCCCCCCGAAGGCCGTCTTTCCGGCCGACCGCTGGCTGGCCACCACAGACGGATCCGGTTCCGACGATCGAGGCGTGACCATGTCCACCGGCCCCTTCTCCGGCCTGCTCGTCGTCGATCTGACGCGCGTCCTGGCCGGGCCGTTCTGCACCATGACCCTCGCCGAACTCGGCGCTCGCGTCATCAAGATCGAGAACCCCGACGGCGGCGACGACACCCGCCAGTTCGTCCCCGAATACCAGGGCCGATCGGCCTACTTCCTGTCGCTCAACCGCGGCAAGGAGAGCCTCGCCCTCAACCTGAAACGGTCGGCCGATCGAGAGATGCTCCTCTGCCTCGTGCGGGCGGCCGACGTTCTCGTCGAGAATTATCGCCCCGGCACCCTGGAGAAGCTCGGCCTCGGCGAGGACGTGCTGCGTGCCGAGAATCCGCGTCTGATCTACGCGACCATCTCCGGTTTCGGCCATACCGGGCCGTGGAGTCAGCGGCCGGCCTACGACATGATCATCCAGGCCCTGGGAGGGCTGATGAGCCTGACCGGCAGCCCGGGCGGCGAACCGACCAAGGCCGGCACCTCGGTCGCCGACCTGGCCAGCGGACTCTACGCGACCATCGGCATCGCCGCCGCCCTGTACGAGCGGGAGAGGACAGGACAGGGCGGCCGGGTGGACATCGCCATGCTCGACAGCCTGCTCGCGCTGCTCGAACACGGCATCATGCGCTACGCCGCCACTGGCCAGGTGCCCGGTCCGATCGGCAACCGCCATCCGTCGATCACACCGTTCGATCTGTTCGCCACCGCGGATCGGCCCCTGATCATCGCCATCGGCAATGATGGCCTGTTCGCCCGACTGTGCCAGACGCTCGGCCAGCCGGGATGGGCCGACGAGCCACGCTACCGGACGAACCAGGACCGAACGCGCCATCACGCGGAGTTGAAGGTCGACCTGGAAGCGCTCTTGACGACGCAGTCGGCCGCCCACTGGATCGGCATCCTGGAAGCGGCCGGCGTGCCGTGCGCCCGGGTGCAGACAGTCGGTGACGCCGTCGAGATGGAGCAGATCCAGGCCCGGAACATGATCGTGACGGCCGACGGTCTTCGCATGGTCGGCAATCCGATCAAGATCGGCGGCCATGCCGATGTGCCGACGCGCCGGCCGGCCCCGGACCTCGACGCGGACGGCGAGCACATTCGCCAGGAGTTCGGACCTTCCAGGGAGTCTCGATGAGCAGCCAACCCACGCCACCGGTCTATCGCCGTCAGCTCGTCGAGGCGGTCGTCGCCAGCACGGTCGGCACGACCATCGAGTGGTACGACTTCTTCCTCTACGGCTTCGCGGCGGCGCTCGTCTTTCCGAAGCTATTCTTCCCGGCGGACATGGACCCGTTCGTGGCCCAGATCCTGTCGTTCGGGACCTTCTCCGTCGGCTTCATCGCCCGGCCGCTGGGTGGGGCTGTGTTCGGCTGGCTCGGCGACCGCATCGGCCGGAAGGCGACGCTGGTCATCACGCTACTGCTCATGGGCGTCAGCACGATCCTGATCGGCCTGATGCCGACGTTCGACCAGATCGGCATCGCGGCACCGATCCTGTTGACGGTGCTGCGATTCGGTCAAGGGCTTGGCGTCGGCGGCGAGTGGGGCGGAGCGGTCCTGCTCGCGGTCGAGTACGGCCATCGCGGCCGACGCGGCTTCCTGGGCAGCTGGCCGCAGACGGGCGTGCCGCTGGGATTGCTCCTCTCGACCGGAGCGCTCGGCCTGATGGAATGGCTCCTGCCGGAGGAGGCGTTCGTCGCCTGGGGCTGGCGGGTGCCGTTTCTGCTGAGTACCGTGCTGATCGCTCTGGGCTTCCTCATCCGGGCCCGGATCGATGAGACGCCGTTGTTCCGTCAGGCGCAGGACGCCGGCAAACTGTCGAAGGCTCCGCTGCGCGAGACGCTCACGCTCTACTGGCGTGAGATCCTCCTGACGGCCGGGGCGCGCATGGGCGAGAACGCCGGCTTCTACCTGTTCACGACCTACGTCCTGGCGTACGTCACGGGCGTACTCGATATGCCGAAGAGCCTCGCTCTGTATGCCGTGTCCATCGCCGCGGCCCTCGAACTGATCGCCATGCCAGTGCTTGGCTGGCTGTCCGACATCTGGTCGCGCAAGGGCATCTTCATGACCGGCTGCGTGGCGTTGATGCTGCTCGCGTTCCCGTACTATGCCCTGCTGGAGACGCGCGATCCGACGCTGGTCGTCGTCGCGGTCGTGCTGTCGATTGTTCTCGGCCATGCCTTGATGGCGAGCGTGATGGGAGCGCTCTTCCCGGAGCTGTTCGCGACCCGGCTACGCTACACCGGGGCGTCGCTCGGCTATCAACTCGGGGCCCCGCTGGCCGGCGGTGTCGCGCCGTTGATCGCGGCGTCCCTGGTGCAGGCGTTTCCGGGCCAGTCCTGGCCGCTGGCGCTGTACGTCGTCTTCCTCGGAGCGGTGTCGCTGGCGAGCGTCTACTTCCTGGCCGAGACATCGCGGAAGGACATTGGCCAGGATGGGTGAGTGAAGCTGGCGTTCTCTCAGAACCTGCTCTACACTCCGGAGTCGAGGTCCCGATCCTCTGTCTTGGCAGGGCGGTACAGCTCGTTCGCGGAATATCGCAAACACTACGCGGCGGCGTGCGCCGAACTCGTCCGACGGCGTTTGCTGCTACCGGACGAGGCCGATCGGCTGATCGCGGGACGCGAGAAGGTGCGGGCGGTGTTCCCGAAGTAGCGACCGTCAGACCACCGGCGTCGGCCTGCCATCCTCGCGGGCCGAGCGCAGGCAGGCGTCGAGAACCTGCTGCGTCTTCAGGGCGATGTCGCCCCAGTGCGGATCGACCTTTCCGCCGAGGACCAGGCCGGCGAACCTGCGAATCATGTTCGTCTCCTGCGAGTTCGGCGTCCCGTTGCTGTACTCGTGGACGGCGAAACGGCGCGGGTGAGCCTCCATGTTGAAGTCGCCGCCCTGGACGCGGAAGATCGGCGTGTTCACCTCGAAGGCAACCTCGCTGCCGAAGAACGGCAGGACGAAGTCCGGCACGGTCAGGTAACCGTGCGTGCCGCTGAGGACGGCCCACTGCTGATTCTCGGCTCGGAACGAACAGTAGAACGAGGCCGTCACCCCGTTCGGGTAGAACAGTTCGCCGCTGAAGTCGAGCGGCACGGCCACACCTCCGCCGGCCCCATGCCGGGCAAGAATCCGGCCCGTGACTCGCTCGGGGAGCTGCTCCTTCATGGCCCAGAGCGAGAAGCGGATGTTGTACCAGCCGAGATCGCCGAGGGCTCCGAGCGGCTCCAGATCGCTGGTGACGCGGATGTTGCCAGCGAGGAACTCGTCGGTCGCCTTGAAGCTGAACTGGCTGACGATGCGCAGAAGCGGGCCGATCGTCTGCGGGGTGTCCAGCGTCTGACGCAGAAGGTTGAGCCGACCACTGTGCATGAACATGACGCCGTCCATGAACTGGACGCCGGCCGAGCGGCAGGCATCGAGCATGGCCCGCACGTCAGCGGCCGTCAGGACCCATTCCTTGCGGACGCCCGTGGGGAGCGGAATGTAGACGGCGTCGATGTCCTTGCGAGCGAGCAGCTCCTCGTAGCTGCCGCACGCGGTCGGGGCTGGAGCGAAGGGAACGTCTCCCTGGCACTCGTCGATGAAGCGCTGGGCCTTCGCCCGATCACGGCTGGCGACGGCGACGAGCGTCGCGTTGTCGGCATGGCGGATCGCCTTCCAGTTCTTGCGAGCGATGTTCGCCGTGCCGAGGATGCCCCAGCGGCAGAGTGGTTGTGCCATGGTGTGACGATCTCCTGTCAGCGGATGGTCCCGGATGGAAAGGACATTGTAGGGAGGAACGAGGAACGATGACGACAGGGGGATTCATCGTCCCGCGTTTTGCTCGGTGTCCCTCACACGTCACAGAGACGAACCGCCTCGCGCAGGCCGGTGAGCGGATCACGCGTCGGGATGAATTCCTGACCGACGTAGCCGTCGTACTTCAGCTCGATGAGCTTGCGCAGGATCGGCGGATAGAGAATCTCCTGCCGGTCGTCCAGTTCGCCGCGACCGGGGTTGCCGGCCGTGTGGATGTGGCCGAGCAGGTCCTTGTTCTGCTCCAGACGGCGAATCACGTCGCCGTGCATCACCTGGACGTGGTAGATGTCGAAGAGGAGCTTGAGACGCGGCGAACCGACGGCGCGGAGGATGCCGGCGACCCAGTCGAGATCGTCGCCCTGGTAGCCGGGATGCCCCTTCATCGGGTGGCTGGCATCGCGAGTGTTGAGGTGTTCCACGCAGACGGTCACCTTGCGTTTCTCGGCGTGGGCGACCAGGGATTTCAGGCCCTTGACGCAGTTCGCGGCCGCCTCGTCGCGGGGGATCTCACCGCTCTTCGGATCGGTGGCATCGCGCCACTTGAAGCCGGTAAAGGCGATCACGGCCGGAAAGCCGGCGTCGGCCGTCGTGTCGATCATCTTCGTGCCGGCGGCGAGCAGTTGCTCGTGGTACTTCGGGTTGTTCCAGCCCTTGACGAAGGGCGGCCCCGCCATGCCGTTGCCAGCGATGGCACAGACCAGACCGTACTTCTTGAGCGTCGGCCAGTGGGACGGATCGATCAGCTCGACGGAGAGGCAGCCGAGATCGCGGGCGACCTGGCAGGTCTTCTCGGCGCTCCACTTGTCGCCGGTGGAGTTGAAGCACCAGAAGACGACCGACTGTTTGATGCGGCCCTGTGTCACGGCCCTGTCAGCGGCTTCGGTGGTCGTCCCGAGCAGGGCGGTTGTCCCGGCGGCGACAGCGCCCTGAAGGAGACGACGGCGGTTCGGTGCGGGAGTCATGGGATGGTCCTTTCGAGTAAGGGATGGCCGAGCGATCATTGTTTGCCGGCCGGGCGAAGGCCGTTGCCCGTGCGTCGGGTCAGGGTGTCGCCGAGATCAGCGCGAGCCTTCTCGGCCAGCGCCTGAAGACGCTTCACCACGTCGGGATGTTGCTCGGCGACGTTCTTCGTCTCGCCGATGTCTTCCTTCAGGTTGTAGAGCGACAGGCCGATCTGTTCGATCCGGTAGCCATGTCGGCTGGCGATGCCTTCGAGGCCCGAGAGTCGGATGGAATCGGGCTTGAGGTTGCTGAAGTTGGCCGGCTTGCCATCCCGGCCCGGTTCACCGGCGACTTCCAGGTACGGATGCGGGAAGTGCAGCTTCCAGTCACCCGAACGAACCGCCTGGAGTTGCTCGCCGGCGTAGTAGTAGAAGGCCTCGTGCGGCGTCTTCGCTCCGGGTTCGCCGGTCAGGAGCGGGGCGATGTCCTTGCCGTCGATCCGGTGGGCAGAGAGTTTCCCGCCGATCAGTTTCGCGATGGTCGGCAGCAGATCCATCGTCGTGGCCAACTCGTCGCAGGTCGTGCCGGCGGGAATCATGCCCGGCCAGCGCAGGATGCACGGGACGCGAATGCCGCCCTCGAAGGTCGTCAACTTGCCCTCGCGCAGCGGCTTCGAGATGCCGGCGTTGGTGCCGTAGGAGAGGAACGGGCCATTGTCGTTGGTGAAGATCACCAGTGTCCGCTCGTCGAGGCCGTGCTTCTTGAGCGTCGCCAGAATCTTGCCGACGGACCAGTCGATCTCCTCGATCACGTCGCCGTAGAGGCCACGCTTCGACTGGCCCTTGAACTTCGGCGAGGCGAAGATCGGCACGTGCGGCATGATGGACGGGACGTAGAGGAAGAACGGCTTGTCGCGGTTCTTCTCGATGAAGCCGACGGCCCGCTCGGTGAGTCGTCGCGTGAACTCGGCCTGGTCGATGTCCCGGGCGACAACCCGGTCGCCGTCGAACCAGGGCAGCGGCGGCATGTCACGGACGATGGGATGGTACTTGCTGTTGTCGTTGGAGTACGGGATGCCGAGGTAATCGTCGAAGCCGTGTCGAGACGGCAGGAACTTCGGTGGCAGGCCGAGGTGCCATTTCCCGTAGATGGCAGTGGCGTAGCCGCGTGCCTTGCACATCTCGGAGAGGAGCAGTTCGTTCTCGTTGATGCCGGCGGTGCTGGTGTGATTCAGGGCACCGAACAGACCGATGCGATTGGGATAGCAGCCGGTCAGCAGGGCGGCCCGCGACGCGGTGCAGACGGCCTGACCGACGTAGAAACTCGTGAAGCGCCGGCCTTCGCGGGCCAGGCGGTCGAGGTTCGGCGTGCGGATGTCCTTCGCGCCGAAAGGGCCGATGTCGGAATAGCCCATGTCGTCGGTGAGGAACAGCACCACGTTCGGTGGCCGGGCCGGATCGGCGGCGCGGACCATGGCGGAGCAGAGACAGAGCAGTGTCATCAGGCAGAGAAGGAAGGGTCGCATCGGCGATCTCGGGTTGGGTAGGTCCGCCGAGCCGAGGCGGACCTCTTCATTTAGCCGCCGGCTTGCCGGCGGTGCTTTGGGACGAAGACCGCCGGCAAGCCGGCGGCTAAATGGGGTGCCGCTCGGCTCACGGCACCCGCGTTCAACTCAGCGCGACGCCCCCGGCTTCTCCCGGTTGAGATCCTTGCCGTTGGCCGGGATCTCGATCGTCGGCTTGCCGGTCAGGTAGCCGAGCGACTGGAGGAACTCGTCGGCCTTGCGGGTGGTCGTCTCCAGCCAGGGCGTGCGATTGAAGAAACTGTGCGGCATCTCCGGAGCGGTCCACAGCTCGGCCCGGTTGGCCAGGTCCTTCGACTTGCTCACGAACTCCCGGCCGCCGGCGATCAGGCGATCAGCGGTGCCGAAGAAGAGGATCGCCGGCGGCGTGCCCTTCTTCAGGAAGGCGTTCGGCCAGAAGGCCGCGGCGATGTCCTTGCCGCTGGCGTCCTTGACGACGTGCCCCTTGACGCTCAGGGCCGGGTTGTACAGCACCAGGGCGTTCGGCTTGCACGACACCTTGAGGTCGTCATCCTTTGCGTCGAAGCCGTCGAGCAGAGCCGTCGCGGCGGCGAGGTGGCCGCCGGCCGAGCCGCCCGAGGCGATGATCTTGTCCGGGTCGATGCCGAGCTTGTCGGCGTTGGCGCGGACCCAGCGGATGGCACTCTTCGCATCCTCGACGCACTTCTCCGGCGTCGTCTTGTGCTTCGACAGAATGCGGTAGTCGGCCGAGACGGCGACGATGCCGCGACTGGCGAAGTATTCCGACTGCGGCACGAACTGCCGGTACGAGCCGTTCCTCCAGCCGCCGCCGAAAAAGAAGACGATGACCGGTCGCCGGTCGGTCGCCTTCCAGCCGGCCGGCAGACAGACGTGCAGCACCAGCTCGCCCTCGGGCGTCTTCTTGAAGACGTGTTCGACCTTCTGAACGTTGGCGTCCGTCAGCTTCGGAAGGGCCTTCTCCTTCTTCTGCTGCGCGGAGACGGGAGCCGTCGCGAGTGACGCCAGGAGAACGAGCAGACCGACAGACAGCAGGATTCTCATCGGGATACCCTCGCAATGAAGCGGAAATCAGGATGCGGCCGGCTCCAGGATTTGCAGGCCGACGCGGACCACGAGGTCCTTGACGCGGGTGCGATACTCGATCATGTGCGGAGCGGCGAGATGCGCCTTGAGGGCGGCGAGACTCTCCCACTTCTCGATGATGAGGACGACATCGTCGCGGACGGGGCCTTGCACGCTGATGCCAGAATCGATGTCGATGGCGGGGCCGTACTCGATGCAGCCAACCTCGGCCCGGACAGGGCCGAGAATGCGGGCGACCTCGGCCAGGAACGCTTTCCGCTGGCCCGGTGCGAGTTCGATGGTCGCGATGACGTGGATCATGAGAGCGGCCTTTCCCGGTGGTAGTTCTGAATGGGGCCTACTCTACACAGCGGAGAGGCGGTGGGGAACCAGGAAATCCGGCTGACATCGTGGTCGGTGAGGCAAAGGAAGGACGGCCCGAGAGAGCCGTCCCATGATCGAAACGAATCAGCCGATCCGAGGTCACTTCGGCGCAGCGATCAGCTCAGAGGTGAACAACCCGACCGCTTCCTTATCCGAGGTAGTCAGCGCGTTGATTTCGCCGATTACTTCGATCTTCTGGCCGGGCTTGAACGCGGTGTTCCGCTCGTCGGCGACGAATGAAGCGGTCACGCGTGGCGTCTTGGTCTTCGTCTTGAGCAGCACCGAGCCCGCCTTGGCCTCGTTCAGATCGACCTTGACGATCTCGCCCGACAGCTTCACCCACTTGTTCTCATACTTCTTGGCCGCCGCGTCGTGGTCCTTGGCAAACTCGGCGGCCAGGGAGTCGGCCGTGAACGTCGGCGGCTTGTCCCCCTCGACCTTGATGATCTCGACGTCGAGCAGGTTCGGCCCAGGGTATTCCGGGTGGGCCCGGCCCTTGATCGTGACCGTCTGCCCCGGCACGGCGAGCTTGCCGGGGTAACGCTCCGTCGTGATGCCCGTCGTGAAGGCGAAGGAGAGGGCATTCATCGGCTCTCCCGCGAGCAGGATCACCGGATCGCCGCCGGCATTCGTGCCGACCGATTTGAGCAGGCCGGTCACCTCGACCGTCTTGCCCTTGTACTTGGCGTGAGCGGCCTTGCTGTCCTTCTTGAACTCCGCGACGAAGTCGGGAGCCGACACCTTGAACTCGGCCTCGCCGAGCGGCTTGCCGGCGTTGTTGGGGCTGGAACTACAGCCGGCCAGGATGGTGGCCAGAGTGAACAGACCGACGAAACGGACTACGAATCGCACAGGAACATCTCCTTGGGGGATCGGGGGGGAATTCGCGACATCGCGGTTACCGCTCTTTGTGGCCGACCCCTGCGGGCACATGATAGCCGGTCGGCATTGGTTCGCCCATCGCGGTGGGGAGATGGTCCGGCGTGTCGGACCGCCCGACATCGAAAGGCCGGGCCGAGCCCGCCCGTGCCGAGTACAACACGAAGCAGGTGCCGGAATCCCACCGTTTCACGAGATCCATCGATGCTCCGCTTACTCTCGCTCGTTGGCGTCCTCGCCTTCCTGGCGGGGACTGCTCCAGGCCAGGATAACCAGATCGCGTTCACCGTCACCGGCGGCAAGCAGGACGCCCGGAACGTCCTCGTCGTCGTGCCGCTCCCGGCCCGCGTCGCCGGCGATGCGAAAGCCGCCACGGTAACCGGGCCGGATGGCAAACCGCTCCGGGCTCAGATCGCGCCGGGCCGCCTGCTCGCCGCCTCGGCCGCGCCGGAACTGACCGTCCTGATTCCCGAGTTGAAGGCCGGCCAGACGCTCACACTCCAGGCCCGTCTCGGCTCCGGGCCGAAGGCAAGCGAGTCCTTCGCGTGGAAGGACGCCGACGGGCTGGAGGAACTCCGCCTCGGCGACCGGCCGGTGCTGCGCTACTTCCACAAGCCGTTCGACCGAAACGCTCCCGAGGCGAAGAAGGGGACCGGCAACCCGACGACGAAGCCGTATCACCACCTGTTCGCGGCCGACGGCAAGACGCGCGTCACCAACGACAACACGGGACAGTATCCGCACCATCGCGGCATCTTCTTCGGCTTCAACAACATCACCTACGACGGTAAGCGGGCCGATGTCTGGCACTGCCGTAACGGCGAACACACCGACCATGAGAAGGTACTGTCCTCGGAGGCCGGGCCGCTATTCGGCCGGCACACCCTGGCGATCGCCTGGAAGGGGACCGACGGCAAGGTCTTCGCCAACGAGAAACGCGAACTGACAGCCTACGATCTGCCGGGCGGAACCATGATCGACTTCGCCTCGGAGCTGACGACGACGCTGTCGAAGGTCCGCCTCGACGGCGACCCGCAGCACGCCGGCTTCCACTTCCGGGCCAACTCGGTCATGGAGAAGAACGGCAAGCAGACGTTCTTCATCCGGCCCGACGGCAAGGGGACGCCGGGCCAGGAGAAGAACTGGGCCAAGGGCAAGGG
The DNA here is from genome assembly GCA_964471755.1 of uncultured Alcaligenaceae bacterium. Taxonomy (GTDB): domain Bacteria; phylum Planctomycetota; class Planctomycetia; order Gemmatales; family Gemmataceae; genus CAYYJM01. Next base: position 15,773 of record CAYYJM010000063.1, read on the forward strand.
CGGCCCGGTCAACCTGCCCTGGAACGCGATGAGCTTCGTCCTCGATGGCAAGCGCTACACCATCGTCTACCTCGATCATCCGGACAACCCGAAGGAGGCCCGCCAGAGCGAACGGGCGTATGGCCGAATCGGCACCTACTTCGAGTACGATCTGACGCCGACGAAACCGCTGCGGGTCCACTACCGGCTCTGGTTCCAGGAGGGCGAGCCGACCGTCGAACAGTGCGCGGCCCTGAGCCAGGCGTTCGTCGCGGGACCGACGGCGAAGGCTGCCGGCCAGTAAGGCGATCCGTCCCTTCCGCACCGGACACGACAGGGAAGCGACCTGCGCAATCCTGCCTGCTTCGGTGCGTCCCATCGACTGTGATCCCCCTCGCGAACGCCTCCCCGAAACACAAATTCTCGCGACGGTCGAGGCGAGAACGGCACGATTGTTGCAAACTGTTTTCCGGGCCGGGATCGAGAACCTCGCCTCGGGGGGACTTCCGATGACGCCAATCCGGCATTGCCTGCGAGCGGTAATGTTCGGGCTGGGGTTGGCCGTTCGGATCCTCTCGGCCGGCGGATGGGGCCAGGATCACGAGCAACGCCAGTCCGCGGAATCGAAGGGCCGGACGCGGTCGCCTCTGCCACCTCGACCGTGCAGCTGTCGAGTACGAGCGGGAATCTCCACCGCGTCTCCAGACCGGCCCGTCTGGCGTGCATCCCGCCGAATACCGCACCGGGAGACGGCCCGGAACTGGTCGGCCGACTGAGCAACTCGGTTCCCACGGATGAGCCGAACGGCTCATTCAGCAGGCGCGAAAGCGACACAACTGGCACCGGAGTTGCACGGTCATTGCTGCCACCACTTCCGCCCCGGTATGAGAGGGAACCCGAACATGTCTCAGGAACCGAATCGGAACGCCCCGCAGGCTGATCCATCGATGCGCGATCTTCGGTTCGCCCTGATGCAGTCGCGTGTGACGATGACCTTGCTCATCGTGCTGCTGGTCGGTCTGGTGATCGTCTTCATCACCGCCACGACCGCGAAGCCGGCGATGCCGATCGAGGTGCAGGCCGTCCTGGACGAGGCGAAGGCCCGCCTCCATGCGAACCGGGAGGCGATCTACCGTGAGGCCACGTCCCTCATCGCCGAGACCGGCCCGCCGATCGCGGCTTCGTTCGTGCATCAGGCCCGCGAGGATCTGCCCGTGTATGCCCGAGCCCTGGAGAGCCAGAGCGACGAACTGGTCGCCGGCCTGGAATCCCAGCTCCGTCTGCGCGTCCGCCAGCAGATCGACGAGTTCCTCGCCAAACATCGCCAGGTCTTTCGCGAGGAGTTCCCGAAGATCACCGACGAGGCAACCGTGGATCGCATCCTTCGCGACTACCGCCGGACGGCCAACCGGTTGCTGGATCGCTACTACCTCAACGACTTCCGACGCGAGTCGAAACGAACCGTGCAGCTCTGGAAGTCCTTCGAGCCGGTGAAACCGCCGCTGGAGGGAACGCTCCAGGACGAACTGCTCGAGTACGTCGGCGACTGGCTCGCCTTGCAGGCCAAGACGGAGGCGACCCAGACCCTCCTGCCGCGGTGAAGCCGGTCGTCAGAGGGCCAGCGTCAACGTGGCACGATCACGATCATCGCCCCGGAGAACCCGTCATGACGCCAGCGACCGAAGACCGGACCCAATTGCGCCAGGACGTGGATCGGAACGTCCGTTGGAACCTGATCCTGCTGGTGGCCGTCGTGGTCCTGGGGATCCTCCTCATCAGCTTCGAGTACTATCAGTTCACCCGGTTGATCCAGCCGGCCAACATCGTCTCGATGGCCGAGGCGCAAATCGAGGCGAACTATCCCGAGTACCGGGCGAAGCTCAAGGAACGGCTCATCGCGGCGGCCCCCGAACTGGCCGAGACCATCAGCCACAGAGCCGTCCGCAGCGTGTCCGATGCACGCGAGGAACTCGTGCAGTACCTTGGCCGACAGATGGCGATCGGCCTGGACGACGCGACGGCCTTCAGCGCGGAGGAGTTCCGTGCGATCCTGCGAGAGAACCGCGATCTGGTCGAGCAGGCCGTCGAGGAACTGAAGCTGTTCCCCGAACAGGCGGAGCGGTTCATCACTGATCTGGAAGGCCGTCTGGAAAAACGCTGGGACGTGGACTTCCGGAAGGAAGCCCGGTTCGTCGTCCGGGCCCTGCATGGCTTCAACGCGAAGCTCGATCACCTGAGTTCCGGTCGGCGTCTGACCCCGGAAGATCTGCTCCTGCGGCAGATCGTTCGGATCGTCCGGGCGATGCAGAAGGAGGTCACCGGCAATCGTGGCGTTCCGATCTCGACCCGGGCGAAATAGTCGGCCGCTCGCCCTTTCGGATCCTACAATCATCTCCGATACCTGCTGGGTCCGCGCCTCCGAGGGCGCGGCGAAGAGGGAAGATGGTGCGAATCCATCACGGGGCCGCCGCCGTGTTCGGCCAGGGTCCGGCTCACCATGCCACTGTCCGCGAGATGTCCGCATCTCCGGATGGGAAGGCCGCCGGGACCGTGGAGTGAGGACTCACTCCGGAGCCGTCAGTCGGAAGACCTGCCCGCAGGACCCCCGGTGCTCCGGCCATGAGCGTCTCCGGGAGGCGTCCCTCCCTGCGCGATCCGGAGCCGTCCCTGTCCCGCCCGACCCGGCGGAGATCGGATTCGGCCATGCGACAGTCCTGTCGTCGTTCGCTCGGTTTCACCCTGATCGAACTACTCGTCGTGATCGCCATCATCGCGATCCTGATCGGTCTGCTACTTCCCGCAGTCCAGAAGGTCCGCGAGGCGGCCGCCCGGATGTCCTGCTCGAACAACCTGAAGCAGCTCGGCCTCGCCGTCCTCAACTACGAAACGACCCATCAGATCCTGCCCGTCGCGGCCGGTCTCGCTGGCGGCGCTCCGGACTATCCGACGCCGCGCTGGTTCGGCCTGACCGCCGGCTACCCGGCCACGGTCGATCCGCTGCGTGGCATCCTGACGCCGTACTACGAGGGCAACAACAAGGTGGTGGCCTGTCCGAGCCTCAATCCGGTTCAGGTCCAGGCGGTCTTCTCCGGTCATGCGGGCGGCTACGCCTACAATCGCTGTCTCGGCGGCGTCGAGTACAACTGGGCCATCTGGCCGGCTCCGGCGTACCAGCGTCTGCGGCCGCGTCGTCTGCTGGAGTTCTCGGCCACCTCCGCCACGTTCGTCTTCGCCGACGCGGCCCTGATCTCGACGTTCTCCAGTCCACCGACCGCCCAGGAAGCCGACACGATGTCGGCTCCGCTGGTCTGGTCGCCGCTCAACCTGAGTCCGATTCCGACGACGCACTTCCGTCACGGCGGCCGGGTGGCGAACGTCGCCTTTCTCGATGGCCATGTCGAGGTCCGCACCGAGGTTCCGGTCGCCAGTCCGGCCAGCTGGTCGGCGGCGGCCAATACCCTGCGAGCCGATCTCGGCATCGGCTACCTGGCGGCGACGAACACGCCCTACGTCGGCTGGGAGTGAGCGATCCATTCGATCGCGTCATCGGGATTGGTGTACAATGAGGAGGGAATCCCAATCACAGGAGCCCGTCCCGATGGCCGCACCCCGTTTCCTGCTCCGGTCGAAGATCCATCGGCTGACGATCACGCACGCCGATGTCGAGTACGAGGGCAGCCTGACGCTGTCGCCGGAACTGCTCGACCTGGCCGACATTCTGCCGAACGAGGAGGTCCACGTCTGGAACGTCACGCGCGGCACGCGTCTACGGACGTACGCCATCGCTGGCGAACCGGGCTCGAACGCCGTCTGCATGAACGGGGCGGCCGCCCTGCTCGCCGGGCCGGGCGATGTGATCATCGTGGCCGCGTTCACCCTGCTCGACGACGAGCAGGCCCGGCACCACGTTCCGCGCGTCCTGCTCATGGACGAACACAACCAGGTAAAGCTGATCGACGGCGAGGTTCCAGGCCCACAGCGGCGAGCATGAACTGGTCAATGCATCATCAGTGTGGCGATTTCTTCGCCACGAGACAGATCGGACGGCGATCATCCTGGTCGATTTGAGGCCATCATGATTGATTTGTGACCAGGCTGGTCGCCCTGAATACAGGGTATTTCACGCTCTTCTCGACTGAATCGGCGAAAAAAATCCGGCCGGCATGACACTTGCTTGAGGCTCACTCCGTTACGATATCCTACTCACGGAGTGAAAAAATGTCTGGCTCTCGTCGCGGCTTCACGCTGATCGAGCTGCTCGTCGTGATCGCCATCATTGCGATTCTCATTGGTCTGCTGCTTCCAGCCGTGCAGAAAGTCCGCGAGGCGGCCTCGCGTCTTCGGTGTCAGAACAACCTCAAGCAGATCGCCCTGGCCGTCCACAACTACCAGGCGGCGATGAACGTCTATCCGCCGAGCATGCTCGCGCCGGTCGGCACCACGTTCGGCACCAATAACGGCTCGTGGGGCGTCCACGGTCGGATTCTGCCCTACATCGAGCAGGGCAACGCCGGCGTCCTCGTCAACCTGGAGGTCGCCTGGGATCAGCAGCTGGCCACCAACGTGCCGCAGACGCGCATCCCGGTCTACGTCTGCCCGAGCGATCCCAACGACACCGTGCGGACCAAGAACGGCTCGGCCTACGTCTATCCGCACACCTACGGCTTCAACTTCGGCACCTGGGCCGTGTGGAACCCGACCAACGGCATGGGCGGCGACGGCATGTTCTATCCGAACTCGCGGCTGCGACCGGAGCAGATCATGGACGGCCTGAGCAACACGCTGATGGTCGCCGAGGTGAAGGCGTTCACGCCGTACGGCCGGAACCTGGGGACGGCCGCCAGCGCGACGCCGCCGACGACGGCCGCCGAGGTCGTCGCCCTGACGCTGGCCGCCCCGGACAAGAAGATGGGCGCGGCGGTCAACGACAACACCGGCCACACCGAATGGCCCGACGGTCGGGTCCACCACAGCGGCTTCACCACGGTGCTGACGCCGAACACCCGCGTCATGGCCAACGTCAACGGCATCGATCAGGACGCTGATTTCAACTCGCGTCAGGAGGGCAGCAGCGCCACGCTGCCGAC
>CAYYJM010000063.1:20848-25388 GCA_964471755.1 uncultured Alcaligenaceae bacterium
GCTTTCACACCGGCCTGGTCAACGTCGCGCTGATGGACGGCTCGGTCCGCACCGTGACGAGCAACATCAGCCTGCCGACCTGGCGGGCTCTGGGAACGCGACTCGGCGGCGAGCCGGTCGGGAGCGATTTCTAGCATCGCCGGCTACATCAGGCCGTTCGTCGCAGGGACAGATCCACCGACAGATCGCGCACCTGCTTGACGAAGCGCTCCCAGGCCGTGGCGTTGGGGGGGATCTCCTCGCCGAGATCCTCCAGAGCGGCGAGCAGCTCGCCGGCACTGGTGAAGCCCTGGCCGTCCTCGGGACTGGCCAGTCGGGCCAGGATCGCTTGCAGGGCTGGCGGCAGACCCTTGCTCTTGGTCTTGCCCATCGTCGCCGCCCAGCCCAGAGCGATCTCGCCGAGCGCGAGCAGATCGTCGGCCGGGCTCGGCTCCTCCCGCATCTCACCGGCTCCGATCAGCCAGGCCGGCTCGCCCAGGGCGGTCAGCTTCAGAACGCCCTCGACCGTCAGCACCCAGGTCGCCGGCGTCAGCCGACCGTGAACCAGGCCGACCGCGTGGGCCGCCTGCAAGGCCGCCGCCGCCTGCACCACCAGCCGGTAGATCACCCCCGGAGCGCTGCTCAGGGCCGGCCAGTCGCCTGAGCCAAGACCGTGCAGCAGTTCCTGAAGCACCGCCGGCCGCTCGGCGATGGTCGTCACCTCGTGGATGGCCGTGATGTGCGGGTGTTGCAGCGTCGCCAGGGCCGTGAACCGCTGACGGTACTCGTCGGGATGGATCGCGTCCTCCATCTCGTCCTCGGCCAGCAGACGCAGCAGAGCTTCCTGATTGCGACGCGGATCGAAGACGTGGTAGCGGCTCTCCCGTGAGGTCGCCTGGAGCCGATCGATGACGCGCACTGGCCCCAGGATCAGGCCGTCGAGGTTGCCCGCCTCGATCAGGGCCATCTGGTACAGGGTCAGGTAGTTGCCGGACAGCAGCACCTGACGCAGGGAACGCCGCTCGCGCCGCGCCTGACGCAGAAGCGTCTCGAGCGTCTCGGCATCGATCAGATTCAGAGAGCGCAGCAACTCACCGAGTTGCCGGTCGGCCGGATCGGCCGGGCCGCCGATGGCCAGGACGGTGCCGCTGCCCTCCTCGCCGGCATCGTCGCCACTCGGTGGCGAACCGTGCATCGGCACAACGATCGTGTCGCCGTCGCCCTCGATCCGGCCATCGACGCCGGCCAGTTCGCGCAGCTTGCGACGATACCACTGCTGCATGTCGCTCAGGTGACGGTCCACCTCGCCGCGCTGCTGCTGAACGTGCCGCTGACGCTCCTCGAGTTCCTCGGCCTGCTGGGCGAGCCGGGCCGACGTGCTGGCGACGTGGGCCGCCTGCTCCTGCACCGCCGCCGCCTTCCGGTCGAGCTGCACCTCGCCGCGCGCCAGGGCCTTCTTCATCTCGCCGAGCTGGCCCTGCCAGTCGATCATCTGCTGACGGAAGCCGGCCACGGCGAGTCGATGTTCATCGCGTGCCGTCTCCAGGTCCATCTCTTGCTGACGAACGCGCTCGGCCTCGCTCTGGACCTGCTTGCGAGCCGCCTCGAGTTCCTCGCGGCCCTGGCGGGCGTAGGTGTGCAGCTCGGCCAGGTGTTCGCGCAGCTGCTCGCGGGCGCGGAGCAGACGATCAACGCCGGCCTCGGCGCGCGTCTCCAGATCGGGAAAGAGACGAAGCAGATCGCGGGCCTCGCTGCGGGCCCGCTCGAACTCGGTTCGCTGCTGGGCGGCATCCTCGCGGGCCTGCTGCCGTTCCAGGTCCCAGGTCGTCCGCTCGCCGGTGAACTCATGACGCTGCGTTGTCAGTGCGGCGCTGGCCTCGGCCAGGCGTTCGCCCTCGATCCGCAGCGTCTCGGCTCGCTTTGACAGGGCCTGATCGCGCTCGTGCTGAACGCGAGCCTGACGTTCCAGCTCGGCCCGCAGGTTCTCCAGCTCGGCCCCGGATTTTCGACGCAACTCCTCCTGGACGAGGCCACGCTCGGAGCTGTCCTTCTCGCGCTGCTCGATACCGGATCGACGCTCCTCGATCTCCTTGAATCCCTCGGCCAGTTCTTCGCCACGACGGCGCAGATGCTCCTGCAAGGTGGCGACGGCCTGCTCTGACTGAGCGAGTTGCTCCTCGCGTTGCAGCAGGTCGGCTTCCCGGGCATCGATTTCCGTCCGCCGCTGCTCCAGGATGGCGGCGCGGGTGAGCAGGGCGTTGGTCTGCTGGGCGTTCTCGGCCAGGCCCACCTCGACCTCGGCCCGGTCCCGTTCCAGGTTGGCCTGCGATTCTTCGAGCCCTTGCTGGGCCGTTCGCAGCTGAGCGACGGCCTCTTGCAGAATCCGTTCCCGTTCCTGGAACTTCTGGCACTCGGCCTGGTAGACGCGCCGCTCGGCGTCGAGTCCCTGATGTTCCTCGATGAGCTGTTCGCGCCGCTGTTGCAGTTCGTTCTCGCTGACCTCCTGCAACGCGCGCTGCTCACCCAGGGCCTGTTCCTGGCGGCGTAGCTCGTCGCGGACTCGCTCCAGCCGGGTCCGCAGCGTGGCGAGCATGGTCTGCTGACTCTCCAGGGCCGCCGAGCGCTGGTCGAGCTGACCGGTGCGTTCCTCATCGATCTGACGCTGCTGCTGGAGTTGCTCCTCCTCGCTGGTCAGACGCTGGTGCCAGTCGTCGAGCTGGCCGGCCTGCTCCTCCAGATCGCGGCCGTCTCGTTGAAGTTGCTCGAATCGGCGGTCCACGTCCAGGGCACGCTGTTCGAGCTGTTTCTGCCGCTGGTCCATCTGCTCCTGGAGGCGATCGAGACGGACGAGGTCGGCCTGATGTTGCTTCTGACCGCGATCCAGCTCGGCACGCTGCTCGGTCATCAGGGCATCGCGAGCCTGCAACTCCTCGGCCTGGAAACGCAGCTCGAGCATCAGGGTCTGCTGACGCTGCTGCATCTCCTGCTGCTGCTCGGTGAACCGGGCGTGTTCCTGCTCGAGGGCGTCCGCCCTGGCCTGGACGTCTCCTTCGCGCTGGCTGAGACTCTCCAGCCGACCGGCGACGTCGGCCTCGCGGGCGTCCAGGCGTTCGCGTCGCTTGCGCATCTTGCGAGCGGCCTTGCGGATCGCGACGAGTCGGGCAGCCAGGCGATCCCGGCGGGACTGGTAGCGGGCGAGCAGTTCCTGGCGGATCTTGTCGAGCTGCTGCTGGGTCGTGAGCAGTTCCTCCTGCTGCGACCGGACCTGATGCGCGGAGGAGGTCAGCTGCTCGACGTGCTGGCCGAACTGGGCCTGCTGCGTGTGGAAGGCGGCCTCGCGGGCTTCGAGATCCTGACGAAGGGCGGCCATGTCCTGCTGCTGCTGCCGGAGCTGTTGCAGGGTCGCCACCTGCCGCTGGATCTCGGTCTCCAGATCCTGGCGACGCTGCTCCCAGGTGGCGACCTCGTCGCGCAGGGCCGCCACCGCGGCTGGATCAACTTCGGGGCTGGCGGCTGGGGCTGGGTCGGGAGCCGAGAAGGTGCCGTGGATGGCCACGACCATCTCGACGCCGGCCAGGCTGATTTGATCGCCGTGGTTGAGGTAGGTTCCCGAGACGGGCGTGCCATTGACGGCGATGGCCTGGACCGGAGCGAGACGGCGCAGGCCGACGCCCTGAGGACTGCGCGCGATGAGGCAAAGGACCGGAGCGAGGTTGACGCCAGGCACGCGCAGATCGCAGCCGGGCACGCTGCCGATGAGGAAGCCGCCGTCGCCGACCTCGTAGGCGACCGGTGGAGCGGTGCCGACCCGCACTTCCAGCCGCACCGTCGGCCCGGCGGACGCCGACTTGCTTGCCTGAGACGTCCGTGTCATCCGGGTTTACCCGAGTCAGGGATCGGGCCCGGACGCAACCCATCCAGGGTTGCCGCGACCGGGCCTCCGCGAGCCGGGATTAGACCCGAAGCGTCCAGACGGAGCAAGGCCGACTGGACGGCTCGTGAGGGTTCGGCCCGGCATAAATGCCGGGCCTGGGAAGGAAAGCCCGGTGAACCGGGCTCTCCGGAGAGCCTGGTTTACCAGGCTTCGTCTCGGAGCCCCGGCATTTATGCCGGGGCGGATCCGAGGTCTGGTAGTCGCTCACGTCTCCGGCTGGGATTCCTTGATCCGCATGCCGTAGAACGACCGCCAGACGAAGAAGGCGGAGATCAGCAGGAAGACCACCGCCAGCGACCGGGTCAGAGCCAGACCCTCCTCAGTAGCCAGCTGGACGGCCAGCTCGACGGCCAGCAGGCCGAACAGCGTCGTGAACTTGATGATCGGGTTCAGGGCCACGCTCGAGGTGTCCTTGAACGGATCGCCGACCGTGTCGCCGACGACCGTGGCGTCGTGCAGCGGCGTGCCCTTCATCTTCAGCTCCGTCTCGACGATCTTCTTGGCGTTGTCCCACGCCCCGCCGGCGTTGGCCATGAAGATGGCCTGGTAGAGACCGAAGATGGCGATCGATACCAGGTAGCCGATGAAGAAGTACGACTCGAGGAACGCGAAGCCCAGCGTCGCGAA
>CAYYJM010000064.1:0-1630 GCA_964471755.1 uncultured Alcaligenaceae bacterium
AGGCCGAGCAGGAACTCGACAAGCTTCGGATCAAGGACTGGGAGACGAAGCGTCTCAAGGAGATCGGCAAACTGCCGGCCAACCTCGTCCGCGTCGGCCGCTTCCTGCTCGAGCGCGACCCGGTCACCGGCAAGGAACTGCGCGACTGGGAGAAGCGGCAGGAGTATCACAAGACGATCCCCACCGAGGCGGCGAAACTCCGCCCGGCCGAGCGGACGCGCCTGTTCGCCACCCTCTTCCCGCACCTCGGCGAGTATCTCGAAGCGACCTGGCAGCTCGCCGGCCGTCTGCCCTACGAGATTGACTACGACCGCAAGGGCTTTCGCGCTCCCGGCGACGAGACGATCACGGTCGAATCGCGCTGGAGCTTTCTCAACCAGATCGTCGAGGATCTCAAGGGCTACGATCCGACGCCGGCCTGGCTCGCCGCCTGGGCTCCGTACCTCAGCGACGGCAGCGGCGCGGACAGCGTCGGCCTGATCCTCGCCGCCGCCATCGACCAGGGCGGACCACAGGGCGAGGAGGTCTTCGAGACACTGCTCGCCAGCATCAACCGGACGCATCCGACCGGGGCGATGGGTCGGCACGTCCTGCGTGGTCTGCTCGTCGCTTCCCGACCGGCGGGCTGGGAGGTCGTCGAGAAACTGCTCCTCGCCGCGCAACGGCAGGAGGGCCTGCGGCAGAGCATCCTCGAAACCATCGACGAGGCCCATCCCGAGGCCTTCCGGCGGATGCTGCGACTGATCCTCGAACACGACCTGCTCCGCTTCAGTGCCACCGTCCGGGCGGCGATGGTCTGGTTCGGCATCGGCGAGCAGATCGACGAGAGCGGCTCGCGCTTCAAGAAGGCGTTCGCCGCCATCCTGCGATTCTTCGACGACCCGGTGGCCTGTGGAGCCGCCATCGCTCAGGGCCAGGGGGACGAACTCTACTTCGCCCTCTGGACGGCCGCCTATGAGGATGCCGTCCAGGCGGTGCCGCTGGCAGTGCCGCTGCTCAACGATCCGGACGTCGAGCGGCGTTACCTGGCCGTGCTGTTCCTCGATGCCGTTCGGCTGCCGGCCGCGCGCGCGGCCCTGGCGACGGCCCTGGATGATGCCGACCTGCGCGTCGCCCTCCGCGCCTTCGAGGCCATTCGCTCCGATGACAGCGACGGGAACGATGGCTCCCTCTTCGAGCCGCTGGCGCGCCTGCTGACCCGCCTGCCGGAGAAGGGAACGGTTCTGCCGAAGATCGGCCCGGATGCCGACGAGATCCACGCCGATCGTGATGAGATCGCCGGCGAACTGGTCGATCATCTCGGCCAGCGCAGCGCCGAGGTGCTGATCCCGTATCTGTCGCTGATGAATGGTTACGGCCGGGGCATGACGGTGGACCGGCTCATCGAGATCAAGCCCCTGCCGGAGAAGGTCCGCGAACTGCTCTTCACTCTCCTGGCCGATCGCGACGGCTGGGTACGCAACTCCGTCCTGAATGGCCTCAAGAAGGTCACGCTGAAACCGGGCGAGGCGAGCCAGGTCGAGGGCCTGCTCACTCGCAAGAGTGCTGACGTACGTGAGCAGGTTCTCAAGCTCCTGAGCAAGCAGAAGGGCGACGACGCCCTGGCCAGCGTCGATCGTCTGCTGGCGTC
>CAYYJM010000064.1:1640-25210 GCA_964471755.1 uncultured Alcaligenaceae bacterium
GCCAACCAGCGGCTGGCCGGTCTGGAGCTGTTTCGCAAGTTCGTCGAGAGCAAGAAATCCGTCGCCGCCTGCCGCGACCGGGCTCGGGCCTTTCAGGAAGCCCACCCGAAGTTGAGCGAGATGGAGCGGCATCATCTCGACGCCATCCTCGACGTCCAGCGAGAGGTGCCCACGCTCGCCAACGGCCTGGGCCTGTTCGATCCGACGCAGTTGACCCCGAGCGTGCCGCCGAAGAAGCGACCCGTGCAGTTCATCACCCCGGCCGCGAAGGCCATTCTGATCGAACTGGACCGATTCGTCACCGAACACGCCGAGACAATGGTCCGCCTCGACGCCGCCTGGGATGCTGGCGATCTCGACGAGTCGGCGGAAGGCGAGGGCCAGAAGGTCGATCCGCGTCAGATGCCGCTGGGGGCCATCTCCTTCGAGCTACCGGTTCCGCACTGGGCCGACCCGCGCGAGCAGGACCTCCAGCGCATGCCGCTGCGCGAGGAGTTGACGGCGTGGTGGCAGAATCGCCCGGCGAACCTTCGCGATGCCGACGGCCTGGAACTCGTCCGCGCCGCCGCCCTGGCCGAGATGAATGGCTGGCTCTTCGAGCATCCCGGTGGCAGCAAGAAGTCACCGGCATTTCAGACGGCCATGAAGACCATTCTCGGCGGCATCGACAGGCCCCTCAAGGTGAAGCACGGCTTCCTCGACGAGTTGATCGCCTGGCTCCGCCGCATCGACGAACCGACCGGCGACATCGATTTTCTGCTCGACGCCACCGAGACGAGCTTCGCCCTGGTCCCCGAGGAAACGCTTGCGAAGAAGATCAAGAAGGACTCCGACGGCGATGACTGGCGTGACTGGAATCTCTTCGAGTTCTGGCCCGGCCGCCTCCGTGATGCGTGGATCTACCGCGAGGATCGCTGGTCGGCCGAGCAGAAGGCCCGCTATTTCCAGCTGCTGCACTGGCTGGAGAAGCCTGCCCCGCAGGCGCAGCGACGGCGCATGGACTGGGACATGGCCGCCACCGGCTACGAACTCGGCCTGGCCAACCTCGCCGACGTGACCGACCAATTTGTCGGCCCGCGTGACGACGACGATCCGAGCGGGGGCGACTTCGAGGCCCTCCAGGACGCGACACGCCGACCTGAGCAGGAGATCCTGACGCAGCGGCCGGAACTGCGCGACCTCGTCGAGCGGATTCGCCAGCGCATCCTGGAAATTGAACTGGCTCGCGGCGATCTGCCGACGGCGGCGACCGCTCCGGCTCAGGCCCTGAGCAGCGTCGTCGGCCTGGAGGCTCTCTGCCGCCTGCTGACCGCTCTCGGCTCACGCAACCCGTCTCGATCTCTTTACGGTGACAGCAAGCTGGCAGTTCTCGGCGAGCTGATCCGGGCCAGCTATCCCGCGGCCGAGGACACTCCCGAGACGTTCACCGCTCGGATCAAGGAACTGATCAAGGCGAAGGCCATCGCCCCGGACCTGCCCTTGCAGCTGGCCTTCGCCAACCCGCGCTGGGTGGATCACGTCGCTCTCTTCCTGATGCTGCCCGCCCTGCCCGAGGCCGTGTGGTGGTTCTACGCCCACATGGAGTACGCCACGCCGGAACTGCCCGAGGCCCTGGAGGCCCGCCTGAGCGAGAAACGTCCCGGACAGCAGGATGCGTCGGCCTGGGATCGCCTGATCCAGGAGCGGACGACCCTGGGCGAGGAGGACCGCGAGGAGGGGGCCATCGATATCGAGTGGTTCCACCGTGTCCACGAGGCGATCGGCGCGAAGCGCTGGGAGTCGCTCATGGAAGCGAGTCGGTACGCCGACAGCGGCTACAAGCGTGCCCAGCAGCTGGCGAACGTCCTGCGCGGCAAGGCGAAGAAGGCCGACCTGATTCGCGAGGTGCGTCAGCGCAAGCTCAAGAACTCCGTCCGCCTGCTCGGTCTGCTGCCGCTGGCGAAGGGCGAGAAGCGTGACGCCGACGTGGAGCAGCGCTGGAAGGCTCTGGCCGAGTATCGCAAGTACGCCCGGAGTCTGAGCCCGCTTTCGCGTGAGGACGCCGTCCGCGCTGGCGAGATCGGCCTGGCGAACCTGGCCCGGACGGCCGGCTACGCCGATCCGAATCGCCTCATCTGGGCCATGGAGTGGAACGAGATCCAGGATCTCGCCGCCGGCCCCGTCGTCGCCTCTGTCGGTGACGTTTCGGTGACACTGACGCTCGATGACCAGGCCAACCCGGTCACCACCATCCAGCGCGGCGACAGGGTTCTCAAGACGATCCCGCCGAAGGTCCGCAAAGACAAAAAGATCGCCGCCCTGGTCGATCGCCGGGCCGCACTCAAGCAGCAGGCCGCGCGCATCCGGTTATCGCTGGAAGCGATGATGATCCGCGGCGACACGATCCTCGGCGCGGAGCTACCGGCGCTGATGAAGCATCCGCTCGTGGCGCGGAACCTGTCCCGCCTGGTCATCGTCGGCGAGGGCATCCGCGGCTATCCCATCGCCGAGGGCCAGGCCCTGGAGGATCACCAGGGCAAGAAGGAACCGATCAAGAAGAACGAGGTCCTGCGGCTGGCCCATCCGCTGGATCTGCTCGACGGCGGCGACTGGCACGACTGGCAGGCCCACTGCTTCCGCATCGAGCGCGTTCAGCCGTTCAAGCAGGTCTTCCGCGAACTCTATCTCCTGACCGACGCCGAGCGCGCGGATCGGACCTTCTCACGCCGCTACTCCGGTCAGCAGGTCAATCCGAATCAGGCGATGGCCCTCTTCGGCACTCGTGGCTGGCGAACGAACGCCGGCGTGACGAAGACGTTCTCGGAGCAAGATCTCGTCGCCGAGGTGTCGTTCCAGCATGGTGCCGGCACGCCGCTGGAGGTCGAGGGGCTGACACTCGACCGTCTGCGATTCCACCGGCGAGGCTCCTGGGAATCGCTGCCGCTGTCGGAGGTGCCGAAGCGACTCTTCTCGGAGGTGATGCGCGATCTGGATCTCGTGGTGAGCGTCGCACACGTTGGCGGCGTCGATCCCGAGGCCAGCGCCTCGACCATCGAGATGCGTGCCGCCCTGGCGACGGAGCTGGCCGACCTGCTCGGCCTGAAGAACGTCCGGCTCAAGGCTCCGCACCTGCTGATCGATGGCTCGCTCGGCAAGTACTCGCTGCACCTGGGCAGCGGCACGGTTCACAAGATGCCGGGCGGGGCGATGTGCATCGTCGCGGTGCCGGCACAGCATCGCGGCCGGATCTTCCTGCCGTTCGCGGACAACGATCCGCGCACGGCCGAGGTACTGGCCAAGCTCTTGCTGCTGGCCCGTGACGAGGAGATCCAGGATCCGGGCATCCTGGATCAGCTGCGACGCTGAGGCTCGAAGTGTTCCCAGGGTGCGCTGGCGCGACCCCATGCGCACCCTGGGAACTCCGCACCCCTGGGGCCTTCTCACTCCTCGTCCTCGTCCGTCTCCTCATCCGGCGTGTCCCACTCGCCGAACGGGTCTTCCATCACGGCCCACACGGCCGGGCTCTGCTTCATCTCCTGATCGGTGAGCAACGCGCCGTCCAGCGCCTTCTTCACGGCGGCGTGGTCGAACTTGATGCCGATGAAGACCAGCTCCTGGCGGCGGTCGCCCCAGTTCTCGTCCCAGATGGCCTGGGCGGCCTGCCACTGCTCGGCGTCGGCACGGGCCTCCTCGTCGGGCAGGGCGGCGAGCCAGTATCCGGCCGACTCCAGCCGGCACGCCCCGCCGGCCAGGTCGAGCAGACCGGCGACGGCCATGCGCGTGCAGAGCCAGAACAGGCCCTTGACCCGCAGCAGGCCCTCGTGCGGTGATTCCAGCACCTTCAGCAGCCGCTCCGGACAGAAGGGCCGACGCGCCCGGTAGACGAAGCTGCTGATCCCGTGCCGGTCCGGCGTCGGATCGTCGTTCTGAGCCGCGTGGATCCAGCCGGCGGACTGGTCGATCTTGCGGGCGTCGAATTGGCCCGTGTTCAGGATCTTCTCCAGCGGCACCTGCCCGTGCGTGGCCGGGATGATCTCGGCCACCGGATTGAGCTTGCGCAGCAGGGCGGCGACGATCTCGACGTACTCGGCCGGCACGAGGTCGGTCTTGTTCAGGACGATGACGTTGGCGAACTCGACCTGATCGATGAGCACGTCGACAACGGTGCGGTCGTCCTTCGGATCGAGGGCGAGGCCACGCTGGGTGAGGTAGTCGGCCTTGACGTACTCCTCGAAGAAGGTCCGCGCATCGACGACGGTGACGAGTGCATCGAGCCGGGCATACCGAGACAGACTGGTGCCCTGATCGTCCTTGAAGGTGAACGATTCGACGACCTGGAGCGGCTCGGCGATGGCGGCCGACTCGATGAGCAGATAGTCGTACTTCTGCTCCAGGGCGAGCCGGCCGACCTCGACGATGAGGCTCTCGCGGAGGGTGCAGCAGATGCAGCCCTGGCCGAGAGCGATCTGGGGCGTCTCGCTCGGGCGGACGCAGATGCGAGTGCGATCGACCGTGCTGTCGTTGACCAGGACGGCGACGTTCTTGCCCTGACAGTTGTCGAGTACGTGCTGGAGCAGGGCCGTCTTGCCCACTCCCTGGAACCCGGACACGACAGTCACCGGCAACGGATTCATGGCCTTCCCTCGTTCGCCTCCGGACGTCTCTGGGCAGATTACGGACCGGAACAGGCGGCGAACAGTGGGGACATCGGCCAGCCGGATCGTCGCCAAACCGTAGGGCGGTCCGACGAAGGAGGCCCGCCGACGCCACGGGAGCGCAGCGACACCGCAGCGGTCTTTCTTTACGCGGTGTCGCTGCGCTCCTGGGTGAGGATTGGCGGGCCTGCGCTGTTCCGGGTCAAGAAGCGTATCGGGCCTCGGTGGCGCTCCGGACCGCCCTACGGACCCCGAACCGCCGCTCCGCGCCATCGGCCAGAGCCGCTTGCCGGCCGGGCAGATTGTGCTAGCATCCACGGGAGAAGGATGATCGGACAGTGCGGAGCGGGAGAAGCCGGGGATGTTGAGCAACCTCCAGTCGCTGATCTTCTCCCTGGTTCATCGCCATAACCTCATCTACAACGCCTGCTGGGAAGACCCGGCCTGTGATCGCGCCGCCCTGGAGTTCCGGCCTGACCATCGCGTCCTGGTCATCACCAGCGCGGGGTGCAACGCCCTCGACTACCTGCTCGCCGGGGCGGGCGAGGTTCATGCCGTTGATCTGAACGTCCATCAGAACGCCCTGCTGGAGTTGAAACTCGCTGGTCTTCGTCATCTCGGCTTCGATGATTTCTTCGCCCTGTTCGGCACCGGCTCGATGCCGGCCGTGCGGAAGCTCTACCGCGAGCAGCTCCGGCCGGATCTGTCGCCGGCGGCGCGGCGGTTCTGGGACGGCCACCTGCACTTCTTCGAGGGCCGAGGCTGGCGGCGGACGTTCTATTATCACGGCACCAACGGCCTGTTCTCGTGGCTGCTGAAGACCTTCGCCGACTGGCGCGGCCTGGCCGTGCCCCTGGCCCGATTCGTCGAGGCCCCGACGCTGGAGGAGCAGCAGCGCATCTACCGCGACGAGATCGTCGAGCGCTTCTGGACGCGGGGTATCCAGTGGTTCCTCGGACGGAACACACCGTTTCTGCTGCTCGGCGTGCCAGGGCCACAGCGGCAGGAGATCCTGACGCAGTTCCCCGGCGGCACGGCCGAGTTCAGTCGGTGGTGCCTCGAAGGAGCCTTCGCCCGGGTGCCGATCCGCGACAACTACTTCTGGCGCGTGTCGCTGACCGGCTCGTATAGCCGGCAGTGCTGCCCGGAGTACCTCAGGGCCGAGAACGTCGAGCGACTGAAAGCCGGGCTGCTCGATCGACTGCACTGGGCGACGTCCTCGATCACCGACTATCTCAACCGGCAGGGCCTCGACTTCGACCGATTCGTGCTGCTCGACCACCTGGACTGGATGAGCTGGCAGCACCCCGAAGCCCTGGCAGCGGAATGGTCGGCGATCCTGGCCCATGCCCGGCCGGGGGCGCGCGTCCTGTTCCGCAGTGCCGGCCTGCGCGTCGGCTACCTGGACAAACTCCGTGTTGATTATCGTGGCCAGGCGCGCGACCTGGGTGAGCTGCTCACCTACCGGACCGAGCTGGCGACCGAACTGCACGCGCGCGACCGGACACAGATCTACGGCAGCTGCTACATCGTGGACCTGCCATGAACCTCGCCGCTCATCTGCGCGTGCTGCTGCGGATGCTCCTGACGCCGGTCGGCGGCACACATCTGGCCGATCGATTGGAGCAGTTCTACGCCCCGCAGGCGGACACCTACGACGAGTTCCGCGCGCATCTGCTGCACGGCCGGGAGGACCTGTGGCGTCTGCTCCCGCTGCCCGATGGCGGCCGGCTCGTCGATCTCGGCGGCGGCACCGGCTCGAATGTTGAGCTGATCTCGAACCGTGACCGTCTGGCGAGCGTCCACGTCGTCGATCTCTGTCCGTCGCTGTTGCGTATCGCCCAGGAGCGGATCGCGCGGCACGGCTGGGACAACGTCCACGCCGTCGAGGCCGACGCGACGACGTACCAGCCCGATGGCCCTGTCGATGTGGTGGTCTTCTCGTACTCGCTGTCGATGATGCCGGACTGGTTCCGGGCGATCGATCGCGCTCACGCGATGCTCAAGCCCGGCGGCCATGTCGCGGCGGTCGATTACTACGTCTCGCGGAAGTGGCCGACTCCGGGCCGCGTCCGGCACAGCGGCTTCGCCCGCTGGTTCTGGCCGATGCTGTTCGCCGCCGGCAACGTCTTCCCGAGCCCGGATCATCTGCCGTACCTGGAGTCGCGTTTCACGACGGTCCACCTGGATGAACGCTCCGGCCGGATGCCGTACGTGCCGTGGCCGGCACCGTACTATCTGTTCGTCGGCCGGAAATAGGGGCCGCCCGTCACGAGATCGCATCCTCACTTCTTGTCGAGGATGCCGTCCAGCAGCCAGCAGCCGAGGACGTGCGGTTGTGGTGTCCGGCAGTGGTCGAGGAGTTTGCTATCGGTGCAGCCAGCGTCCTCGAGCATGTCGCCCAGGATGGGGATGTCCTCGAACGTTCGCGTCTCGTAGATCTCAGCGGCCAGGCGGACGAGGCACTCGCCGTGCCAGGCCTTCCATTCCGGAGCGATCCACGCCGGCGAGAACGGATTGCCGACGATCTCGCGCAGCACGCCCGCCTGACGCTTCAGCTCCTGTAGCGAACGCACCAGACGACCTTCGGTGTCGTCGCCAGCCAGGTGAGCGCAGCGTTCCAGGGCGTCGATAACCTCGCGGAGAGCGATGCCGGCCTTGGGCCGCAGCAGGGCGCGGATGGCCCGGGCGGCGTTCTCCTCGGACGTTTCATCGGCCCAGTCGCCGGCCCAGGCGGTGGCTTCGAGGATGCGCTGACGAGCCAGGGCGAAGTCCTCCGCCGTGAGCAGACCGTCGGCGAACAGTTCGGCGGCGCGGAGGCCCTCTTGGCCCCAGTCCGGACTGGCCGTGGCCGCGAACTGCCGACAGCAGGCGACGGCGATCAGGCGTAACTTGCGCTCTCCGAGCAGACCCTGCACTCGGGCCGTCATGGCGATGGAGTTGTGACCGGTACACCACTCGTTCTCAGTCGGCATCGCTTGCTCCTGGCGTATCGGGAGACAATAACATCCCCGCCCGAGATTCTCGGGTTCTGAATCCTTCGCTAACGATAGGGGTACGGTTTCCGACGGGTCGGGGCGAACGGCCCCGGCCGACGGTCAGGGCCTGAGCAGGAACTCCTTGGAGTTCAGGACGCCCCACAGGACATCCTCCAGGCCACGGCGTTGGTCCCGGGCTCGCCGTGCGATCTGTGCGGCGCGGTCCCGTTCCGGGGAAGTGGGTGGACGGCTCAGCGCCGCCAGGAAGAGGTGATCGATGATCGCCTCCGGTGGGTGATCGGCCAGACGTCGGCCGAGGACGTTCGCGGGATCTTGCAACATCCGCTCCAGGAGCGAGCCGTTGAGTAACTGTAAGGCCTGGTTCAAGGTCGGCTCCTCAGAACGTTCACACTCACAACTGAGCGATCGGACCGGCTTGCCGAAGACGCCCAGGAAGCGTTCACCGGGCGAAGGGGCTGTGCCGCGCGGCCGCTTGGCGGCGACACCGGGCAACTGCACGGCACGCAGGCCAAGCGGTTGGCCCGGGAAGGGGACCGGGCTTTCCGTCACCTGGGCGAGGGCGTCGAGCAGTACCTCAGCGGAGAGGGCCCGAACTGCGGCACAGGCGAAGTTGGCCTCGGCCTCCGGCTGATCGGGTCGGGCCGGGCGCGTGGAGAGCTGATAGGTCCGACTGTTCAGAATCGTCCGCACCAGGTGCCGAAGGTCGAAGTCATGTGCGCGGAAGTCCGCGGCCAGGGCATCGAGCAGCGGTTCACTCAGGGCCGGATTCGACGCCCGGAAATCGTCCAGCGGATCGACCAGCCCCTTGCCCAGAAGATGAAACCAGATTCGGTTCGCCTGGGCTCGGGCGAAAAAGGGATTGTTCGGATCGGCCACCCAGTCGGCCAGGACTTGTAGACGATCGGCTCGTGGACCGAGCGTTGAGCCCCGGGTGCCCAGGGCTCGGGGTGCGACCGGGTCGCCAGTACGCGGATGCTTCAACTCGCTGTCGCGGTCCTGGTAGATGATCTGTTCGCCGTTGAACTCGTGCTTGTCGAGCCGGTCGCCGCGGTTGTTCTCCAGGATGCGATACTGCACCCGGGCGAAGAAGGCGGCGAAGGCGTGGTAGTCGTCCTGGGTCCAGCGATCGAACGGATGGTTGTGGCACTTCGCGCACTGCAAGCGGACGCCGAGAAACACCTGTGCGGTCGTCTCGGCCCGGACGTAGGGCTCGCGCAGAGCCCGGTAGTAGTTGCTGGCCGGATCACTGTAGCTCGATCCCCGCCCGGCGATCAGTTCGGCGGCGAAGCTGTTGAGCGACTGGCCGGCAATGATCGCCTGGCGAAGCCACTGCTGCAAGGCCCGGACGCCGCGCGGGTCGAGGGCCTTTTCCTCGGCGCGGAGCAGGTCGGCCCACTTGAGCGCCCAGAAGTCAGCGAACTCTGGCCGGTTCAGCAGGTCATCGATGAGTCGGCCGCGTTTGTCGGGGTGCGTGTCGGCGAAGAATCGCGTCGCCTCGGCGGCGGTCGGCAGGGTGCCGATGGTGTCCAGGAACACCCGGCGGAGGAACTCGCGATCGCTGGTCCGTTCTGAAGGCGTCAGACGCAGAGCCCGCCAGCGAGCAAGCAGGTGTTCGTCGATGTAGTTAGTCGGCTCGAAGGCGAGGGAGGGCGTGTTGCGATCCGGAACGAAGGTCAACCGAACCGGAGTTTGCTGGTGGAGATAGCGTACGAGGACGACGCCATCCAGCGGAGCCGATCCCGTGACCTGTCCGCTGCCTTCCACCGTCAGATCGGTGTGCGATGGCTCGAAGACGGCAAGGTGGGTGACGTCGCGCACCTTGCCATCGCTGAACGTGGCCCGGACGCGCAGATGCGTGTGATCGACGGGAGCGTGCAAGATTTGTTCGCGGGGTTCCACGTCGAGACGGAGCAGACGGGGCGAAGTCGTGAGATCGTTCCGGCAACCCTGGGCGATCCAGTCGCGGAGCAGGCGGTATTCCGCGCTCGCGGTGGAGAAGCGTTTGCCGCCCTCGTGTGGGAGCAGTCCGGCCGCCTTTTGCAGGAGCAAGCTGGCCTCGGGGTGGAGTGGGTCGAGCCGTCGTCCGAGTCCGTCGTGGGTCAGAACGCGAAAGTCGCCTGCCGGATCCTGGCCGCGGAGGGAGAGCTTGAAGCCGCCCTTGCCGTTGAGGTTCCCGTGGCAGGCCCCCTGGTTGCAGCCGGCCCGGGCCAGCACGGCGACGACCTCGGTCGCGTAGCTGACCGGGGCAGCCGGGAGTGGCCGGGCGAGCAGGACGGCCACGACCGTGGCCAGGATCCACCCGAAATCTCGTCACGTTCTGGGCGGTTTCATCCGCGGCGATCTCCGTGTCGTGGTTCGGGGTGAAGGCTGGCTCATCAGGTCGGCCATGGGGGGGTATCTTACCGTCGGTCGCTTCCGGTTGCAACGGGGTGCTTCGGGCCATTTTGAAAAAGCGGAGCGACCCGGGGGGAATTGCCATCCCTATCTCCGCTTCCCTGCTTGAGGAAGCGTGTCGATCCGGGGTACAACCGGTGAAGGAAAGAGGCAGAATATTTTCTCTCAGGCCCGGAATCGGGCCAAATCCCGCCTCCCGCCGGGCCACCGGGTGGTGGCCCGTGGCACGGGACGGTGTCCGAGGCCGCGCCACGGGCCACCACGTTGGTTTTTCTTGCCTATCCTGTCCAGCCAACGCGGATGAGTTGGAACGTTCATTCGGACAAGGAAACCAATTCGTTTTGACGTATAATCACTACCTGAAACCAACACCTTCAAAGAGAAGACTGGTGAGGAAGCGGAGTGGCTCATCGGCCGATTTTACCCACCACGACAGGGGGAGTGAAGAGTTCCCCGGCTCAGGGGTGCTGGGAGTTTGGCGGGGTCTCATTCGCATGTCTCGGGCAGTTCGCCACGTTCACGCAAGACAAGAGCGGAGCGTTCGATACCTTCGGGGCGTGTGTTTCCGTCAGGGGGGTGGAGTCGGCGAAGGTCAGGAAGTTCTGCCGGGTAACCCATGAGACGACGGAACAACCCGGGGTCGTACCGGCCGGCCAGGGCCACGATCCCGATCCAGAGCATCCGGAATTCGGTGGTTTCCGGACTGTCCAACCCCAGGATTTCCAGCACCCTGGCGGCCTCTGGATCACTGGTTTGAATCGAGCCATCTTCCAGAACGCGAACGGTCGCGGACATCAGGACGACGCGTGGGCTGGGGATAATCCGGTCGCCTTTGGCAGCGTTACAAGTCGCGCAGGAGTAGAGGAGGTTGTCGTAGTCGGCGGCTTGTGCCGGAGCGGAGGCCACCGGCGCAAAATGATCGAGGTCGAAAAGCCCCCGAACTCGCCCCCACTGTTCTCGGAGCAGGCAGTAGACGCAGCGGAAAGAAAACTCATCGCGCAGCCAGGGCCGATAGCTACTGTACTCGGCGTATCCTTGCGGCCCGTGCTTCCGCTGCGCCGTCTCGACCGGATAGCGAAAGGGACTGCTCATTGCTCGCCAGTCGCTAGATGGGTGGCGTGGTCGAGCAGTTCCTGGTGGAGCCGTCGAGCGTCCTCCAGCGGCAGCGGGGCCACGCGGCGACGATGCCGGAGCATCTGTTCCTGGAGGTGAGCCAGTTCGACCGCTTCGGTCGAGGTAAGCGAACCGGCATACTTGCGGTCGATCAGTTCACAACGTCGCTGGTTTTTCACTTCCGTCCAGGTCTCCTCGCCTTTGCCCGACGGCGTCGGCACGGGAACAACCCAGGCGACGGGTCGGCCGTCGCTCTCCAGAACTACCCCGGACGGATCGAGAGCGAAGGCGAGAACAGCCTGACGGACGGCCTCTTCGAGACTGTCAAGGTTGACGTGCGTCATGTCGGCTTCCTCACTGGCGGACTTCCGGGAGTCTATCAAGGCTATTCTACACGAAGAGACGACGAGGCGAGAGCCCGCCCCGGGCGCTGGATCTCATCTTCGGCCGGGAGCGAAACCGGAACCGGCTCTGAATGACGCGGTGCCATCAAAAATCACCCGCCACCTCGCCGCCGGCGCAGGTCGCGAGCGCCCGCCAGGCGGCCAGATCGACGTTGTCACTCACGAAGCGAACGCTGCCGTCGGCCAGGCCGACATTCACGCCGCCAGAGTGGTTACTGCGAGCGGCGGTCAGCCCCTTGTTGTGGCTGCGATTACCGCAATCCCACCGATCCCGCCGGTTCGGGCCGTAGTAGTGGTTGTAGAGAGTGCTGCCGAAGTGGCCGTTGATCCACTGCTCATTGCGGCGTGCGTTCCAGGTGCCGTTGCCGGCCTCGCAGTCGGCCGGGGTCGTGTCGTTGCCACCGGCGACTTCGAGGACGACCAGGCGGATCGTCGCCGGGTCGGTCGGCGGTCCGGTCACGGCCACGCCGTTGCCGAGCAGACTCTCGCTGAACGCCGCCGTGTTCGACAATCCGTCCGAGATGGTGCTGATCCGTGTCGGCGTCTGGGCGTACACGCCGTCGCCCGCTCCGATCGTCAGGTAACCGGTGATGGCACCGGCGTTGTCGAACCTCACTCCGGTGCCGTTGCAGGCGACGTAGCTGGTGCCGAAGTAGGCGCTGCCCGGAACCTGGCCATCCTGCGGATCACTGGGACAGAGGAGGATGCCGACCCGGTTCCGGGCGGCGGCATCGTTTTGCCCTCCAACGGCGAGGTTGCCGCTGGGGTCGATAAGGTTCTGCAGGTTGGCCTGCTCGACGTAGGCGAGGAGGCGAGCCGGGGCGGACACGACGTTCGGCCAGGCATTGCGGCCCGGCGGGAAGACCCGGTGGGCCGACTCATAGTTGTGCATGGCCAGGACCAGTTGTTTGAGATTGTTCTGGCACGCCATTCGCGAGGCAGCCTCACGGACTTTCTGCACAGCGGGCAGAAGCAGGCCGATGAGGATGGCGATGATGGCGATGACGACCAGCAGTTCGATCAGCGTGAACGCGGAGCGTTGGTTCTTCGGCATGGATGCGATTCCCTGGAGACGCGGTGAAAGTCCGGTAGGACCGGACGAGTTCGTCCAGTCGAAGGCATGGTCGAAGCCTGGCCAGGGACGGACGACGAGTAGCCGTCCGTTCCAGCCGGTGCGCGGGATCTTCACTGGCGAATCAGGATTGGCGTGGAGGGGGTGTCGGCGGTGTGGACGAGGCGGAGTCAACGGGTGGGACAACCGCGCGGCCCTTGTCGGCCAGGTCCGGGATGATGCCGGGTTGTGGAGCGATCGCCGGGGGCAGACACGGATCGATCTTGAGCGTACCGAGAGTGTCCTGTCCGTGGCACCTGGCAGCGAAAAGCCCCACGATCCAGTGGAAGGCCACCGCGCTGTTCTGTCGCTGATGGCTGGTCGGAGGAGCCTGCGACACGGGTTCGCAACCAGCGGACGTGTTCGCCTCGCGGCAGCAACAGGGGGGCTCTGCCGGGTCGCTCTCATTCTCTGTCGGTTCGGGACAGCACGCCTGCGGCGGGGCGGAGGAATGGCTCTGGCGAGCACGCACCCCTTGCCGGACGTGTGCGGGCGGTTCGATGCCGTTGGCCTCGGCCCAGACGAGTTTCTCTTCCAGGGTGAAACAGCAACAGTCGCCGGCCCAGCACACCTCGGCGGTGAGGCATCCGCAGGCGTGGCCCTGACAGGGGAACGATCCAGCCGTGGCCGTCGCCGACCGGCCCGGCGCGGGCAGCGGGAATCCGACCGTGAGCATCAGGTGACTGATCAGTGTCAGCCCAGCCAGGATGCTTCGGAGCCGGAACGCCGTTGCTCTCTGGTGCGTTGCCCGCGGCATGGATCGCCTACCTTCAGCGACGACAAAGCTCACCCGGATCCAGCCTAGACGGCAGTGCCCACATCGCCCAATCGAGGCGTACCCGGCCATGTTCGCCGAGCGGCTGGCCTGGTACAACGGTAAAATCCCCGAACCGCGGAGATCACGACCATGGCCGGACGAATCGAGGACTACGCGATCATCGGTGATTGCGAGACCGTGGCGCTGGTGTCCCGCGCGGGGTCCATCGACTGGCTCTGCTTCCCCCGCTTCGATTCGCCGGCCTGCTTCGCCGCCCTGCTGGGGACCGAGGATCACGGCCGCTGGCTGCTCGCGCCGGCCGGGAAGGTCGTTCGCACTCGCCGCTTCTATCGCCAGGACACGCTCGTCCTGGAGACGGAACACGAGACGGCCGACGGCGTCGTCGCGGTCATCGATTGCATGTCGATCCGATCGGCCCAGCCTGACCTCGTCCGCCTGGTCGAGGGCCGACGCGGCAAGGTGGCGATGCGGAGCGAGCTGATCATCCGCTTCGACTACGGCGCGGTGGTGCCCTGGGTGCGCCAGGAAGTCGGCGGTCTGGTCGCCGGAGCCGGGCCGGATACGCTCCACCTGCGGACGGCCGTGCCGCAGCGCGGCGAGAATTTCCGCACCCTGAGCGATTTCGAGGTCAGCGAAGGCCAGACCGTCGGCTTCGTGCTGAACTGGCATCCGTCGAACTGCCCACCGGCACCGCCGGTCGATCCGATCTGGGCGGTCACGGCCACGACGGACTGGTGGAAGTGCTGGGCTCAACGCTGTACCGTCAAGGGCGAGTTCCGCGATGCCGTCGTGCGTTCGCTGATCACGCTCAAGGCTCTGACGTTCGCGCCGACTGGCGGCATCGTGGCGGCCGCGACGACGGCGCTGCCTGAGAAGATCGGCGGCCAGCGCAACTGGGACTACCGCTACTGCTGGATGCGCGACGCGACCTTCACCCTGGCGGCCCTCCTGCTGTCCGGCTACTGGGAGGAGGCGGTCGCCTGGCGTGACTGGCTCCTGCGAGCCGTCGCCGGCAAGGGATCGCAGCTGCAGATCCTCTACGGTGTCGCCGGCGAACGCCGACTGCCGGAGATGACGCTCGACTGGCTGCCCGGCTACGAAAACTCCGTCCCGGTTCGCGTCGGCAACGCCGCCTACCACCAGTTCCAGCTCGACGTCTACGGCGAGATCATGGACGCGATGCATCTGGCTCGCCGACTGGCCGACAAGGTGGTCGAGGAGGGCTGGCACATCAGCCAGGAACTGATGGGGCACCTGGAGACCGTCTGGCAGCTGCCGGACGAGGGCATCTGGGAGATCCGCGGGCCGCGTCAGCACTTCACCCATTCCAAAATGATGGCCTGGGTCGCGTTCGATCGAGCCGTCAAGGATGCGGAGAAATTCGGCCTGGATGGCCCCGTGGAACGCTGGCGGAAACTCCGTGACGACCTGCACGCTGAGATCTGTGCGAAGGGATTCAACAAGCGACGCAACAGCTTCGTGCAGTCCTACGGAGGCAAGGAACTCGATGCGAGCCTGCTGATGATGGCCGAGGTCGGTTTTCTGCCTCCGGACGATCCCCGCCTGATCGGCACGGTCGCCGCCATCGAGAAGCACCTGACGACCGACGACTTCGTCGCCCGCTACTCGACGGCCAGCGGCGTCGATGGCCTGCCTGAGGGGGAGGGAGCGTTCCTGCTCTGCACGTTCTGGCTGGCGGACAACTACGCCCTGATGGGCCGCCAGCAGGACGCACGCCGGGTCTTCGAGAAACTGCTGGCGATCCGCAACGACGTCGGCCTGCTGGCCGAGGAGTACGATCTGGAGGCGAAACGGCAGCTGGGCAACTTCCCGCAGGCGTTCTCGCACGTCGGGTTGATCAACACGGCGCGCAATCTGACGGGCGGTCTGCACCCGGCCGAGGTACGGCATCAGGAGTGAAGACCGGATCGGTCGCCCGAGACTTCTCCGGCAACCGGGCGGCCTGAGTGATGAGGAAAAGCGGGCAGAGTTCGCCGGCTTCCCGTTTTCTTCGCCCTCGCACTCTGCTACCGTTGGCGCAGGACGCCCATTCGGCACAATCGGCGTATTCCGCTCATCTCGCGTCACGCTTGAAACCGCCTCGCGCCGGTCGGTCGAGAGTCGAAAAAGATCCCGCGCCCGGTTGGCGCAGCGGCCCGGCGCTGCCAAGGTGGATCTGCAAGACATAAGGAGGTGCCGCTCATGGGTGTGTTGCCCGACTGGATGATCCAGCAGCAGATCAAGATCGAACCGTTCGCCGAGGGCCAGGCCAGGCCCGGTGTCATCTCGTATGGCGTCACCTCCTACGGCTACGATGTCCGCGTCGGCCGGAAGTTCAAGGTGTTCACCAACGTCTATGGCGCGGTCGTCGATCCGAAGAATTTTGACCCCCGCAGCTTCGTGGACATCGACGCCGACTTCTGCCTGATCCCGCCGAACTCGTTCGCCCTGGCGGAGACAGTCGAGTATCTGGAGATCCCGCGAGACGTGCTGTCGATCTGTGTCGGGAAATCGACGTACGCCCGGTGTTTCACTGCGGACACTCGGGTCGCCCTGGTCGATGGGACGGCCCCGACGCTGGAGGAAATGGCACGCCGGGCCGAGAACGGCGAGATGTTCTGGGGTTACAGCATCGGGCCACTCGGCCGGATGATGGTCACGCATCTGGATGCCCCGCGTTACATCGGCCATGAGCCGGTCCTTGAGGTCGAACTGGACAGCGGGGACAGGATTCGCTGCACGCCGGACCACGGCTTCCTGATGCGCGACGGTCGGATCGTCGAGGCCCAACTTCTCCGGTCGGGCGACTCGCTCATGCCGCTCTACCGCCACGCGTGGCGCGGCTACGAAATGGTCTACCAGCCGCTGAACGGTTTCCTCTACCCGACGCATCGCCTGGCGGATGAGTGGAACCTGCGCCACCACCTCTACTCCGAGGTGCCGGACACGCATCGGCACCACATCGACCTCGACAGGCGAAATAACCGGCCGTGGAATATCGAGCGCGTGCCGGCGGCGGAGCATATCCGCTACCACAACGAACGGAATTACGGGGAGGAGTTCGATCCGGATGAGCATTCGGCCGCCATCCGCGAGGCCCTCGCGGCCTTGATGCTGGATCCCGTCTGGCGGGAGCGTTACTGCCTGACGCAACAGGAACGGGCGTTCCGGTTCTGGCACGAACCGGAATACGCCACGACACGGGCCAGGGTTCTGGCAGGCCGACAGAACCAGTCCGAGGAAACCCGCGAAGCTCACCGACAGGCCATGCTGCGCCGTTACCGAGATCCGGCGGAACGAGAACGGCAGTCTCGATTGATGAAGGCGGCCTGGGCCAGGGATGACGGAAGCCGCCGACAACAGCAGGCGGAAATCGCACGGACGATCAACCTGCGTGATGAGATTACCGCCGAAA
Source organism: uncultured Alcaligenaceae bacterium (assembly GCA_964471755.1). Taxonomy (GTDB): domain Bacteria; phylum Planctomycetota; class Planctomycetia; order Gemmatales; family Gemmataceae; genus CAYYJM01. The sequence goes on from CAYYJM010000064.1 coordinate 18,489, forward strand.
TGGTGCGGGCTGCGCTGGATGAGACCGGCTCGATCCGTGCCGCCGCTCGTTTGCTCGGCTGCGATCGCTCGGTGTTTCGTCGCTTCCCGGACGTCCTCGCGGCGTTTCGGGGGCGGAAGGTGCGGAACCACAAGGTCGTGGCCATTCGGACGGTCCCGGGAAGCCACGACGTATATTGCCTCTCCGTGCCGGAGGCTGGCAACTTCGCTCTGCAAGCCGGAGTGTTCGTCCGCAACTGCGGCATCATCGTGAATGTAACGCCTCTGGAGCCCGAATGGCGCGGTAAGGTCACCATCGAGATCAGCAACACGACTCCACTGCCGGCCAAGATCTACGCCGGTGAAGGCATCGCCCAGATCATTTTCCTCCGGGCCGAGGCGACCTGCCGGGTCAGCTATGGCGACAAGAAGGGGAAGTATCAGGACCAACCCGGCCTCACCCTGCCCTTCGTCCAGGGGCGAGAGCCGCCCGGCTGAATCCGAAAGAATTAGGGTGTACAAGAAGCCAGTATGTGATATAATGACCACTAACCCGGACACGCACCCTCACTCTTCCTTCTCGGTCCCAGCCGACGCGGAGGTAGGGGTAGCGAGCGAGCGGAAGTAGCATCCACCATGCAGATTACGCGACGCTATACGACGGCGGGGAAGGACCCCTTTGTCTCGTTGAACTTCGTGCCGCGGACCTCGCGGATCACCAATCCCGATGGCAGCGTGGTCTTCGAGATGAAGGACCTGCTGGCCCCGGATGGGTGGTCGCAGGTGGCCGTGGACATCCTCGCCCAGAAATACTTCCGCCGAGCCGGCGTGCCGAAACAGACGGTGCGCGTCGAAGAGGCCGGCTTGCCGGTCTGGCTCCAGCGGAGTATCCCGGCCACGGACAACCCAACACTGGGTCGGGAGACCGACGCCCGACAGGTGTTCCATCGCCTGGCGGGGTGCTGGGCGTACTGGGGCTGGAAGGCCAACTACTTCAGCAGTGAAGCCGACGCCCTGGCGTTCTACGACGAGTCGTGCTACATGCTGGCCGCTCAGATGGCGGCACCGAATTCGCCACAGTGGTTCAACACGGGCCTGCACTGGGCGTACGGCATCACCGGGCCGGCCCAGGGGCACTTCCGCGTTGATCCGGCCTCCGGGCAGGTGGTTCGCTCGACCTCGGCGTACGAGCAGCCGGCTCCCCATGCTTGTTTCATCCAGTCTGTTCAAGACGATCTTGTCAACGATGGCGGGATCATGGATCTTTGGGTGCGGGAAGCTCGGATCTTCAAATATGGATCCGGTACTGGCTCAAACTTCTCCAGTTTGCGTGGCGAGGGCGAGCCGCTCTCCGGCGGCGGTAAGTCCAGTGGCCTCATGAGTTTCCTGAAGATCGGCGATCGCGCGGCCGGGGCCATCAAGAGCGGTGGGACAACCCGTCGCGCGGCCAAGATGGTCGTTCTCGATCTCGATCATCCGGACATCGAGGAGTTCGTCACCTGGAAGGTCGTCGAGGAGGAGAAGGTCGCCGCCCTCGTGGCTGGCTCGCGCCAGCTCAATCGGCACCTGAACGCCATCCTCAAGGCGTATCACCGCTGGCCGAACGTCGCCGAACGCGGCGACCGGACGAAGAACACCGACCTGCGCAAGGCCATGGCCGACGCGAAGGCAGCCCTGCTGCCGACCAACTACATCGAACGGGCGCTGCAGCTCGCCGAGCAGGGCTTCACCTCGCTCCGCATCGAGGAGTACGACACCGACTGGAACTCGAAGGCGTACGCCACGGTCTCCGGCCAGAACAGCAACAACTCCGTCCGGGTGACCAACGAGTTCATGCAGGCGGTCGAGAACGACGGAACCTGGAACCTGATCTGGCGAACGGAGCAGGAGAAGGCCCGTGCCGAGGGACGATCGCCGAAGCCGCGCAAGACGCTGCGAGCGCGAGACCTGTGGAACCAGATCAGCTACGCCGCCTGGGCGTGTGCCGATCCGGGCGTGCAGTTCCACTCCACGGTCAATGAGTGGCACACCTGCCCGGTCGATGGTGCTATCCGCGCGTCGAACCCGTGCGTGACCGGGGACACCCGCGTCGCGACCAGTGCCGGCTGGCAGCGGATTGACCACCTCCTCGAACGGGACTTCGAGGTCCTCGGTTCGGATGGTCGCTTCCATGCGATCAAGCCGGCCTTCGCGACCGGAGTGAAGCCGGTCTACCGGCTCCGAACGCGATCCGGGTTCGAGGTCAAGCTCACCGCGGACCACCGTGTCCTGACGGTGAATCGTGGAGACGTTCCGGCGCACGAACTGACCCGGAACGACACGGTGGTACTGAGTGCGGGGCCGCACGAACGGTTCCGGACCGGGGCGGACCTGGTCGGGGCCAGCAGTCTCGACGACCGTATCGGGGAGTTTCTCGGCCTACTCATCGGCGACGGCTGCCTGATGGGCCAGGAGGAACAAGCCCTCGTCACCCTTGCCCCGGAAGAAGCCGCCGTCGCGGCCCGGATTGCCGAGAGCCTGCGCTCCTACCGAACCGAGTTCGCCGTCGATGGCCGGGGCGCTCGTGCGATCGCCGTCAATCAACCGCAGACGACGCTTCGCCTCGGCACCGGCTCCCGCTGCGTGGTCGATGAGGTGAAGCGGTTCGCCGTGCTGAATGCCGGCAGCGAGAACAAGCGCTTCACCGAGGCGGCGTTCACGCTCGACCGCAGGTCGCTGGCGGCGGTGCTGCGCGGTCTGTTCACGGCCGAGGGGGCCGTCGCCCACTACGGCGACAGATCGCAGTACGTCTCGCTCGACAGCACCTCGCAGGAACTGCTCAGGCAGGTCCAGATTCTGCTGCTCTCGTTCGGGATCAAGGCGAAGTTGTATCCCAATCGGCGAGCGATGACCCAGACGACCGCCCTGCTGCCGGATGGCCGAGGGGGGCACAAGGAATACCCCATCGCCCAGCTGCACAGCCTGCGGATTAGCCGGTCGTCGCGGATCGTCTTCGAGCAGGAGATCGGCTTCATCGAAGGGAGCCCGAAATGTGAGAAGCTGGCCCGCCTGAACCGGGAGGTGACGACCTACGCCGATCGCCTCGACGATCAGGTTGAGAGCCTGGAGTACCTCGGCGTCGAGACGGTTTACGATCTGACCGAGCCGACGACGCACCACTTCGTCGCCAACGGCGTTGTCGTCCACAACTGCTCGGAGTACATGTTCCTCGACGATACGGCCTGCAATCTCGCGTCGCTGAATCTGCTGCGATTCTTCGACGCGAAGGCGAGCCGGTTCCAGGTCGATTCGTTCCGTCACGCCGCGCGGATCTGGACGCTGATCCTCGAGATTTCGGTCTACATGGCCCAGTTCCCGAGCATGGCCGTCGCCCAGAAGTCGTACGATTACCGCACCCTCGGCCTGGGCTACGCGAACATGGGCTCGCTGCTCATGGTTCAGGGCCTGCCGTACGACTCCAACGAGAGTCGGCATCAGTGTGCGGCGATCTCGGCCCTGATGCACGCGGTGTCCTATGCCACGTCGGCCGAGATCGCTGGCGAGGCCGGGCCGTTCCCTCGGTACGAGGCCAACCGCGAGGCGATGCTGCGCGTTGTTCGCAACCATCGACGGGCGGCTTACAACGCCGTGCCGAGCGAGTATGAGGGGCTGACCATCACGCCTGTCGGGCTCGATTCGCGCTACTGCCCGGACTACCTCGTCCGGGCTGCCCAGGCCGAGTCGGACCGGATGGTCGAACTCGGAACGAAGTTCGGTTTCCGCAATGCCCAGGTCACCTGCATCGCCCCGACCGGCTGTCTCGTCGGCTCGTCGCTGGTCGTCACCGATCGGGGCCTGGTGCCGCTCAACTCTCTCGGCAACGTCGAGGGCGATACCTGGCAGGAGGTCGGTTTCCAGGTCGCGACCGACGAGGGAGAACGGCTGGCGACGAAGTTCTACATCAACGGCGTCGCCCCGACGCGGAAGGTCCGCACCCACTGCGGCTACGAGATACAGGGGACGGTGCAGCACCGGGTCAAGGTCGTCGATGGCGAATCGGGCCAGTGGGTGTGGAAGCACTTCGCCGACCTGGTTCCGGGCGATGTCGTCCCACTGGCGATGGACAACCTGATCGGCACGGCACGCGAGGTGAAGCTGCCGCCGCTGCCGGAATTGTACTGGACGAGCGACTACATCACGACGGTGCCGCGAACGATGACGCCCGGCCTGGCGGAACTCGTCGGCTACTTCATGGGCGACGGTTCCCTGCACGCTCGGGGTCTTCGTTTCTGCGTCAGCAAGGAAGATCCCGATGTCGTGACACGGCTCTGTCAGCTGGGCCATTCGCTATTCAACCTGACCGCCCACGTCGAGGACAGACAGGGCTACACCGAGGTGGTGCTGTCATCGGTGCCGCTCGTGCTGTGGTGGGAGGCGTGCGGGTTTGCCAAGGCCGCGCCGAGTCCGGAGCATCAGGGGAAGGGATACCTGCCGTGTATCCCGAACGCGGTCCTTTATTCCAACGACCGGGCCTGCTACGGGGCGTTCCTGCGCGGCCTGTTCGAGGCCGATGGCACGGTCACCCAGGGCGCTCCGTCGTGGACGACCGGTCACGGGGAGTTCGCCGCCCAGGTGCGCTCGCTGCTGCTGTCGCTGGGCCTCGTCACGATGACGAAGCACGACATCTCCGGCTGGGGCCAGTCCCTGCTGCACGTGCTGCGCATCCGGAACGCCTCTTACAACCCAGTCTTCCTCGATCGTGTCGGCTTCATCGGGATGCGGAAGCAGCAGGCCGTCAATCTCAGAACCGAGGAACAGGGAGCCCGGCGCGATCACATCTACCTGAGCGAGGAACTGCTCGAACGGGCCAGCACCTGCGGTGTGGCGACGAACGCCGTCGCTCTGTCGATCAAGCGGCACGGGGCGCTGACCCGGCGTTGCCTTCGCGAAGTGGTCGAGGCGACCGGCGATCCCGACCTCCGACACGCTCTCGGTTTCTACTACGACACCGTTGCGGCCAACGAGGACGGCGGCGAGCAGCTCACCTATGATCTGTCCGTCCCGGCGAACGTGACCTACGTTGCCAACGGCTTCGTCAGTCACAACACCATCGGCCTCCTGATGGACTGTGACACCACGGGTGTGGAGCCCGATTTCGCCCTTGTCAAGTTCAAGAAACTGGCGGGCGGCGGCTACTTCAAGATCATCAACGCGTCGATCCCGCCGGCTCTCGAACGGCTCGGCTACAGCCGGGAGCAGATCGACGACATCGTCCGCTACTGTCGCGGGGCTGGCACCCTGCACGGCTGTCCGCACATCAACGCAGCGGCCCTGCGGGCCAAGGGGATGCCGGAGGATGTTCTCCACCGTATCGAGGCGACGCTTCCCGGCGTGTTCGAGTTGGGCTTCACCTTCAATCGCTGGACCATCGGCGACGAGGTGCTGACCGGCAAGCTCGGCTTCAAGAAGGAGCAGGTCGAAGATCCGGGCTTCAATGTCCTCGTCGGCCTTGGCTTCACCCGTGAGCAGATCGACCAGGCCAACGACTACGTCTGCGGCACGATGACCGTCGAGGGAGCGCCGCATCTCAAGGTCGAGCATCTACCAGTCTTCGACTGTGCCAACCGCTGCGGCAAGATCGGCCGGCGTTACCTCGCCGTCGAGTCGCACATCCGCATGATGGCGGCGGCCCAGCCGTTCGTGTCGGGGGCGATTTCCAAATGCGTGGTCGGCGACACGCTCATTGCCACCGAATACGGGCTGGTGCCGATTGCGGACTTCTATCAGGGCGAACTGCCCGACACGTTCCGCGAAGACCGGATGCGTGTTGCCTCGCTGGGCGGTCCACAGGAGACGGCTCAGTTCTACTACGGCGGCACGCGATCGACGATCCGGCTCCGCCTTGCAGATGGCCGGGTCATCGAGGGGACTCCGAACCATCGCGTCAAGGTGGGCAACGAGGACGGGTACGACTGGAAGCGTCTGGACGAGATCACCGAACGGGACATGGTCGCGTACCAGATCGGAACGGAGATGTGGGCTCAGGAACCGTATCGTCTCGCCTTCATCGGCTCACCGCTTTACGGTTGCCAGAAGACGATTCGCATCCCGATTGAAGTGGATGGCCAGTTGGCCCGGCTCCTGGGATGCCTCGTGGCCGAGGGAAACATCACGCCCCAGAACGGGACGGTCCATCTGACGAACAACAGCGAGGCCGTCCTGGCGTTCGCTCAGCAGGCATTCCGCGAACTGTTCGGACTGGAGACCAGGATTTCGACCGATGCGCGAAACGGGGTCAAAACCGTCATCGCCAGCTCGAAGACTCTGGTCGAATTCCTCCAACACCTCGGCCTGGACTTCAAGGCTCGGGACAAGACGATCCCGGCGTGCATCCTCCGCTCACCGCGCGACGTTGTGCGGGAATTCATCGGCGGCCTCTGGCTGGATGGATATATCCGGCATGACGGGATGGTCGCGATCTGTCTGGCCACCGAGCGACTGATTCGCCAGCTTCAGGTGGTGATGAACAACTTCGGCATCCGCGCCCGCATCGGAGCCAAGTGGAACGCCGATTACGAGCGCTCCTACTACGAACTCCAGATGAATGGCCCTGATGCCAGACGTTTTGCTGAACTGATCGAAGTCCAGGAACCGTGGAAGGTCGAGCGACTCCAGGCTCTCCGCAGCAAGACTCGCGAGGTCGAGTCTGTCCATTCGGACGTGGTGCCCTGTTTCCGCTCGGTCGTACAGCAGTTGATCCGGGAT
>CAYYJM010000065.1:0-20863 GCA_964471755.1 uncultured Alcaligenaceae bacterium
TGCCGCCGCCCATCATGTTCATGCCGCCGCCCATCATGTTCATGCCGCCGCCCATCATGTTCATGCCGCCGCCCATGTTCATGCCGCCCATCATGTTCATGCCGCCCATCATGTTCATGCCGCCCTGGGCCTGGGCCTGGGCCTGAGCCTGTAGGCCGGGCCGAGTGATCGGCCCCACCATCGCGGCGCGCGGAATGCCGGCACTGCGGAAGCGGATGCCACCGGGGGCCCTGAACTGTCCCAGGGCATCGGTAGGAGCCAGCAGGAACAGTGTCCCGCCGACCAGTAGAACGGTGAGTCCGTATTGAAGAAGACGAACAGAGGAGAGCATGAGAACTCCTGGCGTGGAAATAGCAGTGGATCGCCGCCCATGGGCAGCGACATCGAAGCTCGGTCTTCCCCGGGCAGAAGTCCCCGCCGATGATCCTTTCTTAATGCGGGATGAACGACCGCTGCACCAGGAAAATTGTCATCCATTCGTCCCTGGCCGTCAAGCGAATCTTTGGGCTTCCTGGAAGAGTGGGTAGCCAGTCGGAAGCGCCGTAGGGAGCGAAGGGCACCTGCTGGTCGCTCAATCGGGTCCGATTTTCCGGATTCTAACGAAAAGTGGCCTTGACAGGATGAACCCGCGCGGTATGTTTCGCCGCCTTCCTGAACAGACCGCGGATCGGGTTTACCGTCGGATCGGCCCGGGGGAAACGGGGCCGAACCAGTTCGGTAGATCGCTACACGGAGGCTCGCGGTCGGGGGAATTCAAGACCGCCTGCGGTCTGCGGAGGGCGCCTTCGTCACGGAGGAGAAGGGGCGTATGTACAGAAAAGCGTGCTTGTGGGCCGTGCTGGCATGGACCGGCCTGGTGCCGGCGGGGGGAACGGCCTGGGCTCAACTGGGGTATGCACCACCTGATCCCACACTCCCGATTCCGACCTACAATACCCGGCCGGAGGACGGCGGCTACTTCGGAGCCCTGTCCTTCATCATGTACCGACAAACGAACCCGCTACAGGACCAGCCGGTCGCCTATCGCGGCTTCGTCGATGTCGATGGCAGCATTACGACTGCGACCAACCCGGCCGTCGTCGGGCTGACCAACGTTCACTACGGTTCGTTCAAGGAAGCCCTGAACACCGATCAGGTGACCGGGCCGAATTCCTACCAGCCGGGCTTCAAGGTCGAGATCGGCTGGAAGTTCGGCGACAGTCGAGCCCTGACCATCGGCTGGATGTACATGTTCCAGCAGAGTCGTCAGGCGGTGGCCACGCTCGCCCCACCCGGCTTCCAGGTAGGGCCCAACCTGGCCGATACCTTCCTCACCTCGCCGGTCTACAACTTCCCGCCGGAATACGCGGGGCTCCAATCGGTCGGCGTCGGCAATCCGACGGCGACCTACGGTATCTGGAACGGTGCCAGCGTGATGACGCTCGACTTCGAGCAGAAGAATCAGCAGTGGGAAGCCACCTGGCGCGAAACCGTCTTCCAGACGGAATGCTACCGCTTGAGCGGACTCGTCGGTCCCCGGTTCTTCTGGTTCTGGGAACGCTTCCGCTGGCGGACCTCCGACTACGACTTCAACGGCAGCATCGATCCGTCCAGCGTCGCCATCTACTCGAACATCGTGTCCAACCGCATGTACGGTGCCCACGCCGGCTTCCAGTCGGAATACTACCTGGGCCACGGCTTCGCCTGTCTGTTCGAGATGCAGGGTGCCCTCTTCGTCAACGTGATCAAGACGCGCGTCAAGTACGAACTGGGGGCCAAGCATCTGCCGCCAGCCAACAAACGCGCCCGGACCGAGTTCTCCATCGTCCCCGAGGTGCAGTCGTCGCTGTCGTTGATGTGGTATCCCTATGAGGGCGTCCAGTTCAAGCTCGGGTATGACTTCATGGCGTTCTTCAACACCATGTCGTCGCCCAACCCGATCGACTTCAACTACAGCTCGCTGACGCCCTGGTTCACCAAGAGCGTCAACCGCTACCTGGACGGCTTCCACGCAACGGTTGCTCTCAGCTTCTAAACGCCCGTCCCGCATTGCGGGACTGATCCGCCTCCGTGCCGCCGGCCGCTCGCCGACGGGGAACGAGGAATGAGCCAGCTTCCTCTTCCCTGCCGGATTTCTCGAGCGGTCGGCGTGTTCGATCCTTCCGCGCCTTCATAGGATTACCGAACTTGATGGGCAAGGCGCAGACACGATGGGGCCTGGCCCCACGGCGACGGAATGGAGCCTTCGCCGGATCGGAGGGATCAAAGGAGCTGTCATGGCCGAGCAAAAGATGGACCCCCGCGACGCATCCTGGCGTCGGTTGTTCCCCTGGACGGAGATCTTCAACGGGTTCAAATTAACACTCGACCCGAACAAACTATTCCTGGCGGCCGTCGGCATCCTCCTCATGGCCCTGGCCTGGTGGATTCTGGCTGTCGTCTTCGGTGCCCTCTATTCTCCCAAGCCCGAGAAGTGGACGGGAAGCACCGAGCCCGACGCCTGGAACCGCTTCGTCATCCAGCGGGACGGCTGGAACCTCATGCGCGCGGCGGCCGGCATCGGCGGACCCGAAGCCATCGTTCTGCCCGAGAATGTGGCCCAGTCGCCGGCCGAATACGACCTTCTGATCAAGATCGCCACGCCGCGGCCCAGCGATGCGCCCTACACGCGAGAGGGCCTGCGCCAGAAGCTGGTCGCTGTCGGCATCGACACGGATCGGGCCCAGGTGCTGAGCGCGAAACTCTTTCAGCCCCTGCCGGGCGGCCTGATGGCGACCTGGCCGTGGTTCGAGTCACGCGGCCCCAACCCGTACCTGATGGTCACCGGCCAGTCTGGCAAGCCCTGGGAGACCGGCCACTTCTGGGAATGGTTCGCCTTCGAGCAGGCTCCCGTCCTGGTCGAGCCGCTCGTCAAGCTCCTGCGCCCGATCGTCTATCTTCTCCATCCGGGTGCCGACCTGATCATGCGGGTCTACTGCTCCCTGGTCCTGCTCGCGACCCTGACCATCTGGTCGGTCTACGGCGGAGCCATCGCCCGGATCACGGTCATGTACCAGACTCGCAAGGAGCAGATCGACGCCTTCGAGGCGTTGCGCTTCTCACGCCGACGTTGGCTGTCCTACATCGGTGCGCCGCTGTTCCCGCTCGGCATCACGCTGGTCTGTCTGCTGGTCGGCATCGTTCTGGGGTGGTTCTACCTGATTCCGTACGTGGGCGACATCCTCGTCGCGGGTCTGGGCTGGTTCCTCTTCGTCGCCCTCGGAGCGGCGATGGCCGTTCTGCTCATCGGCCTGGTGTCCTGGCCGATGATGCCGGCGACCATCAGCACCGAAGGCCGAGACGCCTGGGAGGCTTTCAGCCGATCGTACTCCTATCTCTTCTCCAAGCCCTGGCAGTACATCTGGTACGCCCTGGTCGCCATCGCCTACGGGGCGGTGCTGATCTTCTTCGTCAACTTCCTTGGCTCCTTCGCCCTCTACATGAGCAAGTGGACCCTGATGTCCACTCCGGGCATCAGCTACGTCAACCGGGAGCCGCACTTCCTGTTCATCTACGCGCCGACGACCTTCGGCTACCGCGACCTGCTGCTCGAGGGCGCGGTCGTGAAGATGGCGGACTCCGCCACCGGGAAGGACGAGAACCAGCGGGTAGTTCGCAATGGTCGGATCGACCCGACGGCCTACCGGGAGTTCGTCAACGGGCTCAACTTCAACAACAAGGCCGGTGCCGTCCTGGTGTCGTTCTGGCTGGGGGTTCTCCTGCTGGTGATCGTCGGCTTCGGTTACGCCTACTTCTGGACGGCGAGTACGCTGATCTACCTCCTGCTGCGACGACAGATCGACACGGCCGAGGTGGACGAGGTGTACCTCGACGACGAGGACAGCTACAAGCCAGTAGCGACGCCGGTGACGACACCGCGCCTGGCCGCCACGCCGACCGTCTCTCCGGCCATCCCCACTCGGCCGATTTCCACGCCCGCGCCGCAGATGGTCGATCCGCCGACGCTGAAGACGCCGACGCCGGTCGTTTCCACACCGACGCCGACCCCTGCGCCAACGCCGGCACCCGCACCCGCGCCGACGCCGGAGCCTCCCGCTTCGCAACTGCCCACCTCGGGCACGACCGAGACGGAGCGGAAACTCGACGACGAGGACGAGAAAACGGGCCCGGATCTGCTGTAATTCTGTGCGGACCACCGGGAGCGAACGACGCTCCCGGCTTGCCTTCAGACGACGCGGCCCCACTTGCAGGGAGGGGAGCCGATGGCCCGTTCCATCTTGCTGTTCAGCGGCGGCTGGTCGGATCTTCCGCTGGAGACGCTCACTCAGTTGGCGGCCGACTGTGGCTATCATGGCCTCGATCTGGCCTGCTGGGGCGATCATCTCGAAGTCCAGCGAGCCCTGGCCGAGGACGACTACTGCCCGCAGAAACTCGCCCTGCTCGGCCGACTTGAACTTGGCGTCCCGGTCGTTTCGGCTCACCGGGTCAGTCAGGCGGTGTGCGACCGCATCGAGCCACGTCATCGCGCCCTGCTGCCGGATTATGTCTGGGGCGATGGCCAGCCCGAGGGGGTGCAGCAGCGTGCCGCCGAGGAGATGGTGGCGACCGTCCGGGCGGCCCATCGTCTAGGGGCCGCGGTCGTCGCCGGGTTCAGCGGTTCGCCGATCTGGGCCGCCGTCCTGGGTTATCCACCCGTGACGCCGGCTCTGGTGGACGAGGCCCTGCGTGAATTCCGGCACGCCTGGGGGCCGATCCTCGATCAGTGCCGCGATTGCGGCCTGCGTTACGCCCTGGAGGTCCATCCCGGCCAGCTCGCCTTCGACCTGTACAGCGCCGAGCGTCTGCTCAATGAGATGCAGGGCCGCGAGGAGTTTGGCTTCCTGTTCGATCCGAGCCATCTCCACTGGCAGGGGATCGACCCGGTCGAATTCGTGCGCCGCTTCGGCGAGCGCATCTACCATGTCCACATCAAGGACATCGCCGTCCGCCTCGACGGCCGCTCCGGGCTGCTCGGTTCCTACCTTCCGAAGGGCGACCCGCGTCGGGGCTGGGAGTTCCGCTCACCCGGTCGCGGCGACCTCGACTGGGAAGCGATCATTCGAGCCCTGAACGAGGTCGGCTACGAGGGTCCGCTGGCCGTCGAATGGAGCGACACCGGCATGAACCGTGAACAGGGAGCCGAGGAGGCCTGCCGATTCGTCAAGCAGCTCGACTTCGAGCCGCCTCCACGCAGTCCGGGACCCGCCTTCCGCTGAGGCAGCGTCTGGCTGGCTGGTCTGACATTTTTGGATTGCGGCGATGCTTCGCCGCTCTGGCTTTCTCCCTTCGGGGCGACCAGGCAAGATAGCCAGAAAAGGAAGAGCGGTAAAGAATTACCGCAGTCCAAAAAAGTCAGACCTGAGCCGGCGTCTGGCTGGTCTGACTTTTTTGGACTGCGGCGATGCTTCGCCGCTCTGGCTTTCTCCCTTCGCCGGACGAGTGAGCCAGACAGCCAGAAAAGGAAGAGCGGTAAAGAATTACCGCAGTCCAAAAAAGTCAGACCCGAGCCGGCCACTCACTACAATAAAGATCGCTGCCCTGGCAGTGCCCGGAGGACCACTATGCGACCCACGCCGGAAGAGATCGACGCCCTGCGCCAGGAATGGACCGATCAGTACGTCGAGGTCGTCTCCGATCGGCCCGACCTGCAACGGTTCGTCGGCCGGGTCGGCCGGGTCGTCACGGTCAACTTCAACGGCCGACTGCTCGTCGATTTCCAGGACGGGGCCTGGTACGATCTGCCCGCGTCAGAATCGCATCTGCGCCGGCTGGATCGCGAAGTCGGTCGGGCCGCCTTCGACGCCACGACCAACGCAGCCCAGGCCCGACCCGCACGCAAGAGCTGAACCGGACATGATCCTGCTGATCGACAACTACGACTCGTTCACCTACAACCTGGTTCAGCGATTGGGCGAACTCGATGCAGCCATCGACATTCGCGTCATTCGCAATGACCAGATAACGCCGGAACAGGTCGTCGAGCTGCGGCCGACGCACCTGATCATCTCACCGGGGCCCTGCACCCCCCGCGAGGCGGGTGTCTCCAACGAACTGCTGCAACGGTTCGCCCCGACGATACCGACGCTCGGCGTTTGTCTGGGCCATCAGTGCATCGGTCACGTCTTCGGCGGCGAGGTGATTCGCAACTACCGGGTCATGCACGGCAAGACGTCCTGGATTCACCACGACGGTCAGGGTCTGTTCCGCGGTCTGTCCAACCCCTTCGAGGCGACACGCTATCACAGCCTGGTGATCCGTCGCGAGACGTTCACCCATCCCGATTTCGTCGTCTCGGCCTGGACGGAGGAGAACGAGATCATGGGCGTACGTCATCGCCACTGGCCGCTGCATGGCGTGCAGTTCCATCCGGAGAGCTTCCTGACCACCGAAGGGCCACAGTTGCTGCGGAACTTTCTCGACCTGACGCCGCCCAGATGACCCGGCGGGGAGAAGGAGCGAGTCCATCTCCCCCACCTTCGGTCAGCGCTCCGGCCGATACAGTGACCCGATCAGATCCTGCCAGGCCGGGATGTTCCAGTTCGACATGTCGATGATCTCATCCTCGTCATCGTCCTCCGCGCCCTCGGCGATGTAGGGCTGAGGTTCCTCGACCGACTCCGGCTCGACCTCTTCGCTCTCGGCCAGATCCTCGGGCGCGACGATGGTGCGGCGTGGAGATGCGGCCGGCTCCTCCGTGGCGGTTCCGGTCCCCTTCTTCTTGCGCCGCCGACGGCGACGACGCTTCCGCTCAGCCTCTTCGCCCTCGGACTCGGCCTCACGCAGTTCGATCGGCTCTTCGAGTCCCTGTTCCTGCTCGAACTCCTCCTCGTCCTCCACCGGTTCCTGCATCAGGTCCGGGATGACCTCGACGATCTCATCGTCTGTCGGCTCGGCCGTCGGTTCCCCTTCGGAGCTTTCGCTCACGAGTTCGGCAGCCTCGCCGGCTTTCTTCTTGCGCCGGCCTCGACGACGACGACGCTTCTTTTCGCCTTCGCCGGACGTTTCTTCATCCCCTTCGCTCTCTTCGCTTTCCGTCTCCGATACCGGAAGCGTGGGAGCGGGAACCTCGGGCGGCGTTTCCGGGGCCGACTCCGCGCTGGCGCGTTTGCGACCGCGTCGCTGTGCCGTCTCCGGATCAGCGACGGGAGCGGCTTCCACGGGTTCCGTGGACGACTTCTCGGCCGGCGCGGGGATCTCGGCTGGCTGCGCCGGTTCACCCGGCAAACCCAGGTCGGCCAGTAAATCGTCCCAGTGCCTGTTTTCTTCGGGCATGCTCATTGCGATCGTGCCTTTCAACCGGGTCGTTCCAGGGCAGAGGGATATTGTACGGAGTGCCGACGTGAACAGCATCCTCCGCGCACGAAGAAACCCCGGCCCGCTTGCGTGAGTGGGTCGGGGTTCGACGGCGACGTCGGCGCTCAGTAGGTCTTCTTGGTCCCCGAGAGGGAGGGCGTCAGATCACTGGGCCGCATCTCCATCGTGTCGAGGAAGGAACTCCGCCGGGTGAACGGGGCCAGGAGCCAGCTGAGGCCCTTCTGGGCCGGGTCGCTCACCTCGACCTCGACCGGCGGCTCGGCGATGCGTTCGGGCCGGGCCGCCGGACAACGCGGGCAGTCCTTGCAGTCCGCCGGGCAGTCCTGGCAGGCGGCCTTCCGACCCTGGGCGAAGGGACAGCAGCACCCGGCTTTCTGCTCGAACAACGCGGCGACCAGGCCACTGAGCGTCATCTTCTCGCAGCGCTCGCCGACCTTCAGCGAGACGAAAGCATCGAGCGGACACCCCGAACACTTCATGCCGAGAGACACGCCCAGGGTGATCGCGCCCTTCGGAGCCTTTTCCCGGGGCATCTCCCGGATCTGTTCGATCGGAGTTAATTCCAGGGCCTCGACTTCCGGCATGAGGCGGAATTCCTCGGCGGAGACGACCACCTCGCGCACCGGCTCGGAGCGGACCACGACGGGCACGTTGACGGCATTGCCATCGGGATCGGTCATCGGCCGAAAATCGGGCTCGATGACAATCAGGCCCGCCGGTTCGTGGGCCTCGACGCACAGTAGCGGAGGCGACGATTCCTCGCCACAGCCGGCGACACCGGGACAGCGGGAATACTCCACGCTGGCCACCGGAGCCGGCGTCGGCAGTTTCTTTTCCAACCCAAGCCAGGCCAGGGCTCGCCCCACCGGCGAACGCGGATGTACGGTGGCGTGCGCGACGCTCCAGTACGCACCGACCATCAGAGTCATGGCAACACCGAGCCAAAACAGTTTACGCATGTTCGGTCCCTGTTCCTCCAATTGGAGCAAGGCGGAGGGAGCGCCTTCGGGTCCGGAGGCGTTCTGATCCACCCGCATGGAAACGTGAGGCCGGGCCTTATATCGACGGTCGGCGATCCGTTCCAGAGCAGTTCGCGCAGCTGGCCCGCACGGAGTCGCGAACCCCGGACGCCAGGTGTCTGTCCAGAAGAGGTAGTGCGATGGGCCCTCGGCCGAAGAAGTGGGGTCGTGCGGAAAGGAGCGCCCGCAGCGAGCCTGACAGGCGTGAATCGGCCAAAAGTGGGCCCGACTGACGGAGAGCAACTTGACGCTCCGACTTCGCAAACGGAAGATGGTAATGGAAGGTTCGGAAGCGCTGGATTCCTCGGGTTCATCGAGACACCGGCGCGACGTGGTTCGATCTGTCGGCATGAACACTGTGGGACTGGCCTTGTCCGGTCTGGAGGTGAGCTACCGCGACGGCAACGACCAAGACTCTCGTTTCCGCGCGGCGCGAATGAACCTCCCAGATCGGGAACACCCCGAAGGAGGTACTTTGACGCTCGCCACTCTTCCCACCCAGTCCGCTCAGACGACCCTCTCCGCTCTGGAGCGTGCCTGTCTGGCCGCCCGGGTCGCACTGGAACACAAAGCCAGGGACATCGTCGTCCTCGACATGCGGGGCATCACCCGCCTGTACGATTTCTTCGTCCTGGCCTGTGGTTCCAGCCGCCGTCAACTGCATACGCTGGCCGAGGAGATCGACCGCCGCCTCGCCGAGGTTGGCGATCGCCGTCTCTCAATCGAAGGATACGAGGCCAGTAAGTGGATCGTGCAGGATTATGGCGATGTGGTCGTACACCTGTTCGACCCGGCCACCCGACAGTATTACGGGCTGGAAGATCTCTGGGCCGACGCGCCCCGGATCGACTGGGAACGCGAGTGATCCCATCCCGGCGAGCGGCGCGGCGTGAGCCCGCCGGTTCTTCCCGCGAGCGTCAACTTGCGAAAAGAACCGGTGGGCCGACGCCGCGCCGCTCGCCCGTTAGCCACAGGATGCCATGAACCTTCTCCAGAGTGTCCAGCTTGCCATCGAGCAAGCTCTGACCGATTTTGCTCCCGACCCCGCCTCGGCCGCGGCTCAGGTCAAGCCGACCCAGGACGCGAAGCACGGCGACTATCAGGCCAACTGCGCCCTGTCCCTGCAAAAGGTCGTCGGCGGCTCGCCGCGCGAGATCGCTCAGAAGATCGTCGCTCGGCTCGATCTCGGCGACTGGCTCCAGCCGCCGGAGATCGCCGGTCCCGGTTTCATCAACCTTCGCCTGCGAGACGACTGGATCGCCACCCAGATTCTGCGCATGGCCGCCGACCCGCGCCTGCTCGTCGGCCAGGCCGCGAAGGCGAAGACGTACGTCATCGATTACAGCGGTCCCAACGTCGCCAAGCCGATGCACGTCGGTCATCTGCGCTCGACGATCATCGGCGACGCGCTGATCCGCCTGCTGCGGTATCTCGGCCATCAGGTCATCGGCGACAACCATCTCGGCGACTGGGGCACGCAGTTCGGCATGATCCTGTACGGCTACAAGAACCATCTCGACCGGGCGGCCTTCGCGGCGGACCCGGTGCAGGAACTGGCCCGACTCTACGTCGCTGTCCGGCAGATGTTCCGCAAGGCCGACGACGAGGAGGCCGAGGGAGACGATCCCATCGCGGCCGCCTGTCGGGCCGAGACGGCCAAACTCCACGCCGGCGACCCGGAGAACCTCGAACTCTGGCGGCAGTTCATGCCGCACACCTATGAGGAACTTCGACGGGTCTACGCCCGGCTCAACATCCTGCCGTTCGATCATCAGCATGGTGAGAGCTTCTACCACGACCTGCTCGCCGGCGTCGTCGAGGATCTCCTTGCCCGCGGCATCGCCCGGGAGAGCAACGGAGCCATCGCCATCTTCCTCCGACCCGAGAAGGAGGACGAGGCCCCGGCGCTCATCCGAAAACGAGACGGAGCCTACACTTACACGACGACCGACCTGGCGACGATCGCCTATCGGATGAAGGAGTTCCAGCCCGATCATCTGCTCTACGTCGTCGATTTCCGACAGGGGCAGCACTTCGCCAACCTGTTCGAGATCGCCCGGCGCTGGGGTTTTGATCAGGTCGCTTGCGAGCATGTCTCGTTCGGCTCCGTCCTCGACCCGGTCACCCGCAGGCCGATCAAGACCCGAGAAGGCGGCGGCGTGTCGCTGGAGGACCTGCTCGATCAGGCCGTCAGCGAGGCGACCCGGGTCTACCGGGAGAACGTCGCCGAGACGAAGGCGCGAGGCGAGGAGGTCGTCGAACTGACGCCGGAACAGGAGAGGGAACTGGCGACGGCCATCGGCATCGGCGCGGTCAAGTACGCCGATCTGTCACAGAACCGGACCAGCGACTACATATTCTCCTGGGAGAAGATGCTGGCCATGAACGGCAACACGGCGACATACATGCAGTACGCCTACACGCGCTGCCGGAGCATCTTCCGCAAGGGCGAGGAGAACCCCGAGGCGTACCGAACGAACCCGCCGCCGGTGCGGATCACGAATCCCTCGGAGCGGGCCCTGGCCCTGCAATTGCTTCGGTTCGAGGATGCCTTGCAAGCGGCCGCCCAGGACTTCAAACCGAACCTGATCACCGGTTATTTGTGGGATCTGGCGAAATCCTATAGTACGTTTTTCAATGAGAGCCCGGTGCTGAAAGCCGACACGCCAGCTCTGCGAAAGAGCCGACTGGTGCTGTGCGACCTGACCGCCCGGGTGATCCAGCAGGGCCTGGCTCTGCTTGGAATCCAGACGATCGAGCGGATGTGATCCGCCGGGAACACGAGACACCACGCATGACGACCGAAACAACCACCCATGAAAAACCCAGGCAGGGATTCTTGCGTCGTCGCCTGGAAGGCTGGCTCCTCCGCCATCAGTTGGCGAGCAACTTCTGGCTGCACATGCTCGGCATCCCCCTGGCGCTGGCGGGATTGGTCGCGTTCTTCTTCGTCGAGTGGTACTGGGCCGTCGGCCTGCTCGTTGTCGGCTACTTCCTGCAATGGCTGGGCCACTGCCTCGAAGGGAACGACGTGGGCGAGGTGGCGGCCATCAAGCGCTGGCTCGGCCTGCCCTATATTGGCATCGCACCGCGCTGGAATCCGGAAGACCCGAACCGACTGTGAGCCGGCCTTCTCCAGCTCGCATCTTTAACCGATCTTACCCGGGTGGCTCTCCAGTTTCACCCGGGCGCTCATCCAATCGGCAAATCTTTCCGGATCGTCATAATCCGATTCATGCTTTCCGACGCTCCAACCGATACAGGATGCGGGGGAGATTCCCTGTTCAAGGGAGCGGACCAGTGCCGTGGTCCGTAGATCTTCCACGGGGAGGGAATGATGCCGTGGAAAGTTTGGATTAGTGGGTTGGTGCTGTGTCTTGCAGCTGTCAGCGGCTGCAAGCAGCAGTGCTTCCTCACGATCGACGACTACAAGGTCTACCAGGAGCAGGCCCTGGCCAACCTGGCCCACGACCCGCAAGCGGTAGCCCGGCCAATACATGAGCCAACGCGGGCTCCCATGACGGTTCTCGATACGAACCGCGAGATCCGCTACATTTCCCTGGCCGAGGCGATCGCCGTCGCGCTGGAACAGGGCACCATCGGGACGAACCCGCTGAACCTCGGCGGACCAGGCAGCGGACAAACGGCGAATAACACGCCGTTCACTTACGGCGGACGCTCGGGCGGAGCGACGCTCGGCGGATCCGACGCGATCCGGGTTCTCCGCTACGACCCGGCCCTCGCCGGGACGACGCTGGAAGCCTCGCTGACCAAGTTCGACGCCGTCTGGAATACGAGCATGACCTGGCAGAATACCGATCGTCCCGTCGGTACGACCCTGGATACCTTCCAGGCTGGCCGGACCAATGCCATCGAACAGATGGACGCGACGTTCTCGTCGTCGATCGTCAAGCCATTGCCGACTGGTGGTGTGGCGGGAATCACCTTCAACACTGCCTACACGCTCACCAACCTGACGGCGGCGGTGAACCCGGCTTATCGTCCGAGCCTGGTGTTCCAGTTCGAGCAACCCCTGTTGCAGGGCTTCGGTGTCGAGATCAACCAGTTGCGACCGAATCATCCGGGCAGTGTCCAGATCCAGGGGTTGCAGAATCTGCAACCGACCACCGACGGCATCCTTGTCTCGCGCATCCGCTACGACCAGGAACGGGCCTGGTTCGAGCAGCGAGTGCAGGGCATGGTGAGTACGGTCGAGGCGGCTTACTGGAACCTGTACTACTCCTACTGGAACCTGTTCGCCGTCGAGCAGCTGCTCCGCTTCCGATTCGAGACGTTGCGCTACACCGAGATTCGCCTGAAGGCCGGCGTCCAGGGGGTCACGTCGCAGGATCTATACCTGGCCCGCGGTCAGTATGAGGACTCCCGAACCGACCGGCTCAATGCCGTCAACACCATCCTGGCGGCGGAACGTGATCTTCGCGCCCTGCTCCAGCTGCGCATCGACGACGGACATCGTCTGGTGCCCAGCGATCAGCCGACGATCGCGCCGTACCTGCCGAACTGGGAACTGGGGTATCAGGAGGCGATGACCCTGCGGCCGGAACTGTTCCAGGCTCGCCAGGAGGTGAAAACCCGTCAGATGTACCTGATCACCCAGCGGAACGCCCTGATGCCGGACCTGCGGTTTATTTCGAGCTACGACATCAACGCCATCGGCAATCGTCTGGACGGTTCCGATCCGAACAACGCCTTCCGCAACCTGGCCGACAACCGCTTCAACAACTGGACCCTGGGTCTTCGCCTGGTAGTGCCCATCGGCTTCCGCCTGGCTCATGCCAACGTGCGTCGGGCCGAGTTGGCCCTGGCCCAGTCGTACGAGGTGTTGCGCGATTCGGAACTCAAGGTCGAACGCGGCCTGGCGGAACAGTATCAGCGTCTGATCTCGGCCTACGAACTGATCCGGACGACCCGCTCCGCTCGCATCGCGTACGGCGAACAGGTCAAGGTTCGTGAAGCGCAGTACGCCGCGGGTCTTGCCCAGGTGGGCGGCCAGCGGATCAACGCTCTGAACTTCGTCTTGCAGGCCCAGCAGCAGTGGGCCGACGCGCTGCGGCGCGAGTACGACCAGATCCGGGTCTACAACATCGCCATGTTGCAGTGGGAGTTCGCCAAGGGAACGGCCCTGGTTCGCAACAACATCCAGATTGCCGAGGGGCCGTTGCCGAGCTTCGCTCAGGTCCGGGCGGCCGAACATGAACGCGAACGAGCGGCCGCTCTGCAACTCCGCGAACACCCGCTGGCTCCGCGAGCCCTGACCGATCCCGGCATGGGCCAGTTCAGTCACGAGATCCCGGCCCTGGGAACGCCACTGCCCGAGCTGATGCACTCGACGCCCTTGCTGTCGGATGTTCCGCCGGTGGATGCTCTGCCTGCCGTGGCAGTGCCACCGGGTCAGGCCGGCCAGCCGGGCGGCGTGAAGGTCGAGGACCTTCGCCAGGCACCCCGGATGATGCCGGAAACGCTGCCCGAACCCGGTGCCCAGCCCCGGCCGGCCGGAGCCAATCCGGGAGTGGGTCTACTGCCGCCGGCTCCGATGCCGGCTCTGGCCCCGGCGGCAGCACCCGGCCTCCCGGCCCCGATGCAGGGCCCGGCCGTCGAACCGGTCTTCAGTCCGACGAGCCGGCGTAAACCGCGTCGGGACCCGAGCGCTCCGACGCAGTTCGGCACTCTGCGACCGGTCCAGGATACCAGGACTGGCCAGCAACCCTGAGCAACCGCGGGAGAACGGCACTTCTCCCAGGGAAACCGGGCCACCGGCGCGACACTCCCCGTTCGCGACCGGTGCCCGGTTGTTTCCATGAGGAGCCAGCGATGCACCTGCTGCTGTACGAGTTCTGCTGCGTTCAGTCCGCCGCCGACCCGGCCGGGCTGGCTCTGCTCCACGAAGGCTGGGGCATGCTTCACGCCCTGGTCGAGGATCTGTCGCGAGCCGCCTACCACCTCACCGTCCTGGCCAGTCCTGCCCTCGAGAGCCGACTTCGGACGTTCCCCAATGTCGCTGTCATCCATACGTCACCGGATGAAGACCTCGAACAACTCGGCCGCTGGGCTCCGCGTGCGGATGCCTGCCTGATCATCGCTCCCGAGTTCCGCGGATTGCTGGCCGACCGTGTCGCGGCGGTGCTGGCGACCGGCGGTCGGGCACTGAACTGTTCGCCGGAGTGCATCCGTCTGACGGGGAACAAGCAGGATCTTGCCGAGACGCTCCCATCCCGGAGCCCCGTCACGATGCGATGGTCTCCATGCCTGAGCCTGCGAGAACTGGGCTGGACTGCGGCGGTACTCAAGCCGATCGACGGAGCTGGCTCACAGGCCACCTTCGTGGTGCAGGACGATGATGCACTGGTCCGGGCCGTCGCGGAGGCTCGGGCCGAGGGGTGGACCGACCTGATCGTTCAGCCCTACCATGCAGGCTCGTTCCCGGCCAGTGTCTGCGTCCTGGCCGGGGAACACTCCCTGCTCCTGCCGCCGACGGAGCAACTGCTCTCCGTCGATGGCCGGCTCCGCTACCGAGGGGCACGCTATCCGCTGACATCAGATCAGCACCAGGCGATCGAGCCAGCGATTCGCGAGATCCAGAGTCGAATCCTTCCCGGTTCACGTGGCTGGGTCGGTGTCGATCTCGACCTCTCGGGGATCGTCTTCGACATCAACCCACGCCTGACGACGTCCTACCTGGCCCTGCGACAGCGGTGTCAGGGGAACCTCGCCGACGCCCTGGTACGAATCGCCCTCGGCGAGGCGATTGCACCCCTGGAATGGGACGAGACGCCGCTCGAAGTCCTCATTTAGCCGCCGGCTAAATGGATTGACCCTCCGCTGTCGCCGTCGCTACAGTGACGGTTCACACAAGCGGAGGAGGCAACCATGCGGATGGCGACCTGGGTGATTCTGCTGGGCCTGATCGTCGTCGGCCCGACGCCGGCGGCCGGCGACGAGGACCGGAAGTTGGCCGATTTCTTCGACGCCTTCCTGGAGGCCGAGTTCAAGGAACGCCCCCTGGAGGCGACTCGCCTCGGCGATCATCGCTTCGATCACCTTCTCGATGACGTCTCGCCGTCCGCTCGCGCGAAGTGGGTCGCTCGCTACCGCCGGACGCTGGAAGATCTTCCGAAACAGATCGACTACAAGGCCCTGTCGCGTGCCGGGCAGATCGATTTCGAGATTCTTCAGAGCCATCTGAAGCGGGCCCTCTGGCTGTTCGAGAACGCGCGCGTCTACGAGACGGACCCGCGCGTCTATAGCGAGTACATCAGCGACAGCATCTTCCTGCTCTTCACGCAATCGACCGAGCCACGCGAGCGGGCGGTACAGGCGGCCGTCCAACGGATGGCCCACATTCCGCGCGTCGTCGCGGCGGCGCGAGCGAGCCTCAAGCGTCCGCCGAAGGCCCACGTCGAGACGGCCATCCGCCAGAATCGCGGCTCGATCAGCTTCTACGAAACCGGCATCTATCAGCTGACCGGCGAGACGCCCGCGATCAGCTCGCTTCGGCCCGTCGCGGTCAAGGTCATCGCGGCGCTAAAGGAGT
Organism: uncultured Alcaligenaceae bacterium; assembly: GCA_964471755.1. Lineage (GTDB taxonomy): Bacteria > Planctomycetota > Planctomycetia > Gemmatales > Gemmataceae > CAYYJM01. Next base: position 15,904 of record CAYYJM010000065.1, read on the forward strand.
ATCAGACGTTCCTGGAGAAGGATCTGCTGCCCCGGGCCGACGGTGAATGGCGACTTGGCAAGGAGAAATTCGCCGAGAAGATGCTCATGGAACTCGACGCCGGCGTCACCGCCGAGCAGGTTTTCGCCGACGCCGAGGCCGAGTTCGCGCGGGTGCGGAACGAGATGTACACGATCGCCCGTCAACTCTGGAGCCAGACCTTCCCCGGCAAGGCCCTGCCGCCCGACGACGACGCGGGCCGTGAGGCGACGATTCGTCAGGTGATGGCCGTCCTCGCGAAGAAACACGGCAAGCCCGAGCAGATCGTCGCTGACGTTAAAGCCACCGTCGCGAAGCTGAAGAAATTCATCGCGGCGAAGGACATTCTCCGTCTGCCGGACCCGGATCGCTGCGACATCCTGGAGATGCCGGAGTTCCAGCGCGGCAACTCGACGGCGTACCTGAACCCGGCTCCGGCTCTCGACGTGAAGGCGCGGAGCGTCTACGCCGTCAGTCCGCCGCCGAAGGAGTGGGACCCGCGCAAGGTGCAGAGCTACCTGGAGGAGTACAACTCGTACATGCTCCAGCTTCTGACAATCCACGAGGCGTATCCCGGTCACTACGTCCAGCTCGAATACAGTAATCGGCATCCGTCGAAGCTGCGGCGCGTCCTCTACAACGGCGTCTTCGCCGAGGGCTGGGCCGTCTACACCGAACAGATGATGCTCGACCAGGGCTACGGTGACGGCGACCTGGCACTCCGTCTGCATCAACTCAAGTGGTATCTCCGCGCGGTGACGAACGCCATCCTCGATCACAAGATGCACTGCACGTCGATGACCGATGACGAGGCGATGACACTGCTGGTCCAGGGTGCGTTTCAGTCGGAAGGCGAGGCCCTGGGCAAGGTCATCCGCGCGAAGCAGTCGTCGTGTCAGCTCTCGACATACTTCGTCGGCCGAATGGCGTTCTATCGCCTGCGTCAGTCGGTGCAGCGCGAGCAGGGCGACGCCTTCGACCTGGGCCGTTATCACGAAGCGGTCCTGGCGAACGGCTCGCCGCCAGTGAAGTATCTGGCGGAACTGACGCGCGAGCGGCTGAAGAAGCCACGGTGAGCCCATTAGCCGTCGGCTTGCCGGCGGTTCTTCATCTAGCCGCCAGAACCTAATCACCTCCCCGGGAAGAAGAGGATCGTGATCAGGCCAAACAACGGCAGCAGGATCACTCCGGACAGGGCCATGTAGGCGAAGAACGACGGCGTTCGGTAGCCGGCCGCGTCGGCGATCGACTTGACCATGAAGTTCGGCCCGTTGCCGATGTACGTGTTCGCTCCCATGAAGACCGCTCCGCAGCTGATCGCCGCCAGCAGATCGGGCGACGTTTGTGCCAGCGTCCCCAGGCTGTCCGGCCCGGCCGCGACTGCGGCGAAGACCAGGTACGTCGGCGCGTTATCGAGGAACGACGACAGCGCGCCGGTCAGCCAGAAGTACTGCCAGGGCTGTGTCAGTCCGAACTGCTGGCCGTGGGCCCGGAGTAGTTCCAGGGCCGGGATCATCGTCACGAAGATGCCGGCAAACAGGACGGCGACCTCGACGATCGGGTCCCAGGTGAACTCATTGGCCGCGCGATCGGCCTTCGGCGTGAGGAGCAGCGACAGAAGTGCCAGCGTCACCATGCCGGCGATGCCCAGAGCATGGCCCATCCGGCCGGGCACCCAACTCTGAACGAGAACGCTCAGGATGATCCCCGCGAGCAGAAGGAAGTTGATCGTACCGCGCAGCTTCAGCGGGACGATCTGCGTCTCATCGCGGACCAGGTCTTCGGGCCGTTCGCGGGCATAGGCGATCGAATCCCACAGGTAGAACAGGATCAGGACGAACCCGTTGGCGACGAGCCACTGGGGCCAGAGCCGCAGCGTCCAGGCGAACGGGACGCCGTTGAGATAGCCCAGGAACAGAGGCGGATCGCCCAGCGGCGTCAGCACGCCGCCCAGGTTGCTTACCGTGAAGATGAAGAAGATCGGCAGGTGGCTCGTTCGCTGGCGTTGCTGATTCGTTCGGAGCAGCGGCCGGATCAGCAGCATGCTCGCCCCGGTCGTGCCGATGAAATTGGCCAGCACGACGCCGATGCCCAGGAACGCCGTGTTCACCCCCGGCGTGGCCCGGATGCCGCCGTCCAGAACGATCCCGCCGGAGACGACGAACAGCGACGCGAGCAGAGCGATGAACGAGACATACTCGAACAGCTGAAGGCCGAGGATCTCCAGAGCGGGTTGCTGATCCGCGAAGTGGAGGTAAGCCAGATAGGCCGCGACCGGCAGGGCCAGCAGACCGCCGACGATCGCCTTGTTGACGTTGTGGTGCCACCAGCTTCCGACAAGGAGAGGCAGGCCGGCGATCGCGAGCAGCAGCAGCACGAACGGGGCAACGCTCCAGGGGGCGACCGTGAGCGGCGCGTGAGAACCTTCGGCGCGAACCAGGTCGGGCAGCCACAGGACGCCGGCGATCGAAACGACCAGACGCAGCCAGTGCATCGACAAGATCCTCCCCACGATCCGACGACCTCGTGCCGCCGCGCTCAGGACAGGCTACGACCGGGAGGGGGAAACGGCATCAGTCGTGACAGCAGGGAGGAATCTTCCACATGCGAACGGTGCCATCGCGTGCGCCCGAGGCCAGGTTCTGGCCGTCGCGCGTGATGACGACGCTGGTCACCGCCGAGGAGTGGCCGTGGAGGATGGCCCGTTCCTCCTGCGCCACCACGTTCCACAGGCGAATCGAATCGTCGGCACAGGCGATGGCCAGAAGCCGACCGCTGGGACAGAACGACATGGCGATGATGTCCCGCCCCGGTCCGGTCACCTTCAGCTCGTTCTGGAGCTTGCCCGAACCGGTGTCCCACAGGCGAACCACGCCATCCCAGCCGCCAGTCGCCAGATGCTTGCCATCGGGAGTGAACCGAACCGACCAGAGGCCGCCACCCTGGCCGGGTGTCTCGAACCGAGGTCGGAGAGTGGCCGCCACCCAGATGATGGCCTTGCCGTCCTCGCCACTGCTGGCGAAGTCCTTGCCATCGGGACTGAAGGCGACCGAGGCGACTGAGCCATGAGCGGCGGCCGGCTCGCCGATGCGCTGGCCCTTCTCGACATCCCAGAGCGAAATCATGCCCGAGCGGGTTCCGGTAACCACCCGTGTGCCGTCGCGCGAGAAGGCCACAGCCCGGACGCTGGAGCGATGCTCCAGGGCATGCAGCAGTTGCTGGCTCGGCACGTCGTAGATCCGCAGGTGGCCGTCCTCGCTACCAACCGCGAGACGGTTGCCGTCGGCCGAATAGGCGACGGCCATGATCGACCGCGTCTCGGGGAAGGTGGCCTCCAGGCGGTCGTCCCAGGGGTTCCAGAACTTGACCCCTTCGCTGTGCGTGCCGACGGCGATGACGTTGTCGTCGGGCGAGGCCGTCACGCTCCAGATCGGCCCCTTGTTGCCGTCGAGCGTCGCCCACGGCTTGATCGGCCCGGGCAGAATCGAGTCCGGCAGAGCCGGCTGGACGAAACGCCAGATGGCCAGCGCCCCGAGCGTCAACAGGACGCCGACGGCGACCCCGATGCCTGCCAGCTGCAACATCCGACGCCGAGCCTTGCCGCGTGGACAGGCCCGGTGTTCGACCGACGAGGTCCGGATCAGCATCCAGTGTTCTTCGAGTAACTGGGCGACCTCGCGGGCCGTCTGAAAGCGATCCGCCGGACGCTTGGCCAGGAGCTTGTCGACGATGTCGATGAACCAGTCCGGGAGCGTCGGGTCGAGTTCCGACAGAGGCTGGTGAGGATCGTCGGACAGGCGGCGCAGGACGACCAGCGCGGTATTGCCGATAAAGGGTGGCTGGCCGGTGGCCATCTCGTACATGACGATACCGAGGCTGAACAGGTCGGCCCGCTGATCGGTGTCCTCGCCGCGGGCCTGCTCGGGAGCCATGTACAACGGCGTGCCGGCCACCATGCCGCTGCTGGTCAGACGCAGATCCTCAGCGGCCCGTGCCAGGCCGAAATCGGTCAGCTTGACGCGGTCGGTTCCCTTCTCCAGCAGGATGTTGCCCGGCTTCACGTCGCGATGGATGAGGCCGCGCTCGTGGGCGGCGGCCAGGCCGTAGGCGATCTGCATGCTGATGCGGATGATCTCGTTCAGGGGCAGCCGGTGCTGCTTCTCCAGACGCTGCTCCAGCGATTCGCCATCGACGAACTGCATGACGAGGTAGGGCAGATCCCTGTCCTCCTCGTGGGCGACCTGGTAGACGGCGACGATGTGGTCGTCGCTGACGGCGGCGGCGGCGCACGATTCCCGACAGAATCGCATGCGGGCATTCTCGTCGCTGGCCAGGCGTGGATCGAGAACCTTGATGGCGACCTCGCGTTGCAGATGCGAATCGAACGCCTGCAAGACGACGCCCATGCCGCCCTGACCGATGACGCGCAGAATCTCGAAATGGCCCAGTCGGCCGATGTGGCCCGGTTGCAGGGGCGGTTCGAGGAACGTCGTCGCTCGGACGTCGACCTCGGGCGTGGGAGTCTGGGTCGGAGCGGGTGTCATGCGGGAGCCGAGTTGCTCCAGATGGCGAAGGGCCTGCCAGTAGGCCGAGTTCGCCGAGGGCTGCTCACGGACGGAAGCGGAGACGAAGTGTTCTACCGGAAGGTCGCCGGCCGCCAGTCGTTCCAGAGCTTGCTGACAGAAGGGGCACCCGCCGACGTGCTGCGTCAGACTCTCCAGGTCGAGATTTGTCGGCGCATCTTCGAGCAGGGCTCGCAAGCTGCTCGGTTCGGGGCAGGAAGCAGTGTTCACGACATACCTCGACGGGCGGTTCATTCTTCGTTCTGCAGACGCTGAACCTCTTCGCGCAGCCGAGCCAGGACTCGGCTCCGGGCGACGTAGACGGCTCCAGTGGACATCTGCAATCGGTTGGCGACTTCCTGGGCGGCGGTCCCCTCGAC
>CAYYJM010000065.1:20873-25107 GCA_964471755.1 uncultured Alcaligenaceae bacterium
AGGGCCTGGCGGGTGGTGCTGTCTCCGGTCGCCTGCTCCCGGTTGCGCTGCCGTTGCAGGAACGTGTACAGCTTGTTTCGCGTGATCGTGAACAGCCAGCCCCGGAACGAGCCGCGATTCGGATTATAGTCGAGTTTGCCGGCGTGCGTCGCCACGGAGCGAAGAACTTCCTGCATCAGGTCGGCGGCGTCGGCATCCTGCAAGCCGCGCTTGCGGGCGAAATGGAACACCATCGGGCCGTACAAATGCACGAACTCCTGCCACGCTTCCGTGTCCGAGTCGTTTTTCAGGCGCAGCAGCAAGCTCGCTCGTGTAACTGGCGATTCCATGCAGTGGTTCCCGTCCAGAGTGCTATCTCATTCTAGACGGTTCTCGCCCGGCCGGCCCCTGGAGGATTTCCTTATCCCTGTCATAACCCAGTACGCGCGAACCGACTCGTTCTTACGCGCTCACGGCTCTTTTTCTGCCGGGACGACTGGTTTTCCCTCCCAGACCGCCTGGCGCGTGACCGGGTCGTAGGTCAGAATTCGGTGCGCGCTGCCAGCCACCGGCGGCCGATCGGTCTTCGGCAGCCACTTGCGCAGCTCGATCAAAGTCGCCGCCGACTCGGGCTTACCTGCCAGGTTCGTCCATTCGTTCGGGTCGGCCGTCAGGTCGTACAGTTCCTCCGACCCATCGGCGTAGCGGATGTACCGATGGCGTTCCGTCCGGACGGCATGGTTCCCCTGGTTGTGCGAGGTGATCGCCGGCCAGGCCCGGGCGGCCTTCGCGTCCTTCAGCAGCGGCGTGAGGCTGTGTCCCTCCAGGTTCTTCGCGGGTTCCAGTCGGCACAACTGAGCGAGCGTCGGGTACAGGTCGAGCAACTCGACCGGTCGCCCACACATCGCTCCGCCAGCGATGCCGGGCCCGGCGAAGATCAGCGGCACGCGTGTCGAGCGTTCCCAGAGCGTGTTCTTGCCGCTGATGTCCTTCTCGCCCAGGTGCCAGCCGTGGTCCGACCAGAGTACGACGATCGTGCGATCCTCGACGCCGCTCCGCTTCAGGGCGTCGAGAACTCGGCCGACCCGGGCATCGACGTAGCTGATCGAGGCCAGGTAGGCCCGGACGAGTGGCTTCCACTGCTGGGCCTTCTTCAGCCACGACAGCCGCGGTTCGGGCAGTTTCCAGTGCAGATACCACGAGAATTCCGGCGTGTCGTCCCGATCGCCGGCCTTCACCGGCGGCAGCTGGAGTCTTTCCTCGGGATAGAGGTCGAACCACTTTTGCGGTGCGTAGCAGGGGACGTGCGGCAGGTGGAAGCCGACGGCGAGGAAGAACGGCTCCTTTGGTGGGTTCGTCAGCATCGCGACGGCCCGCTCGGCGATCTTCGCATCGGGCGTGTCCTCGTCGCGGGCGGGGAAGGGGCCCCAGTCCATGGCCGGGTGACCGCCGGGCGTCTCGAGGAACGGCTTCGCGGGCTTTGGCGACGGACTGAGTTTGCCATACTCGTGGAACTCGGCCGCGCGATCCGGGCCGGGGGGGTAGCCGCCGTGGAAGATCTTGCCGACGCAGAGGTTGCGATATCCCGCGGCCATGAACGCCTGCGGCAGGGTGCGTTGCTGCTTGAACTCGGCGACGGTGCGGAACCACGGTGCCAGCCCGTAGACACCGGTGGTCGTGGGCCGCAGGCCGGTCAGGAGGCTGGTGCGCGACGGGTTGCACAGCGGCGACTGACAGTGGGCGTTCGTGAACAGCGTACCGCGAGCGGCGAGCCGATCGATGTTCGGCGTCTGGACCTGTGGATGGCCGTGCAGACAGCCAACCCAGTCGTTCAGATCGTCAATGGCGATGAACAGAACGTTCGGCCGTCCCGCCTCCGCCGCGTGGATCGGCCACACGGCAGCGACGAGGACGAGGACCGAGAGCATTACACGGAGCATTCGCACCCCCAGAATTCGATCCAAACCCTACGGCTCCGTTCTCCCTTTTTTGGACTGCGGCAATTCTTTGCCGCTCTTCCTTTCTGACTCTCGCCTGAGCAAGCCAGAGAGTCAGAGCGGCGAAGCATCGCCGCAGTCCAAAAAAGTCAGACCAGTCAGACCGATCCCGCAGTCACACCTTCAGCAACCGACACGCCTCCGCGTACCCCGGTGCCCGACCTTCTTTCTTATCCTGCTGCGAGTATCCGTACATGCTAGCCGTCACGCGGGCCAGAGCGATCAGCTGCCGCCAGCGGAAGGCAGGCCGGATCGTCGCGAACTCCTCGCTCACCGTGCGGTAGTACTTCTCCGCATGCAGTCGGCCGTCCTCGCTGATCGCGTAGCCGAGCAGCAGATCGAAGATCGGCCGGGCCGGCAGATCGAGCTTGCCGATCTTCGCTGCCACCGCCATCGCGCCGAGTTGGTTGTTCTCGCGGATGGCTCCGTCGAGAGCGCCGAGCAGCGCCTCCGGCGTCGCGGCCTTGACGGCTTCGAGATCCTCGGCTCGCGGGAACGACTCCTTGCGGTAGCCGGGACTGGTCCAGCTCGCGCTGCGGGCGACGTCCATCGCGGCGAGGATCAGGCCGGCGGCGGCGTTGCGCGGATTCGACACCCGCGCCATGTTCCGCCAGGCATTCGTCGCATCGGAGGCGTGAACGCCGGCCGAGTCGCCATGCGTTCGGCCACCGCCCTCGACCTGACGCAGGACGAGTTGATTGGCGGCCAGCGCGATCGCTTCGCCGACATGCTCGGGATTGAAGCCCTCGGCCAGGGCGACGGCGACGGCCTCGCCGGCCTCGGCCTGGCTCGACGTGAGAATCGTCTGGCACAGACGATCCACCCAGGCGTCATCGGCGGCACGTCGGCCGGCCTCGGCTCGCGGCAGGCGGTGCTTCTCCAGCAGGTTGGGCAGGATCGCTCGCTGTGCCTTCAGGTGGGCCGGATCCCGCTTCTTCGAGTTCTCGCACTGCTTGGCGCACTGTCGGACGGACTGACGCAGCAGTGTCAGGGCGTATTCCTTGCCGGCGATGTCGAGCAGGGTCCAGGCTCGCCAGGGGAGTACGGCGGTGTGAACGTCGTGGTTATCCTCGACGCCGAGCAGCGCGGCGTTGAGGGCGTCGGCCGGCGAATCGGCTCCGACCGCGAGAAGGGCCCGCTCGGCCCCGACGCGGTCGGCGGCGTTGACGGCCTGGTGAACCGTCTCGGCCGTGGCCTTCTCGGCCGGAGTCGTCGGATGGAGAACCTCGTTCTTGCGAAAGCCGACGCTCTCGGTGTAGTGGGCGTTGCGGTAGAGGACCTTGAGCAGCGGCAGGGCGGCGCGGTCCTTCGGAAGTTCCGCGGCCATCTGATAGGCGGGTGTCAGGGCCATGAAGACGTGGAAGCCGAAGTAGTTCTCGCCGCCGAAGGTGCGCGCGTTGGCCAGGGCCGCCGCAGCGGTCAGGCGTTTCAGGGAGGTGCCGCTGCCGAGTTTCTCGACGAGGATGGGCAGGAGCCTGGCTCGGGGCGTCTCCTGCAAGAGGGCGACGAGCGGTTCGAGATCGCCGAAGTGGAGGGTCTTCGGCTCGTCGGCAAGCAGCGGCGGACAGAGACCGAGTTCGGCGGCAAGGCCGGCACCGAGGCCGGCGGCCAGCATCCCCTGACCGACGTCGGCGAGAAAATCGCGTCGCGTATGCGTCATGGTGGTCTCCCGATGAGAAGGGGCAAGCGCGAGCATTGTCCCGCGCGCGGCCATCGGGTGCAATCACGAAAGGACGAACCCCGCTGAAAACCCGGCCAGAAACGGGGAGAGATCGTTCGGAAACCCGGATCGGAAAAACAACAGCGGACGACTGGCGTCCGCTGTGAGGGGTAACTTCTGCTCCGCGAGGTTCACTTCGGCGGCGGTGGCGGCGGCGGTGGTGGCGGCGGTCCCGGGAGTTTGTCCTTGGTCGGTTGTGTGGATTTCTGGGTTGGGGTGTTCGAGCAACCGGCCAGGCTCATCACGAGCGCCCCGGTCAGAGCAAAACAGAAGAACCAGCGCATATTCATCCTCATCCAGGAAAAGCCCCCGGTGGTATCGCCACCGGGGGGCTGTCAGTTCAAAGCCCGGAAGCCTCAGTTGCCCAGGATGCTGGAGTCGTAGACCTGGCCGTCTCGATAGCCAGCTGCGTTCATGTTGGCGTACCAGCGCGGAGAGAACCAGTCCGTGCCGCTACCGATCTTGCGGATGCCGCGCACCGAAGAGGCGGTTGCGATGTATGGGGTCAAGTAACCTCGGCGGGCTGGGGTTCGTTTTC
>CAYYJM010000066.1:0-13306 GCA_964471755.1 uncultured Alcaligenaceae bacterium
ACCGGGCAGGCAGGTACGCCTGTCACGGTTTTCTCTTTTATTCATTATTCGGAGTGTCCCATGTTTTGTGGTGCCCTACAGACCCGGCACGGTCGTCGTGGCTTCACGCTGATCGAGCTGCTCGTCGTCATCGCGATCATCGCCATCCTGATCGGTCTGCTCCTCCCCGCGGTCCAGAAGGTTCGTGAGGCCGCCTCGCGCATGGCCTGTTCAAACAAGCTCAAGCAACTCGGCCTGGCCTGCCACAACTACGAGAGTACCCACGGCAGCCTGCCGCCAGCTGGCAAGGGCTACGGCTTCTGCGGCTCCTCGGCCACCGGGACGGGAGACTCCCAGGTCCTGAACATGAGCGGCTGGATCCTCGTCCTGCCCTACGTCGAGCAGGAAGCCCTGTACAAGCAGATGAACCTGAATCTGCCCTTCGCCGACGTCATCTGGGACAACGCCGGTACGATCCGTAACCAGCGTGGCAACTACTCCGGCGCTCCCTGGAATGGCAACACCGGCAGTTCGAGTACGTCGGCGACGGTGAACATGGCCCTGATGAACAACGTCCTCCAGGCCTTCATCTGTCCCTCCGATGGCGGCCCACGCGACAGCGGCAGCAACAGCCATCCGAACCGCTATGGCCCCGGTGCGGGCCGGGTCGGTCAGCGCTCCAACTACGACTTCATCACCAACGCCAACGGCGACTTCGGCACCTGTAACTACTGGAAGAGTGCGTCGGGTGCGAACAAGGCCATCTTCGGTGAGAACAGCACCACGAAGATCTCCACCATCATCGATGGGGCCTCGAACACGTTCATGATCGGCGAGACGACGGTCGAGCCACGTTGCAACGGTCTGGGCCCCGTCTGGGGCTATCGCGGCTGGGTGCAGACCGGCCTCGATCCGTCGAAGACCACCTCGGGCAAGGGCATCAACGACTGGTCGTTGAACGCCACCTGGACGACCTGCGGAATGGTGGGCGGCAGCAACCCGCCGCGGGCCGGCCGGCTCGGCGACTGGGGCCGGGTCGGCAGCATGCACACCGGCGGCGCGATGTTCGCCATGGGCGACGCCTCGGTCCGCTTCGTCAGCGAGAACGTCCCGGCGACGACTCTCCTCTACTGGGCGCGGATGTCCGACGGCGTCGTGCAGAACGGCATCGACTGATTCGCCCTGACCCGCATCATTCCACCCGCGGACCAGCTGGTTCGCGGGTTTCTTCGCATTCAAGAGGAGACTGCGTTCATGCGACAGACGTTTGGGTTCATCGTTCTCTCCCTGCTGATGGTCGGTTGTGGAAGCGGAACGGTCATTCCCGTCAACGGGATCGTCACCTGGGACAAGGATCCTCTGGCCGGGGCGGCGGTCACGTTCTATCCCGACGGCAAGGGCTCCGTGACTGGCGGCACAGCCCGCACTGGAACCGACGGGAAGTTCGTGATTCTGGGGGCCAAGGGGGAGAACGGCCTGCCGCCGGGCACCTACAAGGTCACGGTCAGCAAGCTGAAGGGTGAAGCCACGGACGCGCCGGTCCTCGCCGCTCCTTCCGAGACAGAACTCAGGAAGGATCTCCCGGCGATCTACAGTGATCCGGCCCGGACCCAGTTGAGCTTCAGCGTGACCGGCGACGGCAAGCCGATCGAGATCAAGCTCAGTTCCGGGAAGAAGAAGTAGTCCCGGGCGATTGAAGATAGCAGAATGCTCGGGGAGTCGGCCCCACGATCGATCGTGGCGTGTCACTGGACGCGGCCGGCATCCCCCTTGCGGGCCAGGCGAACGATCAGCCGTTCCAGGATCAGTTCCTTCGGCGGGCCGTCGGTCGTGCGGGCGAGCATGTTCGCCTCCATCAGCCAATCGTACAGCCGTGCCAGACGCTGCCGACCGAGATGCCGCATCTGCGCCTCGGCTCCGCGTCGGACGAACGGCGGCACATTCGCTCGCTCCATCGCCTCGGCCAGCGTCGCGCCCTGCATCGACAGCCGACCGGCCTGGGCGAGCTTGCGCAGCGATGCGGCCATGGCTCCGAGGAGCTTGAAGAACTCCTCACCCTGGGCCAGGAGGCCATCGAGCAGACGCAGCGCCCCGGCGGCGTCCCCCTCGGCGATGCGGTCGAAGATCTGCCAGACGTTCTCTTCTCGGCTGTTGCTGACGAGTCGATCGACATCCTCGGCCGTGATGCGGGCCCGGTCGCCGACGTAGAGGGTCAGCTTGTTCAGTTCCGTGTCGAGTTGGCCCATGTCCTCGCCGACGAGATCGACCAGCGACCGGGCGGCCGCGGCGACGAGTTGTTTGCCGAAGCGGGCCAGGGCCCAGTTGACGCACCAGTCGGGCAGCTTGGCCTTCGACGGAGCCTTGCACTGGATCGTGTTGGCGACGAGGGCCTTGGCCAGGCGCGTCGTCGAGGTCCACGTTTTCACTTCGAGAATCAGCACCCCGGCGGTCGATGGCTTGCTGACGTAGCGTTCCAGCTTGTCGCGGGCAGCGGTGACGAACGGGTCGGCGTCCTGCACGACGACGAGCCGTCGCGGCGACAGGAACGGTCGGGTCGAGACGGCGTCGATCACCTCGGCGAACGCGGTTTTCTCACCCGGGAAGGTGGTCAGTGCGAAGGGATCGTCATTTTCGCCGAGGATGCTGCTCTTGAGAAGGGCGCGAACCTGGCGTTTGAGAAAGTCCTGATCGCCGGCCAGGACGTAGATCGGCAGTGGCTCGCCCTTGAGGCCCTTGTCGAGAAACGTGAGACTGTCCATGCGGCATCCTCGGAGGCAGGGGACAGACGTATACTTGATGATACCACGCCGTGGCCGAGGAGGTAAAGGGCAGGATGCTGAGGGAGGCAACCTTGTCGGCGGAGCGTGAGCGTTCGAGTCTGGACTCCCCCGGCTTTCGAGTCTGGACTCCCCCGGCTTTCGCCGGGGGCTCGCCACCGGTGTTACTTCAGTTTCTTGCCGGCTCGGCCGTGGGACAGGTAGAGGCCGATGAGCGAGATGGTTACTCCGCTCACCTGGCACGCCGCCGCGATCGTGGCCTTGTGGGCCGCGAGAAACTCCTCGATCGAGTCGTACAGCGAATGGTGGTTGTCCGTGCTGAGATGGACGTCGCCGTGGGACGTGACGACCGTGTAATCGTGCTTCTGATTTGCCATGGTCCAGATCCTCGTTCAGAGAGCCGGAGGAGGTTGGTTGCTCCACGACCGCCCCCTCCCTGCGGTCGTGAAGTCGCGCCCGTACGGCGTCGGTCTTCCCTGACGTGAGCGATGACAGCCAGGGTGCCTCGAAAGAAGGTTCGTTATCCGTTACCGGATCACTGCCTTCTGTCCTTCTGAACGCCGGTGTCGGGCTTTTTATCGCCAGGGAAGGGAAGAAATGTTCGGACTGGTCCCACAAGCAGGACTGGCTGTCGATCAGCAGGCCAGAGCCAGAACCACAAGCCAGCAGGCAGAGCGGCCAGGTGTTGACGAAAAGGTTGGGTTGACTGGCGCACGCCACCTGGTTCGTGACAAACTTCCAGGCTCAGTTCCGGTTCATGGTGCCTCTGACATCGCTTTTTTGACGAGGAATCGCAAGAACCGCCAGAAGAGGACCACCAGGACGCCCACGCCACCGAAGATGAGTATCCGGAAAAGGAGTTCGCCGTGCCACGCGGGAAACGGCTCAGCCGTAGCCAGGACCTTCGGCTCGGCCGTGTAGAGCCGATCGAATTCCGCATCGGCGTTCAGTCCCTTCGCGATCCAGTCCACCTCGCGCGTCTTCAACTCGGCGTACCACTTCTCGGCATCGGCCAGTTCGGCCTGGAATGCCGGCTCGATCTCGGCCAGCTTCATGGATCGGTATTCGCCCTGTCGCGGCGTCTGCATATTGAGGGAAGCCTCGGCCAGCTTGCAGTACGCCTCGCGAGCTGGCCCCTCGACTTGATACGACGCCTGGAGGTACGCCCGGGCCGACAGGTGCTTGGCGTCCCAGCCGCCGTCATGATCGTGAAGCAACTCGCCCAGCGCTTCAAGCAGAAGCGGGTTGCGGTAGTTCGCAAAACGCATCATACCCAGGACGCCCTTGACCGCAGCCTGCCGCTCCGCCGGGCCGATCCGCTCGACCCCATGCCGCTTCGCCAGGAAGGCCACGAACGTGGCGTTCCTGTCCACGCGTTGATCCTCCAGCGCGCACATCGGAAAGACGATCTTCCCGTCCTTCCGCCGGGTCATGGCGTACTCGACGAGCCACTTCTGGAATTTCTCCCGGCCGAAGTGGGCATCCGGGTTGATCGCCAACGCCCGGTCGATGTCCGGCAGACCGGCCTCGAAGTCGCCAGCCAGGATGTGGAACGTGCCCCGATTTGAGTACGTCTCGTACAGGCCGGGGTGAAGCTTCTCCTTCGCCTCCATCACAGCGATTGCCTTCGCCGTGTCACCGGTCATCTGGTAGGCGACGGCGAGATCGTCGTACAGACCCGGATTGCTTGAGCCGGCATCGAGCTTCGCCTGTCGATCCTGAATGCGCCAGGCGTAGAATTCAGGAGAGTGACGCAGGAACTTGCCAGTGATCAGCTCCAGCGTCGAGGGGAAGCGCGAGCGCTCCTGCTTGAGCGTGTCATGGTCCCACAGGCAGGCACAGACGCTCACCGGCAGGAGAAGGACGATCAGCAACGCCGACCAGGACGAAGTGGACATCGGCATGATCTCCGGGTGACAGCAGGCGAGCCCCCGGCGACAGCCGGGGGAGTCTTCGCCATCGGAAGAACTCCCCCGACTTTCGTCGGGGGCTCGCCTGGACTCCCCCGGCTGTCGCCGGGGGCTCGCCTGAACTCCCCCGACTTTCGTCGGGGGCTCGCCGCGTCAACGCGATCAACCGATCAGCTGCCGGATCGGCTTGCCCTCCGGACACAGCTCGATCGGCCGACCGTCCGGCGTCTTGAACCACGTTTGCAGCGGAAGGCCCAGAGCCGTGAAGATCGTCGCGGCCAGGTCGGCCGGTGTCGCCAGGCCGTCGATCACGAACTCACCCAGCGGATTCGTCGCGCCGACCACCTCGCCCATCTTGACGCCGCCGCCACCCATGCACGCCACGCCCGCCGACGCCCAGTGGTCACGCCCGGCGGCGCTGTTGATCTTCGGCGTCCGACCGAAGTCGCCGAACCACACCACGAGCGTCTCGTCGAGCATGCCGCGACTGGACAGATCCTCCAGCAGAGCCGAGTACGCTCGATCGAGAACCGGCAGTTTGCGGTCCTTCAGACTCTTGAAGTTGTTCGCGTGCGTGTCCCAGCCACCGTCGGTCACGGTGACGAAATGCACGACCGCGTCGATCGCTCGGCGAGCCAGCAGACAGCTCTGGCCGAAGGTGTTGCGGCCATAGCGCTCACGGACGCTGGCCGGTTCCAGGTCCAGATCGAACGCCTTCTTGGCGGCCGGCGACGTGATCAGACCGTGAGCTTTCTCGTAGAACTCATCACGGGCCGCAACCGCTGGCGTCGCCCCTTCCTCGATGGCCTTCTGATAGCGATCGAGTTCGGTCAGCATCGTGTATCGGCGATTGAGTCGGGCCGCCTGGGCATCGCCCGCGACGCTCAGATCACGCACCTTGAAACTGGCCGCGTTCGGATCGTCGCCGATCTCGAAGGGATTGTACTGATCGCCGAGGAAGCCGGCGATGCCGCCGTTGAAACGGCGATCGATGTTTCGGCCCAGCTGGACGAACGGTAGCATGCCATCGGCGTAGCCGCGTTCGTGAGCGACGACGGAGCCGAAACACGGGAAGGCCAGCGAGGCATTGAACTTGCGGCCGGTCATCATCAGGTGGTCGGCCGTACCGTGGCTGCCGTTGCGAGGATCGTGGCCGCGGATGATGCTGTACTTGTCGGTCATCCGGGCGAGCATTGGCAGATGCTCGGCGATCTTCACGCCGGGATGGGTCGTCGGGATGACGTTGAACTCGCCGCGGACCTCGGCCGGGGCGTCCGGCTTGGGGTCGAAGGTATCATGGTGGCTCGGCCCGCCCTGCATCCACATGAGGATGCAGCGCTTCGGTTTCGTGGGAGCGGAGCCCGCGGCTGCGGCGTTCTGGAGTCGCAGGTAGCCGGCGAGCGAGAGGCCGAGAGCGCTGAGGCCGCCAACGCGAAGAAACGAGCGGCGGGACAGGCCAGTACAGTCAGACGAGCGACCGGTGTGCAGATCCAGCATGGCGGTCGAACCCTCAAGGGGTGGCAGGAATTCCGGCAGGGTTTGCGGACGGATGGAAAGCTCCCTTCAGCATGACGTTTCGGACGCCGAAGTCAACAACAAAGCGGGCGATCTCGACAGGCGAGCGTCGAGCGGGTGTAATGGGCTGGTCCACGTTTGGTCAGCGCTCTCGGAATGGAGTCCACCCATGCGTCTGCTGTCGCTGCTCGTCATCGTGGCCCTGACCGGCGCGGAGCCGGCTGTCGATCTGCATGGCGACCCGTTGCCGCCCGGGGCCATCGCCCGGCTCGGTACGGTTCGCTTCCGGGCCGCGGGGTGTGTTGGCGTCGTTTATTCGCCAGACGGCAAATTGCTGGCCACCCGTACGCAGGCTGGCGTCGTCCTGCTCGACGCCCGGATCGGACAGCACGTCGCGACTTTCCGCGGAACCCGCTCCGGCGAGGTGACCTGCCACACCAACGCCTGCACGTTCTCACGCGATGGACGCTACCTCGCGGCGGGGTTCAGCGCCGGCCCCACGCTTGTCTGGGACATCGCCACGCGAAAGGTCGTCTGTATGGTGCCCGAACCGGACTTCCAGCATGTCGATTTCGTGGGGTTCACCGGCGCTGGCGGCCTCATCGTTTGCAACGCATGCGAATTTCGCCTTGTCGATGTCAAGACTGGAAAAGATCGGTTCGTGGTGACGTTGAGCGATGTCCTCGCGACGACCGATCCGCCGCGCGGCGCGTTCTTGGAAGCGGCTTTGTCACCGGATGGGAACACCCTGGCGCTGCTGGTGGTGGGTAAAGTGGCTGGCAAGGAGGCGTGGACGCTCCGGCTCTTCGACGCCGTGACGGGAAAGGAACGGCGACAGTTTCCACTTCACGACTGGTTCCCAGGGGAACCCCGGCTCTTCAGCCCGGACGGCAAGGAGATCCTCGTCCGTGCAGGCCAGGAGATCGCGTTCTGTGATCCCGTCGATGGCCAGCGCCTCCGCAAGTGGACGTGGCAGCGCCATCAGGGCAATGCCGATTTCCGCGCCATCACGCCGGACGGCAAGGCGCTCCTGGCCGAGAGCCGGCTCTGGGATGTGCGGACTGGCCGACAACTCCTCCGGTTTCCCGAGCTGTTCATGTACCGGGGCGTCGCCTTCTCCCCCGACGGGGCTGTACTCGCCGAGGCCACCGGGGACGGCATCGAACGACACGACACGACCACCGGACAGCGAATCCTCCAGAAGCAACCCGGTCACCAACGACCCATCAGCGAACTGGCCGCCAGCCCTGATGGCCGGGTTGTCGCCACGATGGCCGACGACGGGCAAACGTGCTTGTGGGATGCCGCCACCGGCCGTCACCTCGCATCACTCGGCCTGGAAATACCGAAGGATCCCAGGGCCATCTGGGACCGTCGCTTGCCGCATCGCGGATTCGCGGTCGGTCCGGAGGGCAAGTGGCTTGTCACGGCCGGGGAACGGCTCGTCCTCTGGGACACCGCGACGAGCGAGGAAGTCCGGGCATTTCCTGGCCACCAGGATGGGGTGTACCGGGTCGTCGCCACCCCGGACGGACGGCTGCTCCTCTCCAGAGGATTCGATGGTTCGCTCCGCCTGTGGGAAACGGCGACCGGCAGAGAACTGGGTCGGCTGGACGCGGGCTCCTTTTCGTCGGATGCCATCGCCTTGACAGCGGACGGGAAGACAGCAGCGGTCTTCGCTCACTCGGAGCTGTTGCTCTTCGACACCGCCTCCGGTCGCCTCCTGCGCAATCTGGGAAAGTTCCCGGCTCGAAGGTTCCCGCGTCCACAGCCCTTCCGGTTGGCGTTCTCCGCCGATGGCCGCACCCTGGCCTCGACCTGCTGCGATGGTGAGTTCCTCCAGGTGTGGGACGTGGCCAGTGGTCGGATGCGGGTCCTCATCCCGGATCGCGTGAAAGAGGACGACGGAGGGGCGCGGGACTTCGCCTTCTCTCCCGACGGTCATTCGCTGCTCTCGGCGGGCAACGGCCTGGTTCGCCTGTGGGAAGTGGCCAGCGGCCAGGAACGCGGCCGGTTCAAATCCTCGGCTGAGCGCATCTGCTTCGCGCTGAATGGGCAGGCGGTGGTCACGAATGGATACGACACCACGGCCACGGTCTGGCGACTCGATCGGATCTTCCCGTTCGCTTCGGCCGCCGAGAAAGCCGCCGCGGACCTGTGGACGGACCTGGCCAGCGCAGACGCCGGTGTTGCCTACCGCGCCATCCAGGCGCTGCGCGCTGCGCCGGACGTCGCCTTGCCGATATTGAAACGCCACTTGCGCCCGGTACCGCACGCCGAGACGAAACAGGTGGTGAGGTGGATCGCCGACCTCGACGCCGACGACTTCGACACGCGGGAACGCGCGGCCGTCGCCCTGGCACGGATCGGCGAGGCTGGCCGCTCGGCCATGACGCAGTGCCGGCCAACCAGTGCCGAGCAGAAGCGGCGTATCGGCGAGTTGCTGAAGACGCTCGATCAGCCCCTCGCAGGAGACCACCTGCGATGCGTCCGGGCCATCGAGGCGCTCGAGGCCATCGGGACGATGGGAGCTTGTGAGCTACTCGCCGAGATGGCGAAAGGGGCTCCCGGAGCCATCGAGACGGAACAGGCGCGAGCCGCGATGCAGCGATTCTCCACGACCAGGCCCTGAGCGTGGCTCGTCCCTCACTCCGCGCGCAGCTCCTCGCGGATCTCCATGAGTATGCGGCCGAGGCGGTTCCGGCCACTGCCGTCACCGCCGTCGCCCCAGTAGGAATCGTTCGCCGTGTGTTCGATCAGTTCGGCGTCGTCGGTGCCCAGGAGCAGCGCCCGCAGGTCGGCGTGCTGGCTGAACTTCGCCCGCACCGCCTGGCGCATCACGTCGTCCTTGACCGCCTCCCAGTCCGGCCGCAGCGGCCGTTTGCGATCGCGACCCAGACGGGCCGCCTCACCCGGAGTCCGCGCCAGACGGACGGCCTCGCGGTTGACCCGGTCGAGGAACTTCTGCGCCTGAAAGTAATGCTCGGACGTCCGCCAGCGCTGGCCGTCGAGGAAGATTGGATACCGGGCGAAGTTCGAGAACTCGCCGTAGGGCTCGTGGGTGCTGTAGAAGCGAATCGGCTCGGTCACGAGACGGCCTCCGAAAAGCGGGCGCGGCGGACAGCCTCGGCCTGGAGGAAGTCGAGCAGCGGTTCCATCGGCCAGGAGATCGCCGGCAGGTCGGCAGAGACGGCCAGATCGAGCGCCCGCTTCCGGGCGTCGGGGAAAGCCTCCGGCCGGCGCTTGCCGAGAACCACGCGGAGGGTTCGGTCGCTGGTGCCGACGTAGGCCGTCTCGCCGTCGGCGGCCAGGGCGTCCTTGTCGGGGTCGATCAGTAGCTGGTCGAACGAGATCATCGCGTGCCCTCGGGATGCCGATCAGACACCGGCCCCCAGAGACGAGTTCACGAGATGCGCCCCGGCCTCGCGCCGGATGAGCCTCGCGCCGGAGGAACGGTGTCGATCCGACGATCACGCAAGATCACGCTCCTGGGATGACCGGACGTTTCAAGACCAGGACGACCGTGCCGTAGATGGAGCCTTCCAGAGCCCGCAAAACGTGTTCGATGTCGTCTCCCTGCCCGAGTTTGCTCGTCCAGCTTCTAGTCACGAGTTGTCGAGCGGCGTGCGTCGGTACGCCGGCGGCATCGGCGAAGAGGGCGATTTTCTCGAAGCCGGGCTCGAGTTGCTCATCCACGCTGGGGCCGAACCCGACCGTTACCAGAGCTTGCCGAAACGCATCGATCGTTTCGAGGGCGAGAACCCCGGCGGGCCAGTGCGTCCGCCGGGCCGGTGAATCGACAGGCCACCACCAGGCATCGGTAAGCCCCACCGCCCAGGCGATGCAGTTGTAGGTCGCCGTCGGCGAGCTGGTGACGCGGTAGGTCGTTCCGCCGAGGCCGGGGAAGAGACTCTCCAGCCACGCGCTCATTGGTAGCCGTTCTCCCGGCCCCAGCGAACCCAGGCTTCGCTCATCCGCGTGATGTTCCCGACGTCCTCGGCCGGCACGGGGTCTTCGCCGGTGATCTCGGGCAAGGCCCAGACCCACAACTCGGGCCGGCGCTCGAGATCCGCGAGCATCATCGGCACCACCGCCATTCCCAGGCCGACGATCTCACGGAAGGCTGGATGCCCGACGATGGCCGAGTACGACGACAGAACGTACGTATCGGCCCTCCAGGCCGCCTCGAGTTCGCGGAAGTGATGGGCGACACTTTCTGGTGTGGCCCGCGGCGTCAAGGGTGTGAATGGGTGGTTTGCCATGAGGAATCCTCGGGCCAGTTACTCCACCCATTTTACCCGCAGTCGCCAGGGGACGAAAGCCGGAATCGAACCGGATGCCTCCGCGAGTTCACTCCCCGCCGGCCGGATTCGCCACCGATGCCGTCGTCGGCTTGAGCAGCGCTCGCAGGGCGGCCAGCTCCACCTCCAACTTGCCCGAGTCGGCTCGCGACCAGCACTTTCGTGCCAGCTCGGCAAAGCGCTGTGCCTCCTCGCCGCGACCCAGTTTCTCGCACAGGACCTGCAAGCCCAGGGCCGCTCGCACGCTGCCCGGATCGTGAGCGATCGCCTCCAGGAAGCCCTCCTCGGCGTTTTTGTCGTCGCCACAACGCAGGCCCGCTTCGCCCCAGGCCTCCATGAAGTAGGCCCCGTTGCCCCAGGCGTGATGGCCGTAGTCGCTCTGGCTCTTGACGGCCGCCTTCGCCAGGAGCTTCAGACCCGCCTCGCCCGAGCCGGTCGCGCACATGTGCAGCCCCTGCGTCTCCCACAGCTGGTATTCCAGCTTCCGGTCGCTCTTGCGCGATTTGAACGCCTGCTGTAGCACCTCGACCTCGGCCAGGGCTCGTTTCGGTTCGCCCTTCTTCAGGTAGAGCAACGCCGCCAGATAGCTCTTGCCGACCTTGTCACGCCGACCCATGCCCGCCAGGATCTTCTCGCAGGTGGCAAAGTCTCGCTCGGCCAGCGCGAGCTTGAAGAAGACCTGATCACGCCGGTAGCCGTTCTTCTCCATCTGCGCCTTGATCCCACGAGCCTCGGCGAAGCGGCCATCGTGGATCAGCGACGTCAGCAACGTTTCCAGATGATGCGCGTACTGCGAATCGTCCGACGGCTTGACGCCGAGATACTTGTGGTAGGCGTTCTCCAGCTCGATCGCGCGAGCCGAGCGGTCGCTGGTCTTGTCCCACCGGCCGATGCGCGTCGCCAGGTGAGCCTGCATGTGGTAGGCGTGCGGCAGGCCCGGCGACGAGGCGATGTAACCGTCCGCGAACGGCATCCCCAGGGCCGGTCGGCGGAACGTCTCGTAGAAGTGGACCAGCTCATGGTTCGCTCCGGGATGGAGCGGATCGACCCGCAGCAGGGCCCGGTAGAACGGCACGCCTGCGACGGAACCACCATGCGTGGCCGCATTGTTCGCCATGTGAGCGCGGAAGAACAGCCCTTCGGTGTCGTCGTCGTGGACGGCGAGCAGACCGTCGAGCGTCGCGATGGCGACCTTCTTGCGAGCCTCGGCATCGCCGACGTTGGGAGCGAGGCCCTTGGCCTGCATGCTCGCCAGGATGAGCTGCTGCTCGCGCCAACTGACGTGGTCCTTGAGGGCGTCGGCCTTCTCAAGTGCCTTGTTCACCAGGCTGCGTTTGCCGTACTTCTCCAGGGCCCGGCTCAGACCCCACCAGGCCATCGCGCACTCCGGATCGTGCAGTGTGGCCGTCTCGAAGCAGCGTGCGGCCTCGTTCCAGACGTAACTGTAGAAGTAGCCCAGACCCTGATCGAAGAAGCGCTGCGCCTCCGGCGACGAGGTCGCGATGGGATACCGCAGCACGCACAGACCGGGAACGTACTTCGCCGGCGTGAGCCCGGTCCAGGGCATCGTGTGCAGGCCGGCATCGGCCAGGCCACCTGTCAGTAGACCGGGCACGGGCACGACCCGGGCATCGTGATACGGCGTCTTCGCCGGCGCGGTGCCCTGAGCGTGGACCAGCGTCGGACAGCAGGACAGAACGAGCAGGCCACAACAGACGGCGCGAAGCATGATGATCATTCCTGTGTGATCAGGCCCGTGGCGGGGGAAGTCGGGCAGATATGCTATTGTTGCCAGGAACCGTCCGCAGGGAAAGGAAAAAGTCCGACGATTTCACCGATCATCACCGCCCGCCGGTTTGCTATCCTGGCGTGGAGTGATCTCCCCGCCGGATAAAGTGAGCCGCCGATGACCACCCCCGCCGACCGACCCGACGCTCTCGGCTCAACCGAGCCGCTGGTGTCACCGCTGTATCAGTCCTCCGTCTACACGATTCCGGACCTCGACGCTCTCGATCGCATCATGGACGGTGTCGAGCCCGGGTTTATCTACGCTCGGGACGGCCATCCCAACGCTCGCCGCCTGGCCGCGGATCTGGCCCGACGGGAAGGCGGCACCTGGGGCGTGATCACCGGTTCTGGCATGGCCGCCATCAGTGCCGTTCTCCTGGCGACGTGCCAGCCCGGTCAGCGGATCGTCGCCGGCAACCGGCTCTATGGCCGAACCGTGCAGTTGCTTCAGGACGAACTCGGCCGTCTCGGCGTCTCGACTGCGTTCGTCGATGTCAGCGATCTGGCAGCGGTGCGTGAAGCTCTCCAAACGCCGACGCGGGTTCTCTTCGTCGAGACGATGTCGAATCCGTTGTTGCGTCTGGTCGATGTCGCGGCCCTGGCCGACCTGGCCCACGCGGCCGGGGCGCTGCTCGTCGTCGATAACACCTTCGCGACGCCGGAACTGCTCCGCCCGCTCGACCTCGGAGCCGACGTGGTCATGGAGAGTCTGACCAAGATGATCGCGGGCCACAGCGATGTCACGCTCGGCTTCCTGGCCAGCAAGGCGGACATCCAGCCGGACATCGCTCGCGTGGTCAGCATCTGGGGTCTGGCCTCGAATCCATTCGACTGCTGGCTTGCCGAGCGGGGCCTGGCGACCCTGTCGCTACGCATGCGGACGGCGACTGCCAACGCTGTGGACCTCGCCGACTGGCTGGCGACGCAACCGGGCGTCGCCCGGGTCGTCTACCCGGGTCGGTCCGACCATCCCGATCACGACCTGGCCCGGCGTCTTTATCCGACTGGTCCGGGGAACATGCTCTGCTTCGAGCTG
>CAYYJM010000066.1:13316-24806 GCA_964471755.1 uncultured Alcaligenaceae bacterium
GACCACGGGGACGGCGAGGCGCACGCTCATGAACGCAGCAGCCGCAAGGGCGGCGCGAAGGGGCGGCGTCGCTAGCTGGCCACGCTGGCCCTCAAATCAACCCCAGCCCCGCCAGCCGCTCGATGTCGCGCAGCTGCGCTTCGCGCAGCGTGGCGGTCTCGGCGGTGATGCCGGCTGCTTCGAGCTGGCCGGCGGACGACAGGCCGTCAACACCTTCATGCGGAAGGCTCGCCGTGTTCCGTTCAGTCCATCGCTGGGCCACACGATGACGACGTGCAGTCACCCGGACACGACCTCGCATCGCTACACCGCCCCGGCCGAGAAGCGCCGCCAGGGCATCACCGAGGGGCTGATCCGCCTGTCCGTCGGCTGCGAGGAGGCCGGGGCGCTGCGGGCCGCGATGGCCGAGGGGCTGGCGAGTGCCGAACGACAATAGAGGTGTCCTCCCCTGGCCTGATCAGGGAGGACATTTCTATCGTTGCCTGACACAATCCGCTTGTTCGGGCCGCCCGGACGTGGATAATAGCAGCATCCATCCGTTGCCCGGGGGCTCGTATCCTGCCGGGTCCTGCCATGCGGAGTTCTCACCATGCGGCGGTCCTGCTTCTGTGTTGCCTGTGCCGTCCTCGGCGCGGCGGTCGCGTACCTCCTGTTCTTCGCCGCGCCTCCGGCGGCCCGGGCTCAGGGGAAGCCGGTCAGTTTCATCAACGACGTGGCTCCCATCCTCAAGGAGTCCTGCTTCGGCTGCCACGGCACGAAGAACCCCAAGGGCAAGTTCTCGATGACCAGCTTCGAGAACCTGCGCAAGGGCGGCACCAAGGAGAATCCGATCGTCAGCGGCAAGCCCGAAGAGAGTTATTTCCTCGACGTCCTCAAGGCGACGGATCGGCAGATGATGCCGCCGAAGGATACCGGTGGGCCGCTGCCAAAGGAAAAGATCGCCATCATCGAGCGGTGGATCAAGGAAGGGGCGAAGCTCGACGCCGACGTGGTGGCCAGCGCCGAGATCAGCCGGGAACTGCGCAAACGCTGGACGCCGCCGACGCCGGCGGCCGTCTATCCCTACCCGGTCGTCGTCAACTCGCTGGCCTTCACGCCGGACAGCAAGAAGGTCGTCGTCAGCGGCCATCATGAACTGACCGTCTGGGAGGCGGCCACCGGCAAGCTCGAGAAGCGTATCCATGTCCGCAATCGACGGGCCCTGGCCATGAGCTTCCTGCCCGATGGCAAGCTGGTCGTCGCAGGAGGCCGACCCGGTGAGGAGGGCGACGTCTGCATCTACGACATCAACGGTGGCACACCGAAGGTCGAGAACGGCGTCCAGGTCCTCGATGGCGTCAAGGATCCGAAGGTGCTGCTCAAGCGCCTGATCGAGACCGACGACGAGGTGCTGGCCCTGGCCCTTTCCGCCGATGGCAAGAAGCTCGCCGCCGCCGGGTGCGATCGCATTGTCACCGTGTGGGACCTGTCGGCCGGCTACGACAAGGCGAAGGTCGAGCAGACCTTCGAGAACCACGCCGACTGGGTCTTTGGCCTGGCCTTCACTCCCGATGGCAAGCGTCTGCTGACCAGCAGTCGGGACAAGACGGCCAAGGTCTGGAACCTGGAGAAGAAGGAATCCATGCTGACCTTCCCCGACCACCAGAACACGGTGTACGCCGTGGCCATCAAGCCGGATGGCAAGACGGCCTACTCGGTCGGCGAGGACAAGCAGATCCGCCTCTGGAACGCGACCGGCGACTCGGTCAAGCAGATCCGGGCCAGCGGCGGGCATGGCGAGGGGGTTCTGAAGCTGGTGTATCACCCGAAGAAGCCGTTGCTCATCACCTGCTCGGCCGATAAGACCGTACGCATCTGGAACGCGGAGAACGCCTCCGCCACGAAGACGCTGTCCGGCCACACCGATCAGGTCTTCGCCGTTGCGGTCAGTCCCGATGGCGAACTGATCGCTTCGGGAACGTGGAACGGCGAGGTCAAGGTCTGGAAGCTGGACGGCACCCCGGTAGCGAGCTTCAACGCCTCGCCGGGGCTGAAGGTCGAGGCACCGTCGAAGTAACTCCACAGGAGGGGACCGTACGTCATGGCCGCCAGGAAGATTCTGCTGCTCGTCGGCGACTTCGTCGAGGATTACGAGGTCATGGTGCCGTTCCAGGCCCTGCTGATGGTCGGCCATACCGTCCACGCCATTTGTCCGAATCGGCGAGCCGGCGACCGGGTCCGGACGGCGGTCCACGATTTCGAGGGAGATCAGACCTACAGTGAGAAGCCGGGGCACAACTTCACGCTGAACGCCACGTTCAGCGAGATCGTCCCGGCCGACTACGACGCACTGGTCATTCCCGGCGGTCGGGCTCCGGAGTATCTCCGGCTCGATGCCAGGGTGCTGACGCTGGTCAAGCACTTCGCCGCAGCCGGCAAGCCGATCGCGGCGATCTGTCACGGAGCCCAGATCCTGACGGCGGCGGGCGTGCTGTCCGGCAGAACGTGTTCGGCCTATCCCGCTGTCGGTCCCGAGGTGACCGCCTGCGGTGGGACCTGGGTCGATGTCGGCTACGAGAAGGCGCACGTCGATGGCAACCTGGTGACAGCGGCGGCCTGGCCGGCGCATCCCGACTGGCGGGCGGCGTTCCTGAAACTGCTCGGCACGCGGATCGAACCGTGATGTTCCATTTAGCCGCCGGCTTGCCGGCGGTCCTCACCTCGGAAAGTACCGCCGGCAAGCCGGCGGCTAAATGATTGAGGCGCTCCGGATGATTGTCTGTCTGTTCGACATTGATGGCACACTGATCGCCAGCGGCGGAGCCGGCAAGGTGGCCCTGGAACGGGCCCTGGCCGAGACCTTCGGCAACGAACACGTCATCGATAAGCTCTCGCTTTCCGGCCGAACCGACCGGGCCATCACGGAGAGCCTGCTCCGGTTGCTGAACATCGACCCCAGCGAGGAGAACATCTGGCGGCTGCTCGAGGCCTACCTGCGTCACCTGCCGGATTGCCTGGCGACGCTTCAGGGCAAGGTTCTGCCCGGCATCGCCGAGTTGCTCCGGCAACTGCATACCCGCGAGGACGTTCTCGTCGGTCTGCTGACCGGCAACATCCGGCGTGGTGCCCGCGTCAAGCTCGGCCATTTCGGTCTGTACGACTACTTTCAACTCGGCGGCTTCGGTGATCGCCATCACAACCGGGACGACGTGGCCCGCGAAGCGTTCGCCGAGGTTCACCGGCATCTGGAGCGAGAGGTCCAGCCCGAGCGAATCTGGGTCGTCGGTGATACGCCGCTCGACATCCGCTGTGCCCGTGCGATCGGGGCCCGGGTCGTGGCCGTCGCCACCGGCTGGCACACGACCGAGGAACTGTCGGCCCACGCGCCCGACCTGCTCCTGGCCGACCTGAGCGATCCGGGCCCGTTGCTGGCTCGCTGGTCTGCCTAGAATGAAGGGGCGGGCCGCGTCGGCTCGCGCGGTCACATTCAGGAGCCGACCATGCCGGTGAAGGTATTCGATCAGCAGGGCCATCTGATCCCGGCGGACGAGGACCGGGTCGAGAAAACCGACACGGAGTGGCGGGCCCTGCTCACGCCGGAGCAGTATCGCATCGCCCGGGGCAAGGGGACCGAACGGGCGTTCTGCGGCAACCTGCTCGACAACAAGCGAGAGGGCGTTTACGTCTGCATCTGCTGTCGGCTGCCGCTGTTCGCGTCGAGCCACAAGTTCGAGTCCGGCACCGGCTGGCCGAGTTTCTTCCAGCCAGTCGCCGAGGAGAACATCGCCACGATCACCGATCGCAGCCACGGCATGATCCGCACGGAGATCCTCTGCGCCCGCTGCGACTGTCACCTGGGCCACGTCTTCCCGGACGGCCCGCGTCCGACGGGGCTGCGCTTCTGCGTCAATTCCGAGTCGCTCGATTTCGTCGATGCGACAAACCCGGAATGACCCGAACCCGCTGCGCAAGCAAGGGTTCTTTCACGGTTCGATGACATACGCCCGACACCGGGCCACACACTCCGCCAGAGACAGTCGGCCGGTGTCGAGAACCAGGTGCGGCACGGTGATCGGCACGGCCTCCGCCTTGATCCGCTGGTAGAGAGCGAACGTTCGATTTCGCGCCGAGTGACAGCCCTCGGCCAGGTCGCGTTCCAGACGTTCCTTCACGACGGCGTCGTCGCAAACGCAGGTGATGATCTTCAATGGACCGGGTACGGATGCGGCGAGTTTGAGAAGAGCGGTCTGCTGGCCGGGCCGCAGATACGTCCGACCATCGAGGATCACGGCCGGAGCGGACGGATGGCTCAGGATCGCCGTCGTGGCCTGGTAGATGGCTGTCATGACCATCTCGTCCTGACCGTCGGAGTAGTCCAGGACGCGCGGCGGGAAGAGTACGGCCCGAACGCGATCCTTGTCGAGGACGATGGCGTCGATCTTGCGTTCCAGGGCGGCAGCGAGGGTACTCTTGCCCGTGCCCGGCAGACCAGCCAGGGCGATCAACATGACCCGTTCCTCCACGGAGATTTCGATGCGTATCGGCCTCGACCTCGACGGCCTGCTCGATGAACGGCCGGACTTCTTCGCCTTCCTCACGGCGGCATTGCGCCAGGCGGGCCACTTCGTCGCCATCCTGACTTACCGCGATCCGGCCAGTCGATCGCGAACCGAGGGCCAACTCGCTGAATGGGGCATCGCTTACGACCAACTGCACTTCGCCCGGTCGCTGGCCGACAAGGGCCGACTCTGCCGCGAGTTGGCCATCGACATCTACTTCGATGACCAGGACGAGTGTCTTCAAGATGTCAGTGAGGGAACGACCGTCTTCAAGATTCGCAACGGCGGCAATTTCGACTTCGCCGACCGGCGCTGGCTCAGCACCGACCGACTGACCGAGATCCTGTGATCGGCCCCGGCCCTCATTCGCTGACCGACGCCCCGTAGAGTCGGGCGTCCACCCGCTGAGCCTTGGACAGGTCGATGCCCTCCTGCGTCAGGTCGTATTCCAGTCGCAGATCCTCGCTCAACTGCATCGGGATGCGAATCGTAAACGTGCTGCCCCGACCCAGTTCGCTCTGCAATGTCACCGTGCCGCCGAGGAGTTGGGTCAGTTCGCGCACGATCGACAGACCCAATCCTGTGCCGCCCTGTTCACGCGTCATCGGATTTCCCGACTGGCGAAACTTCTCGAAAATCAACTCCTGCTCTTCCGGAGCGATTCCAACGCCGGTGTCCTGGACCTTCAGTTCGAGCAGATCGCCGACCACACTCCCGCGGAGCGTCACCCGGCCGCCCTCGGGCGTGAACTTGATCGCGTTGGAAAGCAGATTGGAAAGGATCTGACGAAACTTCGTCACGTCCTGACGCAGCAGTGGGATGCTGGGATCGAGAGCGGTGCGCAGATCGATCTTCTTCTTCTCGGCCTGGGGGCCAAACATGGTCAGCAGGCCCTCGCAGATGTCGTAGAGCGAGAACTCGCCGATGCGAATTTCCATCTTGCCAGCCTCGATCTTGGCCAGGTCGAGGATGTCGTTGATCAGGTTGAGCAGCTGCTCACCGCTGGTGCGGATGTTGCTCAACCAGCGTGCCTGTTTATCGTTGAGCGACAGACCGTTCTGCAAGACGTCACTGAAGCCGAGAATGGAGTTGAGCGGAGTCCGCAGTTCGTGACTCATCGTCGCCAGGAAGTCGTTCTTCAGTCGATTGGATTCGTAAAGCGCGAGGTTGGCCTGCGCCAGTTCGTCCACCTTGCGATCGAGGTCCTGATTGACTTTCCGCAGGCGGTCCTGCATCGAAACCAACGTGCGGAGCATGCGGTTGAAGGCGTGGCTGAGATCCTCGAATTCGTCTCCGGTCTGGATCTCGCTGCGGACGTTGAGTTCACCGGCCGAGATGGCGTCGCTCACGTCCTTGAGATGCTTGACCGGCTTGACGATGACATAGCGGACGATGATGTAACTGCCGCCCATGATGAGCAGGGCGGTCACCAGGGCGGTTGAGATGAGAACGGCCCGGTTGAGATCGACGCCGCTCTCGATCGAGCTGGTCGGCACCTCGATCTTGACCAGGGCGATCAGGCCATTCTCGGCCAGGCCCGGTGTCATCTGCTGATGGCAGGCGAGGCAGGTCGGCGTCGCCCGGACGGCACCATAATACTGGACGACGCGCTGCTGCTGAAGGTGCAGATGCCGATCCTCGGACAGCTTCGGGTTGTCCTGGAAGGCCTTGAGACGCTCGGCACTGAGCGAGTCGGTCGGCTTGTTTTCCGGTCGGGTGGCGTCGGGCCGAAGGGTCTGGTAGCGGTACTCGCGCAGGGCCTCGGGCCAGGTTTTCTCACACTGAAGGCGGAACTCGTCCAGGGCCTTGGCCGCCCGCTTCGGGTCGTCGTCGGGGTCGATGGGCCGCGACTGGGGTCGCGGCACCTCCAGACTCAGGGCCAGGCCGCCGAGCAGCGCCGCCGGGTTCGGACTGGCGGCCAGCTGCGCGACGGCGGTCGCGACCAGAGCGCTGCTGCGTACGGTGCCGGCCGGGCGGCAGACCGTGGCCAGGTCGCGATCGACGATCTGCATCAGCAGGAGTCGGCACGTCGTCGTGATCTGCTCGTAGGCCAGGTGTTCGGTCTGGCGGGCGTACAGGTAGAAGCTGCCGGTGATGAGCAGCAGGATGAAGCCGCCGAACAGAAAGCGGCACTTCCGCTCCAGACTCGTCTCGCCGAGGAGTCGCTTCAGGGCCCGATACGACATGGCTCCTCCGCGCTGGGTAGTTCGTCACACCTGACAGTGGGGACAGTAATGGGTCGAGCGTCCGGCGAGCCGGATCTGGCACAGGGGGCGGCCACATTCCCGACAGGGCTCTCCCGTCCGGCCATAGACACGGAACTCCTCCTGGTAGCCGCCCCGGAGGCCGGAGCCTCCGACGTAGTTGCGGATCGACGAACCGCGCCGATCGATCGCCCGCTTCAGGACGGTGACAATCGCCTGTCGCAGCGTCTCGGCCCGGGCATGCGTCAGGCCCCGACCCTTTCGCGTCGGCCGGAGGCGGGCCTCGAACAGGGCCTCGTCGGCGTAGATGTGGCCGATGCCAGCGACGACCGACTGATCCAGCAGCACCGCCTTGAGGCAGCGGGCGGTGCCGTGCAGGTCACGCCACCAGACCTCCGGGACGAGGTCGAACGGCTCGGGGCCGAGTTTACCGGCTGTCAGGAATGCCTGCAAAGCGGTCTCGTCCGGGTAGTACGTCGCGCTGCCGAACCGGCGGATGTCGTTGAAACGCAGGTCCCGACCATTGTCGAGCGGGAAGACCAGGTGGGTGTGCGGTTCCTGCGGTACGTCGTCGGCCTGGACCGTCAGGCGGCCGGTCATGCCCAGGTGGACGAGTAACCGGCCTCCGTTGTCAAGGTCGAGGATGATCCACTTTCCCCGCCGACGCAGACTGACGACGCATCGGCCGTCCAGTTGGTCATCCCAGGCGTCGAGCCAGGGACGGCGCAGGGCAAAGGCGCTGCGCTGCACTCGGCCCAGGGTATGGCCCTGGAGGAGTGGTCGCAGCTCACGGACCACCGTCTCGACTTCGGGCAGTTCCGGCACGGTGCCTCCTTCCGGGGGGATTATACCCGAAGGCATGCGGACCTACCACGCCGACTCATGTCCTGCGAGGCGGGCGACTGATCCGACAATTCGTCCTTGCGTTCCGGTGTCGGCGGATTGAGAATTCCAGCCTCACCCGATTCCGCACCCGGAGGTTGCCACATGCTTCGCT
Organism: uncultured Alcaligenaceae bacterium; assembly: GCA_964471755.1. Classification (GTDB taxonomy): domain Bacteria; phylum Planctomycetota; class Planctomycetia; order Gemmatales; family Gemmataceae; genus CAYYJM01. Next base: position 21,056 of record CAYYJM010000066.1, read on the forward strand.
CCCTGCTCTTGATCCCGGCTGTATTCGCTCTCGCCGTCGGATTCGCGGCCGCCCCGGACGACGTCGTCCTGATCGCCAACGGCCAGGCAAAATGCGTGATCGTGGTCGATGCCGGCCTCCTGGCCGCTGACAGGCCGCTGCCAGCGACCTTCGTCGCCGCCGAGACGGAACGTCAGCGTCAGCGTCTGCGTGAATCGGTCAAGGATCTGGCCCACTATCTCGGCAAGATGTCCGGGGCGAAGCTCGACATCGTCACGGCTCCACCGGCACCGGGCGACCGGCGCGTCCGCGTTTTCGTCGGTGCCCCGGCCGTGGCCGTGTTCGGGCCACCGGGTAAGACCGCGCCGTACAAGCAGGGCTTTCGCCTGGTTGCTTCCGCCAGGGGCGTCGGCCTGCTCGGCGAGTCGGACCTGGCCACGAGCTACGCCATCTACGAACTGCTCGATCGGCTCGGCTGCCGCTGGTTCATGCCCAGCGAACTGGGCGAGGTCATCCCGACGCAGCGGACCATCTCGCTCAAGGCGGTTGACTTCTCGTCCGCGCCGGCCACGATCTACCGCGGCATCATCTACGGCGACGAGGCGTACAAGCGGCGCAATCGTCTGGGCGGACTCCTGCTCAGTGCCGGTCACGCGCTGGAGATGTACATCACGAAGGAGGACCGCGAGAAGCACCCGGAATGGCGAGCGACCATCGACGGTCAGCCGCACCCGCACCGGCTCAAGTGGAGTAGCGCCCCTCTGGCCGAGGCCCTCGCCGAGCGGCTGATCAGCCGGCATGCGAAAGATCCGCACCCGTCGTATTCCCTCTCTCCCGACGACGGAGCCAACTGGGACGAGTCGGCCGAGGATAAGGCCCTGGATGCTGGCGATTACGACACGAACCATCAGCAAACGTCCATCACCGATCGCCTGCTCGTCCTGTGCAACCGCGTCGCGGCGAAGGTCGCCACGAAGGATCCGGACGTTCTGTTCGGCATGCTCGCCTACGTCCAGTACACCCGACCGCCGGTTCGCGAGACGGTCCACCCGAACATCGTGCCGCAGATCGCGCCGATCTCCTATAGCCGGGGGCATCCGATGACGGACGACCGCGTCCCTGGCAACAAGGATCTCCGCCATCTCATCGAGGGCTGGGGCAAGAAGGCCCATGCGACGTCGATGTACTTCTACGCCTACAACCTCGCCGAGCCGTCCGCCCCGCAGCCGTTCCTGACCAAGTGGGGCGTCGATGTGCCGATCGCCCTGAAGAATAATTGCAAGTTCTGGCAGCCGGAGACGCTGCCGAGCTTCGAGGTCAACCTCCACGCCGTGTACATGGGCGGCCGGCTGGCGTGGGATCCGAACCAGAAACCCGAGGACGTCTACGCCGACATCAACACGAAGTTCTACGGTGCCGCCGCGAAGGCGATGACAGCTTACTGGCAGTTCGTCGATGGCGTGTGGGTGAACACGCCCGAGTATTCCGGCTGCGGCTTCGGCTACCTACGCCGTTGGACGCCGGCCCGGATGCAGGAAGCGCGTCGGCTTCTCGACGCCGGTCTGGCCGCCTGCAAGACGCCGACCGAGAAGGCCCGCGTCGGCCTGGCCGAGGATTCGCTCCGCCAGTTCGAGCTGTTCATGAAACTGCGCCGCGATCAGGCCGAGGGCCGCTTTGCCAGCCTGGCCGAGGACGCGGCGACGTGGCGCAGGCGTCACGTCGAACTGGGCGAGAAGTATCGCGATCAGTTCTGTTTCACGCGCGTACCGTGGTCGCCGCACACCGTCGCGGGAGGGTACTTCGGTCAGTTCTATCAGCAGACCTACGACGACGCCGCACGCATCGCGAAGCACTTCGATCTGCTGACCACGCCGCCGCTGCGGACCTTCCGCTATCACACCGATCCGGCCGGCACGGGCGAGGCGGCCGGCTGGGCGAAGCCGGACTTCGCCGACACCGCCTGGGAGACGACCGACGTCTGCACCCAGACGTGGAGTACGCTCGACCTGCACGACTACTTCAAGTCGGTCTGGTATCGCACCGACATAAAGCTGCCAGCCGTACCAAAGGGCCGCCGCGTCTTCCTCTGGCTGGGCAGCTTCGACGGCAGCGTGAAGGTCTTCGTCAACGGCAAACTCGTCCGCCACAAGGGCGGCGACGGCAAGCTGGCGGACGAGGTGACGGGCTACTGTCAGCCATTCTCGTTCGACATCACGAACGTCGCGAAGGAAGGGGCGAACTCGATCGCCCTGTTCTGCACGCGGAAGGAATTCAACGAACTGGGCACGGGCGGCCTGCTGGCTCCGGTGGCTGTCTACGCCGAGCGGGCTCCGAAATGGGTGCCGGCCACGGCCCACGCCGTCCCGAAGGAAACCGCCACGGAAGGCGAGGGCTACTTCTCGATCATCGAGGGCCACAACGGCCGGCTCTACGTCGGCACCCACGCCAACGCCGTCAATGCCTGGCTCGTCGAGTTCGACCCGGCCACGAAGAAGATGAAGATCGTCGTCGATTGTCACAAGGCCATCGGCAAGGACCTCAAGGGCTTCGGAGCGCAGGCCAAGATCCACACGCGGAACAATGTCGGCAAGCTCACCGGCAAGATCTACTTCGGCACCAAGCAGGGCTATCCGAACAAGGACGAGAAGCGCGAGGACTATCCCGGTGGCTACCCGATGGTCTACGATCCGAAGACGGGCGAGACGAAGGTCTACCCGATCCCGGTCAAGCACCACGGCATCAACAGCATCACGCCGGACGAGGAGCGCGGCGTCGCCTACATCTCGACGTGTTCCGATGGCCGGCCCGGGCCTGGTGAGAACTCGATCTTCCTCGTCCTCGACCTGAAGACGGGCAAGTACCGCGAACTGATCGACACGCAGCACATCTACGGCTTCATCGTCCTGGACCATCTGGGTCGGGCGTACCATCCGCTCCTGGGTGGCGACATCGCTCGCTACGACCCGAAGACGGAGAAACTCGAACGGCTCAAGCAGACGATCGACGGCCGGGCTCCACGGCCCGAGACGCACCTGGCCGACCAGCCGCGGACGCATCCGATCAACTGGGACGTCTCGCCCGATGGCAAGACGCTCTTCTGCGTGCCGATGAGTACGAACCATCTGTACGCCTATGACCTGACGGCGACGGGAAAGACGCTGCCGGGCCGCGACCTCGGCCTGCTCGTGCCGACGGCCACCGGCACGGACTGCCGGGCTCTCTGCGTTGGTCCGGGCGGCCGCGTCTGGGCATCGGTAACCTGCTCCAGCGCCTGGGGCATCGACATGCATCACATCGTGAGCTACACGCCAGGGCACAAGGCTCCAAAGGATCACGGCCCGGTCGCGATCAAGAACCCCGACTACACGCGATTCACCGACGGTGCGGGCAAACTGCTGCCGTATCACCTCGGCACGTTCAAGACGCCGGATGGCGTCGTCACGTCGAAGTACGTGACGCTCGGCGTCTGCCAGACGAAGGCGGGCGGTGTGTACGTCCTGATGCTGAGTCCGTACACGGTGTTGGAGATCGCGCCGGAGGCGGTGCCGCCGGGTTGACGAGGTGCGTGTCAGAGCCGCGCACGCAGCGAGGCCGCAGGCCGAGCGGAGTAAGCGCACCAGGGCCCGGACCATTGGGCGGTGGTGCGCATCCTCCGCCCTGCCGTACAGGTGGTGGTGCGCTTACTCCGCTCGGCCTGCGGCCTCGCTGCGTGCGCGACTCTGTCAGAGCCGGAGGCCGGGAGGGTTCGATTGTGGAAAACCCGGCGCGCACC
>CAYYJM010000067.1:0-24394 GCA_964471755.1 uncultured Alcaligenaceae bacterium
CTCCTCGCTCCCAGGACACCACAAGGCGGCGCGGATCGCAAGAGCGGCCAGGCCGCCGTCTCGCCCTCTCCCCGGCTCGCCCCTACGGTAGCGAACGGAGGAGGTCGGCTATCCTACATTTCGCGGTTGTCCAAGATACGGGGAGTGGCAAACTCCCCTGTGGTCATCCCGGTGCTCCCATGTCCAGGCCAAACCTCCACGCCGTCCACCTGATCCCCGAGCAGCGACGGCGACGCCGGGTGACTTTGAAATCGTCCTGGTGTTCCCCTCTTGACGCCGGGTCGTTCGCTCGGCTACGATCCCCCATCTACCCAGACTGACGGAAGGTCGCGGCCAAGGAGGGCCACCATGCCACGGCAGATGCCGAATTCCCGAGCTGGCCGCGTCACCCCTGCCGACAACGCTTCCGCCTCCCTGCTGGCGTTCGACTGGCCCGAGATCCTCACCTGGGATCACGATCAGTTGCTGCGCTGCACCCTGGCCGCCCTGCTCATCGATCGCCTGCTCACCGGACACCAGGGACCGGTGACCCTGCTCGACGTCGGCTGCAACGTGCTGGATCGCTGGAAGCACCTGCTCGATCCCGGCCGGGTGCGGGTCATCCGCTGCGACGTGGAGCCTGTGGGCGATGGCCCCGACTTCGTGCTTCTGGAACGAGGCCGACCCCTGCCCTTCGCCGAGCGGGCGTTCGATGTCGTCGTCGCGCTGGAGGTGCTGGAGCATCTGCCGGCTCAGGCCCGGTCGAACTTCCTGGCCGATTGCTTTCGCGTGAGCCGATGCGGAGCCCTCTGGTCCTGTCCGGAGGGCCGTCCCGACGTCAGCCAGGCCGAGGAACTGGCCCGCCAGGCGTTCACCGCCCGTCACCGTCAGGAACATCCCTTCCTGGAGGAACACGCGGAGTTCGGTCCACCGACCCGGCAAGAACTGCTCGAAGGGCTCCAGGCTCTGGAGACGCCGTACGCTCTGTTCGCCAACGCTCCGCTGTCGCGCTGGCTGGCGGTGATGCTGCTCGGCGAGACGCTGCACGAGGCCGCCGTCCCGCTGTCCGTTCGCGTCCGACTCAACGAGCAGCTCGGCACCGCCTATCCGGTGGGCGAAGCACCGTATCGGCTCGTGGCCGTCGCCGCTCGGGAGTTCGCCGCCACGGTGGCTCTGGAGCCGCTTCCCGAAGGCAGCCCCGGCGTCCTGCTGGAGAAGACCCGCCCGGTCTGTGACGATCCGGTGTCACCCGCGTTGAATCTCCTCGCTCGCCTGATCGGCAGCGTCGGCCAGGAGAGCGTTCCCGAACGCGAACGGGCCGAGACCATCGAGGCCGACCTGTTGCGGACGCTGGACCAGCGCGAGGCCGAACTGACACTGACGCGTCAGCGACTGGCGATCGAACGCAATCTCAACCAGGGCATGATACGCTCGTGGTCCTGGCGTTTGCTCGCGCCGCTGCGAATGCTCCGGCGCTGGGTCGCCTCGCGCCGCTACGATCGCCGGCAATTCCTGCCGATTCAGCAGATCGAGCAGCCCGACCCGGACCTTCCGCACTACGAGTCGCTCGGGAACGATCCGCAGTTCCTGCTGCCCTGCGTGCTTCCCGCCGGGTGGGTTCGCGTCGATTACCGGCTGCACACCGACACCGACTCCAGCCTGGAAATCTACGCCGACCACGGCGACGGCTTCCTGGCGACGACCTGCGTGCATCGCGAACCGGTCGAGGGGACCACGGCCCGAACGTGCTACCTCCACCTCGCTCGCCCGGTGCGGGCTCTGCGGATCGACCCGGTGGAGGAGCCGTGTCGATTCCGACTGGAACACTTCGCGCTACAGACCCTGACGCCGCCGGCGGCGCTCGGCCGGGCGATGATGAGCAAGCTCCACTTGCTGCTCAAGTATCGCTGTCTCGGAGCGGCCTTCCTGCGCGGACTCGGTCTGCTCGCTCGCGGCCGGGTCGGTGAGTTCGTTCGCAAGTTCTACGCCGGCCTCGAGGGCAACTGCGGCGAACTGCCCGGCAAATACGATCACGTCGCCGCCTACGAAACCTGGCGTGAGAAACGTCAACTCACCGACGCCGACCGGGACCGCCTCCGCGTCCAGGCGGCCGAGATGGTCAACGCGCCGACGATCTCGATTCTGCTACCGACTCACAACACGCCGGAGGTTCTGCTCCGCAAGTGCATCGAGTCGGTCCTGCGGCAGACCTATCCGCACTGGCAGTTGTGCATCGCCGATGATGGCTCGTCGGCCGCGCACGTTCGGCCGATCCTGGAGAAGTACGCCGCTGACGAGCCGCGCATCGCGCTCGTGTTCCGGCCCCGCTCGGGCAACATCTCGGCGGCGACGAATTCCGCCCTGGAACTGGCCCACGGCGAGTTCATCGCCCTGCTCGACCATGACGACGAGATCGCCGAACACGCCCTGTCGCGCGTCGCCGAGACGCTCGTCGCCGACCCGACGCTCGACATGGTCTACAGCGACGAGGACAAGCTCGAACCGGATGGCCGACACAGCGATCCGTTCTTCAAGCCGGACTGGTCGCCGGAGTATTTTCTCTCCTGCATGTACACCTGCCATCTGGGGGTCTACCGCACCGCCCTCGCCCGGCAGATCGGTGGCTTCCGCAGCGACTTCGACTCGGCCCAGGACTACGACTTCGTGCTGCGACTGACAGCCCGGACGCAGCGGATCGCGCACATCCCGGACGTTCTCTACCACTGGCGCAAGACGCCGACCTCGACCGCTTCCGGAGCGGCCGCCAAGCCGAAGGCACATGAGACTGCCGCCAACGCGCTGCGAACCTGGCTGATCGAGACGGGCCGAGAGGGGACCGTCGAGCCGACGGAGATCACCGGCTTCCACCGTGTCCGTCTGGCCCTGCGCGGCACGCCGAAGGTGAGCGTCGTCATCCCCAGCGGCGGCAAACGGGCGATCCTTCACGACAAGGAAACGTGGTTCGTCGCCCGCTGTGTGGAGAGCCTTCGCGAGCAGACGACCTACCCGAATGTCGAGGTGATCGTCCTGTACAACGAGACGATCGAGCCGGAACTGGAGCGACTGCTCGTCGGGCATGGCGTCCGGCTCATCGACTACCGTCGGCCGGGGCCGTTCAACCTGGCCGACAAGATGAACCACGGAGCGTCGCTGGCCACCGGCGAGCAGATCGTCTTCCTCAACGACGACATCGAGGTGCTGACGCCCGACTGGTTACAGGCGATGCTCGAATATGCGCAGCAGGACGAGATCGGAGCCGTCGGGGCGAAGTTGTTCTTCCCGAACGGTCGGCTCCAGCATGGCGGCGTGCTGATCCCGGGCGGCTGTCCGACGCACGCCTTCCACGCCTATCCGGGCTTCTATCCGGGCTACTTCAACAGTCAGGTCGTGACGCGGAACTGGATCGCCGTCACCGGGGCGTGCCTGATGACGCGAGCCGAGGTGTTTCGCGCCGTCGGCGGCTTCGACCTGGCCTTTCCGCTGAATTACAACGATGTCGATTACTGTCTGCGTCTCCGCGAGCGTGGCCTGCGGAGCGTCTGCACGCCGTACGCTCGTCTGGTCCATCACGAGTCGGTCACCAAGGACGGCTTCTTCCCCGTCGAGCTGGAGATGTTCCAGACGCGCTGGGGCGAGAAGCTGCCGGACGACCCTTACTACAATCGGAATTTCGACCAGCGTGGGCACGACTTTCGCATCGATCCGCGTGGGTAAGCCGGCGAGCCGGGAGCGTCAGCGACCGGAGGAGAGGAGCGATTTGACATGCACGAACTGCACTGGTTCCGGGGCCGACGCGTCCTGCTCACCGGCCACACCGGCTTCAAGGGTGCCTGGCTGTCGCTCTGGCTGCGCCATCTCGGCGCGGATGTCGCCGGACTGTCACTCGAACCAGCGTCGCCGTCACTGTTCCACGCGGTTCACCTCGATGACGAGGTGCGTTCTCATTTTGGCGATGTCCGCGACCTGACCTTCGTGAGCGAAGTGATGGCACGCGAGCGGCCGGAGGTCGTCTTTCACCTGGCCGCCCAGCCGCTGGTTCGTCGCTCGCAGCGTGAGCCGGTCGAGACGTTCGCGACCAACGTGCAGGGGACCGTTCACGTTCTGGAGGCCGTTCGCGCCGTCGAGAGTGTTCGGGCGGTCGTCTGCGTCACCAGCGACAAGTGCTACGAGAACCGGGCCTGGGACTGGGGCTACCGCGAGAACGACCCGCTCGGCGGCGACGATCCCTACAGCGCTTCCAAGGCCTGCGCCGAGCTGACCATCCGGGCTTATCGGACCAGTTTCTTCGAGCGAGCCGAGGAGCCGATCGGCCTGGCCAGCGTCCGGGCCGGCAACGTCCTGGGCGGCGGCGACTGGGCCGAGGATCGCATCCTGCCCGATGCGCTGCGAGCCCTGATCGCCGGCCGAACGATCCGGCTGCGCCGGCCGGGCTCCGTTCGGCCGTGGCAGCACGTCCTCGACGCCCTGGCCGGCTACCTGGCCCTGGTCACGCGCCTCGTGGCCCAGCCGCGTTCCTTCTCGGGACCGTGGAACTTCGGCCCGCAGCCGGACAATGCCATCACCGTGCGCGACCTGATCGGTCGGGTGATCGCCGAGTGGGGCAGCGGCCGGGCCGAAACTCAGCTCGACGAGGGCGACGAACCGATCGAGGCCGGCTACCTTCGGCTGGCCATCGACAAGGCGATCACCCGCCTGCCCTGGCGACCGCTCTGGAACCTGGAGACGACCGTCCACCACACGCTCGCCTGGCACCGCGCTCACCTGCGGGGTGCCAGTCCCGACCACCTGCGTGACCTCTGTGCCGAGCAGATCGGCATCTACGAGGACACCTGGCAGGCCCGTTTCGCCCCTGAGGCTCCCATCCTGGCGACCTACCCACTTCGGAGAGCGTCCGCATGAAGACGACCCGTTGCCGGATCTGCGATCACGGCGAACTGCTGCCGATTCTCGACCTCGGCGCGATGCCGCTGGCCAATCGCTTCCTTCGGCCGGACCAGGAGAACGAACCGGAGCCGACGTTCCCGCTGCGACTGACACTCTGTCCGCAGTGCGGCGGCGTGCAGCTCGACGAGGAGGTGCCGCGCGAGCAACTCTTCGGCGACTACATCTATCACACCGGCACCTCGGATCTCGTGCATCGTCACGCCGCCTGGCTGGCCCAGCACGCCACGGAGCGCTACACCGTGGGCCCGGGCGATCTGGTCGTCGAGGCGGCGAGCAATGACGGCTCCGTCCTGAAGGCGTTCCGCTGGCTCGGCCTGCGGACGCTCGGCGTCGAACCCTCGGCGAACATTGCCGAGTTGGCTCGCGATCAGGGCATTGAGACGGTCACCGAGTTTTTCGACGATCGCGTCGGCCAGGAACTGCGGGCGCAGGTCGGCCCGGTGCGGCTGGTCGTGGCCCGACACGTCCTGGCCCACGTCCAGGATCTGCAAGGCTTCGTGGCCGGCATCGAGCGTCTGCTGGCTGATGACGGCGTTGCCCTGATCGAGTGCCCGCACCTCGTGCCGTTCTACCAGCGCGTCGAGTTCGACACGATCTATCACGAACACCTGTGCTACTTCTCGCTCGGCGTGCTGCGGACTCTGTTCGCCCGGCATGGTCTGATCATCCACGATGCCCAGCCGGTGGCGATCCACGGCGGCTCGCTGGTCGTCCACGTCAGCCGACCGGAGGGCGGCTACCCGACCACGTCGCGCGTCCGGGCGATCCTCAACGAGGAGGAACGTCTGCACCTGGGCAAGGTCCCCGCCTGGCGGCTGTTCGCGGATCGTGTCCAGCGAGTCCGCGAGGAACTGCCGGCGTTTCTCGATCGGCTGTCCGACAGTGGACGCAGCGTCGCCGGCTACGGCGCTCCGGCCAAGGGCAACACCCTGCTCTGCGCCTGTGGCATCGGCCCGGATCGGCTGCCGTTCACAGTCGATCGGAGCCCGGCCAAGCAGGGGCTGCTGACACCAGGCAGTCACATCCCGGTTCGACCGCCGGAAGCCCTGCTCGAGGATCGGCCGGACGTCTGCCTGATCCTGGCATGGAACTTCGCCGACGAGATCCAGCAGCAGCAGCAGGCCTATCGCGATGCGGGCGGCACGTTCGCTCTGCCGCTGCCGACACCGACGCTGGTCCGCGAGTCGATCGCGGTGCCGGTGTGACCCGGCCGATGCGGAGTCTGATCGTCGGAGCGTCGGGCCAGGTCGGCACGGCGCTGCTCGGGGCTCTGGCCGACGCTGGCTCATGCGTCGGCACCTGTCACCGCCATCCGCGACCGGGCCTGGTGCCGCTCGATCTGACCGACCGGGACGCCATCGAGCGTCTGGTGCGAGCGGTTCGCCCCGACGTTTGCTATCTCCCCGCCGCCTGGACGCACGTCGATGCGGCCGAGACGCAACCGGAAGCGTGCCGTCGCATCAACGTCGAGGCACCGAGGGTCTTAGCTCGCGAACTGGCCAATCTCGGCGGCGTCCTGGTTCTCTTCTCGACCGACCACGTCTTCCCGGCCAGAGACACCCCGTGGCGTGTGGATGAGCCGGTGTCACCCGTGAGCGTCTACGCGAAGTGCAAGGTCGAGGCCGAGGCGCTGGTGCGTGAACTGCTACCGGATCGTCATCTGATCGTGCGGACGAGCTGGGTCTACGGCCCGGACCCTCAGGGCAAGAACTTCGTCCATCGGGTGCGTGATACGGTGCTGCGCGGCGAGACGCTCGTCGTCGCGGCGGATCAGTGGGGCCAGCCGACCTACGCCCCGGATCTGGCCCGGACGACCTGCGATCTGGTTCGTGGCGGCTCACGCGGGACGTTTCACGTCGTCGGTCCGCGCTGGCTCGACCGGCTCACCTGGGCCCGGACGATCGCGCTGGCCCTGGGGCTCGACGCGAGCCGGATCGAAGGTCGGCCGACGGCGGCGCTGGGGCTGATCGCGCCGCGGCCGCTGCGCATCGGGCTGGCTCCGACCGGGTGCATCCCTGGAGTTGCGGCCCAAAATGTAGGGTGGGCCAGAGCGCCGTCGTGGCCTGGTACCCCGTGAAGGAGACGACAGCGCAGGCCCACCCCTCGCCCGGGAGCGCAGCGACACCGCAGAGGATCGGTGTCGCTTCCTCTGCGGTGTCGCTGCGCTCCCGAGCGTCGGTGGGCTCTCGCTAGCGCTCGGCCCACCCTACATTTTGGACCGCATCTACGGGGATGCACCCGCTCCGACGAGTCCGCTGGTCGCCTGCGACCAGCCGGAGTATGACGGAGGAAGCGAAAGGAGGTCGATATGTCTTCACGTCCGGCCAGCTCGGAGACGATCCATTACAGCCAGCTAAAGCCCGCCCAACCCGAGGAAGCGTTCTACCAGGAATGGAACACCTACCTGCGTGAGTTGCCACGCCTTCTGACCGAGGAACGCGAGGGGCAGTTCGTTCTCATCCTGGGTGATGTGATCATCGACTATTTCCCGACCTTCGCTGCTGCGGTGACACTGGGCCGACAGCGATTCGGCCGACAGCGAATCCTGGTCCAGCAAGTCCGGGAGCAGGAGCCGGTTCTCCGACTGAAGTGGGTGGGTTGACGATGCCGCTGATTCGCGTCGGTGGATCCGGAGGCACGTTCCCCCTCTGGTTCTGACTCCGCTTACGCCCCCATTCCCTGCTCGACCATCCGACGAATGTACGACAACTGCCCACGATGCACGGCGAAGTGCGTCAGCAGTGTCAGCAGTGCGTTCAGCACTGTCCCGAAACGCGCCTCCGGATGCGCGGCCAGGAACCGTGCCGCATCGCACGAACGAACCGCCTCGTTGAACTCGGCCACGGCAGCGGCGAGACCGGCCAGGGCCGTCTCCTTGCTCGGCGGCGTCGCCTCGGTGAACTCTCGCTCCCGATCACGAACATAGCCCGTGCCGAGCAACTGCGCTCCGGCGAAGTGACGCAGATTGCCGGTCAGGTGCAGTACCAGATGACCGAACGAGTTGCCCGGCTCGATCGGCTTGATCCAGAATTGCCGCTCGTCCAGGGCCTCGGCCTGTTCCTGGATGCCGGCGTGCAGGGTCGCCAGTTGTCCAGTCAGGCTCGCACGCACCAGTTCCACCAGATCCGCACTCATCGCTGCCTCTCCTCGCTTGCCTCGTCGCAACCCCTCGCGGGAACTCGGCTTTCTTCGCGCGCCGGGTTGTGGCTACAATCCCCACCCGGTTTAATGCTGTCCGCAGGGAGGGGCGAAGATCCCATGAGGAAGGTCGTACTCACACTACTGGTATTGATCCTGGCCGCCACCCAGGCCCCGGCTCAGGTTGGCTGGGCGGAAAAGATGCTCAAGGAGACGAGCCACGACTGGGGCACTGTCCCTCGTGGTGGCAAACTCGTCCATCGCTTCGCCGTGACGAACATCTACGCCGTCCGCATGGAGATCGTTCAGCTCACCAGCGGCTGCGGCTGCGTGAGTGCCTCCGCTCCGAAGCGCGTCCTGGAGCCGCGCGAATCGACCTTCATCGAGGTCGTCATGGACACCAGCCGGGTCGTCGGGCCGAAATCGGTTGTCGTCAAGTTCAGCGTCGGCCCGGAGTTCGTCTCGGCGGCCGAGATGCGCGTGACGGCCAACGTGCGCGGCGACATCGTCTTCAATCCCGGCCAGTTCAACTTCGGCTCCGTCCCGCGCGGCCAGACGCCGACTCTGAGCCTGGATGTCGAGTACGCCGGCCCGTTCGCCTGGCAGGTGAAGGAAATCTCGATCCGCAAGGACTTCCCGTTCACGATCGCATCGCGTGAATTGTACCGTCAACCGGGCCGGATCGGCTACCAGCTCCAGCTCACGCTGAAGGCCGACGCTCCCGCCGGTGCCATCAAGGAAGACTTCTATCTCAAGACGAACGACCCGACCACGCCCCTGGTGCCGATCCTGGTCGAGGCGAACGTGCAGCCGTCGTTGACGGTGTCGCCCGGCACCCTGGCTCTGGGTCTGGTCAAGGTCGGCGATCCGCTCGTCCGTCGCGTCGTGGTTCGTGGCAACCGCCCCTTCGCGCTGGCCAGCGTGGATGGCGATTCGGACGTGACACCGGCCAGCGAGCTGCGCACGGCCCAGTCGCCGGTGCAGACGCTGGCGGTCAGCATCAAGGTCGATAAGCCGGGTGACTTCCGCAAGGTCGTCGAGATCAAGACCGACTCCGGCGAAAGCACCTCGCTGACGATCGAGGGGACCGCGGTGCCGTGAGTGCGACACCGCGGCTATCGATCGCCACGATCGCTCACTTACATCCCTCTCGGCGTTTCCGGCCGCGGCTGGTCCGGACGCCGGGGCTGCTCCGGCTTACTATCAGGACCGCCGGTGCCTGATCGCATGGGGTTCTTCGGTCCTGGACCTCGACCCGGTGCCGGCATCACCCGGCGCAGGTCCTGGAGTTCCTGCAACACGCGTTCGAGCTGTCGTTCCAGATGCTCGATCCGACGATCCGGTCCCTGCCCCGGGAAGTGCGGCTGGCCGCCTGGCTGGCCCGGTCGGACCATTTCGCCCCAGCCGCGCGGCATCCCCGGGAAGCCCGCACCCGGAGCCATCCGGAACCCGCCCGTGGCCCCATCGCCCATGTGCAGGAAGAACATGCCCCGGCCCATGCCCGGCGTCGCCTCGACTCGACCGCCGGCCTTGCGAACCTTCTCCTGAGCCGCGGCCACCTTCTGGTGCAACTCGCGCAGTTCGGCCGTCTTCTTCTCCAGGGCCGCCTGCGCCTCCTTCAGCTCGGCCTCGGCCTTCTTCAGCGCTTCCTTATCGACCTTCGGTGCCTCGGCGGCGGCGGCCGGCCGGCCGAGCTTCTTCTCCAGTTCGGCGAGCTTCTCGCGCAGTTCCCGGATCGCGTCGGGCACCTTGTCGCCCGGCGGCTGGGCCAGCACTGGCAGAGCCGGCAGCAGGAAGATCGCCAGGGTCAACAGACCCAGGAGACCGCGCCACGACAGCGCGCGCGGCGTCGTTCCACGCAGAATCATCGTCAACCTCCTCTTCAGGTCAGAAACCTGCCCGACCCCGCTCGCCAGCAACGGCGGCACAGTCCGGGCCTTGGCCAGGAAATCCAGCGTTTCCAGAATCGCCTGGGCGTAGTCGCGCCCCGAGCCGTCGATGGTCGAGACCACCCAGGCATCGCAGCATTGCTCCTCGGCCTCACGCAGCTGTCGGCACGCGATCCAGACGATCGGATGCCACCAGTACAGACCGAGGGTCGCCATCTCCAGGACGCGCACCCAGTGGTCGCGCCGCACGAGATGGGCCAGTTCATGGACCAGTAGTGTTCGTCGCTGCTCCGCTGGCAGGTTCTCCCACAACGCCACTGGCAGTAACAGACGCGGCCCGAGCGGGGTCATCCAGATCATCGGTGCGAGCCGGCCGGGAATCAGCCAGATCGCCGGCACACGCTTCAGGCCAAGCTGCTCGGCCAGGGCGGCGACCTGCTCGCACAGCCACGCCGGAGCCGGCTGCGCGTACGTCAACAAACGCTGGAAGCACCACACCCGGTAGAGGGCGAGAGCGAACCAGCCGCCCGTGCCGAGCAGCCACAGACCGCCGAGCAGCCACCAGTTGCTGGCGACCACCGCTTCGGCCGGCCCCGGTAGACGCGGATCGACCGCCAGGGCTGGCCCCGGCTTCGCCGCCACGTCGCCGGGGATCTCGATGATTTCTCCCTCAACCCACACCTCGAAAGGGACTGGCGGCATTTGCGCGGCTGCCTCCGCCTCGGCAATCGCCCGGGCGAGTTGGGCCTCGACCTCCGGCTCCGAAGCGGGTTCACTCCAGCCGATGGGGATGAGGAACAATGGCGGCGTGACGAGCTTGATCAGCACGAGCAGCCAGAGGCCATGTGTCAGGGCCGGCTTGCGCACCAGGGCCCCGACGAGGGCAGCGATCGCGGCCAGCACCAGGGCCACGACCGCGTTGCTCAGGCCGATCTGCACCAGGGATTCCATCACCGGCCTCCGAATCGAGCCTCTTCATTTAGCGGCGGGCTTGCCCGCCGTCCGATTCCGACGAAGAACGCCGACGGCTCTGACGGAGACACTACACCTCGTCGATCAGGCTGCGCAACTCGCGGCGATCCGCTTCGCTGAGCTGGCTCTGGCGGACCAGGTGCGTCAGCAACGGCGTCAGGCTGCCGCCGCACAGCTTCTCGGCCACTTCCTGCAAGCGTCGGCCGATGAGTTCCTCGCGGTCCACCGTCGCCGCGAACGTGTGGGCCGGCTCCGTCCGCTGACGCCCGACCATGCCCTTCTCCTCGAGCCGTTCGAGCAGTTTCTGCACGGCACCGTACGCGCCGCTGCCGCCATCGGGGTAGAGCCGATCGGTCAAGGTCCGGATCGTCGCCGGCCCCTCGTCCCAGAGAATCAGCAGGATTTCCAGCTCTTTCGGTGCGACGTCCTTCGGATCGCGCGACGTGCGTGCCATCCTTTCCTCCCACTCAGACTGCTTGTCTGAGTGGGAGGGTAAGACATTTCGTCTGAGGTGTCAAGAGGAGAAAAATGCGCGGGGTGGCCCGGTCTGTGGCGCTCGCTCACTTGAGGCCATTGAACCAGTCATCGAAGCCCTTCTTGTAGTGCTCGACGGTCTTCGCCGGTCCGGTCAGGCGGATGTGGTAGACGTTCTCCGGCCCCTCGAAGTGGATGGCCAGCATGCGGTAGTTCTCGCGCGGCACGGCCTTCGACTGCGGGTTGAACGGCTGCGGATTGAACAGGTACGTCCCGGTCACGTCGAGATACTGCCCCGCGCCCTTGCCGACCTTGACCTTGGTGACCTTGGCGACGTCGTCGATCTTCTTGCCTTCGGCCGGCACGAAGGTCTTCTTCCAGCGCTCGATGTTCTGATCGGCCGAGCCGCCCAGACCCTTGAAGATGACCAGCTCGGCGTCGTTTTTGTCGTCGCCGACCTTCGGCAGGACGAACTGGGCAAAGCGCATCTTGTTGGCCGGCGTCTCGCTCTTCCAGGCGGCCGGGGTCGTGTTCTTCAGGTCGTCGATCTCGATGACGACGCCCTTCTTCTCCTTGGGATCCTCGGCCCCGGCATTGAAGCAGCCGACGGTGGCCACCAGGACGAGGGCCAGGGCCAGGCCGCGCAACAGCGTGTGCATGCGAACTCTCCATGAGTGAAACCGGCCCTTCCGACGTCCGGGCCATGCTACCAGTTAACGCCAGCGACGCGCCGAAGACAAGAGGCCAGGCAGGGAGGCAACCGAAGCCTTGCCTCGTACAATACCTCGAAACGACCCTCACGAGGTTCCCTCATGACAGCATCCTGGCACGGCGTCCTTCCCGCGGTCACCACGTCCTTTCACACCGACGAGCGTCTCGACCTCGCCGGGACACGTGAACAGATCGAACGTCTGCTCGCCGCCGGCGTCCACGGTCTGATCCTGCTCGGCACCGTCGGCGAGAACTGTTCGCTGGAACGTGACGAGAAGCTGGCGGTCCTGAAGCTCGCCGTCGAGACGACGGCCGGCCGGGTGCCGGTGCTGACCGGCGTCGCCGAGACGACCACGGCCGGAGCCTGTCGTTTCATCGCCGCGGCCGAGAAACTCGGCATCGACGGCCTGATGGTTCTGCCGGCGATGGTCTACAAGAGCGACCCGGCCGAGACGATGCACCACTTCCGCACCGTCGCACGCAACACGTCGCTTCCGATCATGGTCTACAACAATCCGGTGGCATATCACGTCGATATCACGCCGGAGATGTTCGCCGACCTGGCCGATGAACCGCGTCTGGTCGCCATCAAGGAATCGAGCGAGAACGTCCGGCGGATCACCGATCTGATCAACACGGTCGGCGACCGCTACACGCTGCTGTGCGGCGTCGATGATCTGGTGATGGAGAGCGTTCTGCTCGGAGCCGAGGGCTGGATCTCCGGCCTGGTCAACGCCTTCCCGGACGAGAACCGCCTGCTGTGGGATCTGATGCAGGCCGGCCAGTGGGAGCAGGCCCGGCAGGTGTATCGCTGGTACACGCCGCTGTTGCACCTCGACACGCACGTCAAGCTGGTGCAGTACATCAAGCTGGCGATGGCCGAGCGCGGCTTCTCCAACGGCGTGACGCGAGCGCCGCGCCTGCCGATCACCGGAGCGGAACGCGAGCGTGTGGTGAAGATCATCCGCGACGGCATCGCCACGCAGCCGACCACGCCAGTGCATACGGGAGCGGTGGTATGAGCGCACGCGCCGCCGGCGGTCTGTTCCTCGCGATCCTGACTGCGACCATCGCCCGTGCCCAGGGCACGAAGGCCGACTACGACCGGGCCCTGACACTGCATGGTCACTACGCCGGCAAGGTTTTCCGCGATCGGGTCGAGCCGCACGTCCTGCCCGGCGGCGGCTCCTTCTGGTATCGGGTCGATCTGCCCAACGGCGAACGCGAGTTCGTGCTGGTCGATTGTGTCCGGGGCGAACGCAAGCCGGCCTTCGACGCGGCGAACCTGGCGACGGCCCTCGGTGACGCGACCGGCAAGAAGATCGATCCGAAACGGCTCCCGGTCGATGACTGGACCGTCTCCGGCGGCGTCATCCACCTCCGGGCCGCCGGCAAGACGTGGGCCTACGGTGCCGACAAGGTCGAGGTGAAGCCGGAACGCTACCCCGCCACGACCGACCGTGACGGCTTCACCGAGATGAAGACCACCACCCGCCCCCGACCGACGGCGACGGATCCGCTCTCGCCGGACAGGAAGTGGCGCATGGTCTACCGCGATCACAACCTCCTGTTGAAGGACGAGGCCAGCGGCAAGGAAACGGCCGTCACCGCCGATGGCAAGGACGGCGACGGCTACAACGGCCCGTTCCGCTGGAGCCCCGACTCACGCTTCGTCGTCGCCTGGAAGTACCGGCGTGGCGGCGATCGCCAGGTCACCCTCGTCGAGTCAGCCCCGAAGGGCCAGACGCAACCCAGGGTCGTGACGTACCCGTACCTGAAACCGGGCGACCCGATCCCGCAGCAGTTCCCCGTTCTGATCGATACGACCACACAGAAGGTCGTGCCAGTGGATCGCCAGCTCTTCGACAACCCCTGGGCGATCGAACACCTCCGCTGGGACGATGACGGCAAGCGGTTCACGTTCTTTTACAACCAGCGTGGCCACCGCGTGCTGCGCGTCCTCGCCGTCGAGCCGACCACGGGCAAGGTCACGCCAATCATCAACGAGGAGTGTGCGACGTACTTCGACTACGCCCACAAGTTCTTCTACCGCCCGCTCGCCGAGACCGCCGAGATCGTCTGGATGTCCGAACGCAGCGGCTGGAACCATCTCTACCGGATCGATGCGAAGACCGGCCGGGTCGCCAACCCGATCACCCAGGGGGAATGGGTCATCCGCGAGGTGCTGCGCGTCGATGCGAAGACACGTCAGGTCTGGTTCCGGGCCGGCGGCGTCCACGCGGGCGAAGATCCCTACCACGTCCACGTTGGCCGGGTGGACCTCGACGGCAAGAACCTCACCTGGCTCACCGACGGCGACGGCACCCACGAGGTCCGCTTTTCTCCGGACGGCAAGTATCTCCTCGACACCTGGTCGCGCGTCGATCTGCCGCCGCGAACGGTACTGCGCGACGCTCACACCGGCAAGAAACTTTGCGATCTGGAGACGGCCGACACGTCTCGCCTCGACGCGACCGGATGGAAGCCACCGGAGCGATTCGTCGTGAAGGGCCGCGACGACGTGACCGACATTTACGGCGTGATCTGGCGACCGAGCAACTTCGATCCGGCACGGAAGTACCCGGTCATCGAGTACATCTACGCCGGGCCGCAGGGGGCGTTCGTGCCGAAACGCTTCGCCACCTGGCACGGCCCTCGGACGATTGCCGAGTTGGGCTTCATCGTCGTGCAGATCGACGGCATGGGCACCTCGTATCGATCGAAGGCGTTTCACGACGTGAGCTGGAAGAACCTCGGCGACGGCGGCTTTCCCGATCGGATCAAGTGGCTAAAAGCGGCGGCGGCGAAGTTCCTACAGATGGACCTGACGCGGATCGGCATCTACGGCGGCTCCGCTGGCGGCCAGAACGCCCTGCGTGCGCTGATCGCCCACGGCGACTTCTACAAGGTCGCCGTGGCCGACTGCGGCTGCCATGACAACCGCATGGACAAGATCTGGTGGAATGAGCTGTACATGAGCTGGCCGATCGGCCCGCACTACGACGCCGCGTCGAACGTCGTCCACGCCAACAAGGTGACGGGCAAGCTGCTGCTCGTCGTCGGCGAGGTGGACCGGAACGTCGATCCGGCCTCGACGATGCAGGTGGCCGCGGCGCTGATCAAGGCGAACCGGGATTTCGACCTCCTGGTCGTCCCCGGAGCCGGCCACGGCGCGGCCGAGACGCCCTACGGAAGTCGGCGGCGGATGGATTTCTTCGTCCGCCATCTCCTGGGAGTGGAGCCGCGCCGGGAGTGACCATCCGGTGTCCCGGCGAGCGTGGGGCGTCAGCCCCATGACTCTTCTCTCCGGATGAAGACGCTCATGGGGCTGACGCCCCACGCTCGCCGGAAACCGCTCGCAGCGCCTCCGACCCCAGGTCGAGCCGATACAGCACCTGGTTGTAGTTGTACCGTGGCGTCTTGTCCGGATTGCCCGAGAAGTCGTTCGTGTACGTCCCCTCGAAGTGGATCACCCGTCCGCCCTCGCGGTCCAGAAACGCATGATGGCAGACGTTGTAGAACGTCTGACGCTCATGTGTCACCACCTTGATCGCCTTCTGAAACGGCCCGGTCGGCTCCGGGGCCTCGCCGTACCAGACCTCGCCGAGAAACGACGTGCCGCCGATCTGGCTCGCGACCAGCACCCAGCACTTGCGGTACGGATTCCAGCGAACCGAGCCGCTGTGCAGGATGATCCGGTCCTTCGGCGTGGCGACGTCTGCCGGGCAGTAGCGAGCGTGTTCCGGTCGGATCTTGCCGGCCTTGACCCATTCCGCCTCCGTCTTCGAGTCGATCGGTGGCAGTTCCTTCTGCCAGCGCCAGACGGGCCGATCGTCCTTGCCGATCTCCGGCTCCTTCGCGTCGTCGGCCTTTGCGCAGGTGAACGCCTCGTACTTCGCCGGGTCGAGAACGTCCTTGAGCGTGGCCGGCACGCGCACGTTCGGGGTCGGACTGCCGAACAGCAGCCACTTCTGGCCCGCCTCGGTGATGACGATCGGATGCCCGCCGGGATGCCGCCACGTCTCCTTGAGCGGTAGTTGCTGGGCCGACTCGAAGATGGCCTTCTCGTCGTCGAAGACAGCGATGCCCTGCTCGTACTCCTCACCGAGGCCCTGGCGGCGCGAGTAATGGCCGACGAGCCGTTCCTTGCCCGCCTCGTCCGGCACCGTGAAGACGGCACCGACCCAGACGACGCCCTTCGGCCGTTCCGCCAGCGGCATCATCGCCCGGGCGAAGCCGGTCTTCGTGTTCACGAAATAGTCGAACGCGATGCCGCCGGCCGGATCGGACTTCGGGTCGGTCGGGTCGAACGTCGGCGTCGTCGCCCCGGCCATGCGAAACAGGCCGAGCGGATACTTCATCTGGAGCGTGTCGCCCCAGAACCAGTAGACCTTGCCGCGATGGATGGTCGCCTGAACGGAGTCCTGGCCGGCGACCAGGCCTGGGTTGACCGGCGGCCCCTTGTGGCCGAGCAGGACGCTGTCGCGATGGAGCCCTTCGCCGGTCAGCCGGCAGAGTCGCTCGGCGAGGTTGCGGCGCGTCACCTTGACCTCGGCCACCTTGCCGACCGTCGGCGTGACGCGAACGCCCGGGAAGCCGAAGCCGTCCTTCTTGACCTCGTAGCCGTGACTGTGGACGGTGAAGAAAACCTCGCGGTCGAGCAGGCCCGGTTCGCCGAACGCGACCCGGCCGGCATTGTCGGTGACGAACTTCAGGCCGTTGACGGTCTCGAGTTCCACCAGCGGCACGCCACGCCCGGTGGCGGCATCGACGACATGGATCTCGGCCCAGCCGCCGGCCGGCTCGGCGAACAGCAGGGGGACGATGACCACCAACGCAAGGAAAGCAAGTCCGCCAACTCGATAGTGAGTTGTCATGGAAACGGCCTCCGCATTACCAGAACCACCACGCCGTAGACGTCCCCTTCGAGATCGCGGAGGGCGTGTTCGATGATCTCCGTCATCGGTAGCCCTTCGCCCACCCCCAGGCCAGCCATGCCTCGGTCATCTTCCCGATGCGTCCCCGGTCGCTCGGCGGCACCGGGTTCTCGTCGGTGATCTCGGCCAACGCCCAGACCCACAGGCGCGGGCGCTGCTCCAGGTCGCCCAGCAGCAGCGGAACGACTGGCATCCCGAGACTGACGATCTCGCGGAAAGCCGGATGGCCGACGATCTCCGAGGGATCGGACAGGACGCCCATCGCGGCGGTCAGGACCGCTTCGAGCCGACGAAATCGCTGCTCCAGTGTTTCCGCTGGGCCCCGGGGTGGGGACAGAATCGTGATTGGGTCCGCCAAGAGAAAGACCTCCCTCAAGACCGAACGGTTCTGAACGATTGTACCCAATCGGACGATGCTCTCCAACGCCGTTATCCATTCACATGTCCACATGTCCACAGAGGAGAGACCGTCGCTGTCCTCCTCAGGTGATGCCGCCCCACGGCACGAACTGAAACGATTGTTCTCGGTGTCGTTGTCCGACTCACGCCATCTCCCAGAGCGCGACTGGTTGCCCACGCCAGAACGGGGCAAGATACCGCCGACCGGGTTGGACCTCGTCGCCCAGTCCGATACTGACCCAGGGCAGGACATCGTACTGCCCACAGGACACTGGATCGAACAACACGATCCCAACATCAGTGAAATACAGGCACTCCACCTCTCGTTCGGGGAGTAACGCCAGCTCAACCGGTTCATCCACACGCCAAAGAACTCGACTGAGCTTCGCGAAATCCAGATCGCGCAACGTCAAGGCAACGCAGAGATAAAGTCGCGGTACGACTTCCCGATTCTCGACGTGACAAGGCCTTCCGTCCGTATTCCGGATAACCATGCCGACATGCACGTCCATCGCAGGAATGCTCATCGTTATCCTGTTCAATGTCCGCCCGCACCCGTAACTACCTGCACAATCAGCGGGGCAACCAACACGAGCAACCCCAGCTGCACGATCCAGCCTGGCGACCGCTCACGCAAGGCCACGGCAACGACGGCTCGCAGCACAATCAGACCGTAAACGATCCCAGCCGTCTGGTACTTGACCGTCCCGTATCCACAGCGACAGGCCAACCACTGGGGCGGATCGGACCAGAACCAGAACGCCAGAAGGCCGACCAGCACCCAGCCGACACGATGAAGAATCCCCATACCGACTCCATCGGAGCCTTCACGGATTGTTTCATTCCGTTCAGTGCGGCAGCCATCCAGTGGTTTCCCGGCTGGCGTCGTCCAGCCACGCTGGTATCCTATCCCCAGAGCCCTACCTCGCCCCGAGGACCACGCCGTGGACGAACTCACCATCGAACCTTCCGGCATCAAGGACTCCGGTCCCTGTGCCTGCTGCGGCAACGCCAGCCGTTGCGTCTGGGGCTTCGTCCACGGCCACGATGGCGTCGTTGCCGCCTTCTACGTCCACTGGACTCTCAACGGCATCCGCCAGCACGGAGCGAACTTCGACCTGATCCTCGGCCACTGGGGCGACGACGCCACCGCCGCGGATCGCGTCCTCGTCGCGCTGGCCTACCGCCTGCTCGACGACGGCCCCGGCTTCATGGTCATCGACGCCGACAGCCGACCGGCCGCGAAGAGCGACCTCGTCGGTCGGGCCCTGAAGCGCGCCGACGTCCTCGGCCAGCCGATCGCCCAGCGGGCGTTCGCCGTCCTTGATGCGATCCTGCTCCGTGATCCGCGCGTCGCCGAACTCTGGCCGCGAAACGAAACGGCCCCCTGAGCGGGGGCCGTTCGACGGGAAGAACTCCGCTCACTTTTTCTTCTTCGCTTCCCATTCCTTGATGTACTTCTCCGGGTTCTCGTTGAACGCATCGCGGCAGCCGGAGCAGCAGACGTAGTAGGTCACGCCCTTGTAGCTGACCGACGAGGTGCCCAGGCCGGCCGTGACGATGCACAGGTTCTTCTTGGCGGCCTTGCCGAGACTCTCGCCGACCTTGTTGGCCTCGCCCTTGTACTCCTTCGTCCAGATGGTGCCGCCCTGCGGCTTGCGATCGACGTAGTACAGGAAGCGGATCCCATCGGCCGCCGTGGTCATCGTCACCCGTTGCGTCTCCTTTGTCTCCGGCAGGACGGTGTCCAGTTCGAGCCGGCTACGCTTCAGGGGTCCCTTGTAGGTGTGCGACTTGCCGTCCGCACCGGTCAGGTTCAGGATGTATTTCTCGGCCTTCGGGTCGTACTTCAGCTCGCCGTCCTTGAACAGTTTGCTGTCGATGAACTTGACGCTCAGCCAGGCATCGTTGCCCTTGAAGCGCCAGCTCCACTCGAGCTTCTCCTGCCAGAAGCCCTTGATCGGCGCACTGGTGCTGACGCTGCTGCCGGTCGATTTCCAGTCGCCGATGAAGTAGTTGAGTTCTTGCAGGGCCTCCTTGATGGCGGCGGCATCCTTGCTCTGGGCCGCAGCCGTCATCCCCGTGGCGATCAATCCCAGCATGACGCCGAGTGCGAACAGTCGTCTCATGAATGGTCTCCCCCCAGTGAGTGGATTTGCTCCCATGATCTCCGACGAGCCAGCCGGCCGGATGGTTCCGTGGCCAGGCCGGCCGTCATTTGATGATCGCGCATCAGGGAGTTGGCCGCAACCCGAAATGGGCCTACTCCGGGAAAGAGACGACCTCGCCGCCGGCACGCGATGCCAGAGCCGGCAGGATCTGATCGGCCGTGTGCGACAGGAACCGGGCTGAGCCATCGCCGCGGAGAAAGTGGGCTCCGCCAGAGTGGAGACCCCAAAGTGGAACGTTCGGCTGAACGGTTACCCGTGCTGTTGCACCTCAAAGTTGTTTTCCGCTGCCAAGAATCCAGATCGTCAATGCAGCATTGCCGGACTCAATAGTGAACTTACTTTCACCCTTAGAGAGCTTCGCGGGACGATAACCAGGAAGGTCAGCGATTTTGTTGCGATTGATGTCGGCTACATAGGCTTGCTTGTCATTGCAAATGACGAACTCGCCAGGTAGCATCTTACGATCCGATTGCAGATTTTGTCCGTCCGGCAAGACGAAGTGGAAGCCATCGGAAGCCTTGCTGAACTTGAAGGCACATTGCAAGGGTTGGCTGTCGTACGGGTTGAATACAGTTGTGCCGTGATGTTCCCGGACGGGATAGAGAAGGAAGTTGCCGTCAATCTTTTCGAGATGGAATTTGAAGTCGGGATCACGTAGCACCTCTTTAAGGCTCTCCGAGAACCGCTTTGCGCGGCGTGCTTCTTGCCACACCCGGAAGGCTTTGAAGATACTGTCGCGCTCGCCGGTTTGATCGATCGCGGCCTGACTCATGATGAGCGCATAGGTCGCGTCCCAACCGACGGCTTTCGCCTCCAGATTCTCGGCGTCGTAGAGTGACCAGGCGCTGTTCCAACTCTGCTTCCCGAAAGTGCCGGGATAGTAACTATTACTCCATCCGTTGCCGATATCTTTTCCCTCCGTGGCGCGCAGACCTGTCACGGGATTGAACATGTTGCTAGCGTTGCCGATGTTGCAAACGTTGAGGTACTCCCAGGAACCAGGAAATACATTCGAGGAGGTGACACGCGGCCACTTCCCACCGGTCCGGTTGTGATAGGTCTCGAAGAGTCGCCGACAAAAAACGCGAGTGGCGTAATACCCGTGATGCTGGCAAACCGTGATTTCAAATCCGTCGAAGTCGATGGTATCCATGTTGTTGCGGACCATCAATTCGGCGTAATAGTCTGCGTACGCGAGGAGCATGGTCATGTCGGGAACGAACCCGTTGTAACAGTTCTGCATCAATTTCACGAGTTCGTCGCCGGCTTTGTGCGAGGTGGCTTTCGAGGCGTGCCCCCGTGAGGCAACCTTGATAGTCCAGGGTGCATTTTTGCTGATGCTTTCGTATCGCAGCATCTCGCCACCGATACGGAGGAAGTTGGAACTGTCTCCCACTTCCCACACACCTTCCTCCGCAAGGATCGACGGATCGGTGACGACGATCTCCATGTCAGTCGCGGAAATATCCTTCGCAAGTTTCGTGCGGCAGACTGTCTGCAAATGTTCACTCGGAACCGGAGTAACCTCATTCGAGATTCCACCTTGCAGGAACATGCACAGTTCGTGAAGTCCGCCGTGTGTCAGGCCCGCCTTGTGAGCCAACTCGCCGAACTCCTTGTAGGTCATGGTGCGGCCGTCAGCAAAACCAACTCGACCTTCCCACTTCTTGTTGAGCGACGGATAATGACTGCCGGTATCCCGCGAAATGTCTTTCAGTCCGAGCGCCCTGGTATATTCGATGGCCTTATCCACCGGACCGTTCCAGTAGACGGTAGCGCGATAGGATGCTGGGTTTCGGATCCAGACGCCGTCGCTGTCTGTGACGTACGGCAGTTTCTCGGCAAGGATGATTTTCTCGATGGTCGCCAAGCCAAGATCATCCGGGCAGGCGTATAGTGCGACGCTTGAACCGAGGAAATCCACGCCGGGAATCGGATCGCTAATCACGGTTCGAGCGCGAAAGCGTTCAAATCCTGCCAGTAGGGACCAGTTATGCCTGTATGATTTTCGCCGATCACGCGAATGATAGGCGATCGACGAACCAAACTTCGGTTCCAGTTTCGCGCCCGTGCCGCAAATGTATTGAAAATACTCCTCCGGGCGTGAGAAGAATGCAACATCGTTCACGCCATCGCCGCCGATGTTGAACCACTGCCCTTCCTTGTACTTTCGAGGCAGCGGTACCCTGTCCGGGTCCGGCGAATGGACGAAGTAGCCCATCGTGTAGCAATCGCCGTCCACCACGGGGCCTGAAATCGTGTTGTCGTCCAGGCCGTGCATGCCGATGGCCCAATCGTCGTCACGCACGACGCCGAGCAAATCGCCGATCTTGCCTGCAATTTTCGTGTAAATTGGTCCCCACACGATGTTGTCCACCTTGTCGCGCGGCGTGAGCGTGAGCAGTTGAAATCGCAAATACGCATCTTTTGCGACGAACTTCACGATCGCCGTCGCGCCGTTAGCGTATTTCAACTCGATGGTTTCTTTCTGGAACTTCGCGCTTACCGGCAACACCAAAACGTCGTTCGGTTGGCCGTTCTCATGCAAACTCATCACCGGCGATGGATGGCGGCCGGGGCAATATTGTTTGCCGGTTTGCCTGGAGGTGATCGAGAGCAGATAGCCTTTCTCATCAAAGCCAAACGAGGCGCGTTTCGTCTGCAACGTATGCGTTGCCGCCGGCGGTTCCGGTCCGATTGGAATGAGTGGGCGGCGACGCACCCTGGGTTCGCCCAGGAAATCGCGAGTTGCGTCGAATTTGCCAGTCTGGAAGGTCGCCACCCGGACTTCGGCGATCCGTCCACGAAACGCTTCTCGACCCGGCGCGGTCGCGCCGAGGGAGAAATTTGCAGCGCCTCCGCCCACAGTGGGCAGATTGCAGATGCGCTTCCCGTTCAACCAACCGGTCACAGTGCCCTGTGTTTTGACGATGGCCAAATGGGTCCATTCGTCGGCGTAGACATCGCCGAGTTTGTTAACGCCGACGCCCCCCACGAGTATAGCCCACTGGTCGTCCTGCTGGGCGATGAGAAATCCGCTCGCGCCATTGCCGTTGGCCACGACCGCATGCCACCCCGGATCGTTCTCTCGCGACGCGGATACCCAGGCTTCGATGACGAAGTTGTCGCCGTTAATCAGGTTCTTCGCGACCCGATAGCATTGACCTGGATCGTCAAACACGAGTGAGGAACCGTAGTCTTTCTGACGGCCCTTCGGACTGTCGGCGATGATTTTCGGCGTTCCAGTTCTCACAAGATCCGGCGACTTCCCGACCTGATCGTGAAGTACTTGAGGGGCGGCAGCATCGCGATGCCCCTTCAAACTGTAGCGTGCCTGATCCTGCACCTCGGCACAAACGCTGCTTGCAACGGTGACGAGAAACAATGCCGCCCAGGGTCGCATCATCATCACTCCTTTGGTTCGTTGAATAGTGTCACCGGATCAACGCGGAGGAACAGTGTCCGCTCTCAATTCGGAACGGATCGAGGTGGTCCTCTCCTGCTGGCGTCATTCCCGCGACAGCGTTTCATCCAGATTCAGCACCAGCAAACCCAACGCCGTCCACGCGGCATGCTCCGTTGGGTTTAGCTTCTCGTTCCGCTTCGATTCGCCGACGGCCAGCAACTTCTTCGCGGCGTCGGCGTCGGCGTAGTCCTGCCGTAAGCGATCCAGCGCTGAGAGCAGAATCGGCCGTTCCGCCGGCGTTGGTTTGCGTCCCAGAACTCGTTGATACAACACGTCCAATCGCGCCGAATCGTCCGTCATCGCGCTCGTCAGAACCCGCTCGGCCAGGACGCGAGCGGCCTCGACATAGGTCACGTCGTTCAGCGTCGTCAATGCGTGCAGCGGCGTATTCGTTCGACTCTGCTTGACGGTGCAGACCGCCCGGCCGGCCACGTCGAAGAACAGCGTCGGGCCAACGATGCGCCGCCAGAACGTGTAGACGCTTCGGCGATACAGGGCGTCGCCGTGATCCTGAACGTACTTCTTGGTGCCGAACGTCGCTTCCTCCCAGATGCCGGCCGGCTGATAGGGCCTGACCGGTGGTCCGCCCGCGATCGGCACCAGCAGCCCGCTCGCCGCCAGGGCCTGATCGCGCAGCAGCCACGACGGCAGGCGGTATCGCGATCCGCGGGCCAGCAACCGATTATCCGGATCACGCTCGTGCAGTTCCGGCGTCACCCGCGACGACTGACGATACGTCGCACTCGTCACGATCAGCCGAACCAGGTGTTTGACATTCCAGCCGCTCTCGACGAACTCGACGGCGAGCCAGTCGAGCAACTCGGGATGCACCGGCCGTTCGCCCTGGATACCAAAATCCCCGACCGTCTTGACCAGGCCAACGCCGAAGAACTGCTGCCAGAGACGGTTCACTGTCACCCGCGCCATCAGCGGATGTCGGGGCGATGTCAGCCACTTCGCCAGGCCAAGGCGATTGCGCGGGAACTCGGCCGGCATCGGCGGCAGGGCGGCCGGCGTCCCGAACTCGACCTTCGCGGCCGGCTGATTGTACAGTCCCTTCGTCAGGATGAACGTCTCGCGCTGCTTTGGCTGATCCTCCATGACCATGACGCGCGCGACGCGCTTGTGCTTCTCGTCCGACGGATCAGGCATCTCGATCACCGGCTTTGTCTGCGGATCGCGGCCGCCTCCGGTCACCGGCGTCTGATTGAAGAACGCGAACAGTTGGTAGTACTCACGCTGGGCGATGGGGTCGAATTTGTGATCGTGGCAGCGGCAGCAGTTGAACGTCAGGCCCATCCAGACGGTGCCGAT
>CAYYJM010000067.1:24404-24796 GCA_964471755.1 uncultured Alcaligenaceae bacterium
TGACATAATCGATGCGGTTCTCCTCGGCAATCCGACCGCCCTCGCCGTTGATCGGATGGTTGCGCAGGAAGCCGGTCGCCAGCTTCTGCTCGCGCGTCGCGCCGGGCAGCAGATCGCCGGCGAGTTGCCAGATCGTGAACTGGTCGTAGGGCATATTGCGGTTGAAGGCGTCGATGGCCCAGTCCCGCCAGGGCCACATGGTCCGTTCCATGTCGCCCTGGTAGCCGTTGGAATCGGCGTACCGTCCCGCCTCCAACCAGTCCCAGACCATCCGCTCGCCGAAGTGCGGACTGGCGAGCAGACGATCGACGCTCGCTTCGCCCGTGGGCGGCAGGCCGGTCAGGTCGAGCGCGAGGCGGCGGCGCAGCGTGGTCGGGTCGGCCTCCGGCGAC
>CAYYJM010000068.1:0-8180 GCA_964471755.1 uncultured Alcaligenaceae bacterium
GAGCCGCGCACGCAGCGAGGCCGCAGGCCGAGCGGAGTAAGCGCACCACGACCTGTACGGAAGGGCGGAGTAAGCGAACCCAAGCCTGCACGTCCGGGCCTCGGTGCGCTTACTCCGCTCGCCTGGCGGCTCGCTACGTGCGCGGCTCTGACCAACCGTCTGCGCCGCGTGCGCGGCTCTGTGGCGAGAACCTGCCGGCATGGACTCGACTCCCGTCAGCCTGATCGACCGACTCGTCCGGTCTCCTGACCGGGCGGCGTGGGACCGGTTCGTCGAGCTGTACACGCCGCTGCTCGTGGCCTGGTGTCGGCGACTCGGCCTGGCCGACGCCGACGTGGCCGACTACACCCAGGACGTGTTCCTCGTTCTGGTCGAGCAGTTGCCTCGCTTTCAGTACGACCCCGACGGCAGCTTCCGGGCCTGGCTCAAGACGGTCCTCCTGAACGCCTGGCGGAAGCGGGCCCGGCGAGGTGCCCGCGAGGGGGGCCATCTGCTCGACCCGGACCAGGTGCCGACGACCGATCCCGGCGAGTTGCTCGCCGAGACGGAACACCGCGAGGCCCTCGTCCGGCGAGCGCTGACCCTGATGCAGACCGACTTCGAGGCGACGACCTGGCAGGCGTGCTGGCAGTTCGTTGTCGAGGATCGGCCGGCCATCGAGGTGGCCCTGGCTCTGGGCATCAGCGTCAACGCCGTCTACCTGGCCAAGTCGCGCGTTCTGCGCCACCTCCGCACCGAACTCGCCGGACTGCTCGATTGAGCGCCGAGCCCTTTCCATTTTCTTTGACAGGTTTCGAGCCGGAAGTGGATACTCCTTGCACGATGACGGTCCAGTGACCGCGGCGGAAGTATCTCGGAGGCTCGCGCCGTGCCCCACGACACCCCCTGCCCGACGCCTCCCGAGGTGACCGATCTTCTGCTCGGCCGTGGCGATCCGGCCATGACCGCCGAGTTGGAATATCATCTGGCCGACTGCCGGGCCTGTCAGGGTGTGATGGCCTCGGTCCAGGCGGAGGACGAACTCGTCCGGGCCGTACGCGCCGCCGGCCGACCGCTGGATTCCACCGAAGACCTGGTCGGCCTGCTCGTGCCCCTGCTCAAGCGGATGGGCACCTCGTCGCTGCCGACCCGGCCGGGGCCCAGTGACATGGCATCGTCACGAGAACCCGACCGGGCGTTGCTCGATCCGCCCGCCGAACCCGGCGAACTGGGGCGACTCGGCGTCTATTCGATCCGCGAGCTGCTCGGGGCGGGCGGCATGGGCCTGGTCTATCGCGCCTTCGATCCACGACTGCAACGTGCGGTCGCCCTCAAGGTCATCAGCCCGGCGCTGGTCGCCCGGTCGGAGATGCTCGAGCGATTCTTGCAGGAGGCCAGGGCCGCGGCGATCGTCGAGCACGACCACCTCGTCGGCATCTACTCGGTCGAGACGGCCAACGAAGTTCCGTTCCTGACGATGCCACTGCTGCGCGGCGAGTCGCTGGAGGCACGCTTGCAGAGAACGAACGGACCACTGCCACCGGCGGAGGTGCTGCGGATCGGTCGAGAGACGGCCATCGGTCTGAGCGCGGCCCACGAAGCGGGACTTGTCCATCGGGACATCAAGCCGGCCAATCTCTGGCTGGAGGCTCCACTCGGCCGGGTCAAGATTCTCGATTTCGGCCTGGCCTCCCTGGCTGACAGTCAGATGCCAGCCAGCGGTACGCCGGGTTACATGGCCCCGGAGCAGGCTCGCGGCGAGGCGGTCGGCTCGGCCGCCGATCTCTACAGCCTCGGGTGTGTGCTGTGGCGGATGGTCGTCGGCAGGCCCCTCCACGCGGGCGTCGGCGGATTCACGGCGGTGGTCATGGCGGCACTGCAACCGGCACCGTCGGCCAGCGGAGCAGAGCCGGCCCTGGGGCGGTTGATCGATCGACTGCTGGCCCGCGACCCGGCCGACCGCCCGGCCTCGGCCCGCGCGGTGGCTGACGCCCTGGCCGAGATCGAGGCGGCCCACACGCGTCGGTTTCGTCGCCGCGTCCTGGTGGCGGCCGGCCTGCTCGGGGCGACGACGGTCGCCGGGGCCTGGCTCTTCGCACGCTGGCTCGGCGGTGAGCCCGGACCGATTCCGGTGACATTTGTCTGTCACACGCCGGCTCCGAAGGTCGTCTTCACTCATGCCGGCCGGGAGGTCGTCGCCGATCTGGCCAGCGATGCGACGCACGCCCTGCTGCCCGGTATCGTCGAGGTGCGTCTGGCCGATCCGATTCCCGGCCGATCGCTCCTGCCAGCCCGGTTCGTCGTCCCGCCCCGGGGGACGCTGGAGGTGAAACTCGCCGTCGTCGGCGAGGTTGCTCATCACGCCGAGCATGACAGTGAGGTGATGGCCCTGGCGATCGGCCCCGATCCGACCGGCTTCGCGGTCTTCACGACGGGTCTGGATCGCACCCTGGTCCGCTGGCGACCGATCGGCCGGCCGGCGATCCAGACGGTTCGCCTTCCCGGTCAGGCCCGCTGTCTCGCTCTGACGGGAGACGCCGTCCTCGCCGCCGGCGGCAACCGTGTTCCGCCGGCCGAGTTGACCCTGACGATCCGGGATGCGAAGACGCTCGCTCCACGGGGCGAACCGCTCGCCGGCCACACGCGGATGGTCAATGCCATCGCCTACTCGAACGATGGAACGCGCCTCCTGTCGGCCGCACGGAGCGAGGTCTGGCTGTGGCACCTGGCGACGCGCCGGTCCCGGCCGCTCGACACGACGGCGGGCGTCTTCGCCATCGACTGGAGCGCCGACGACCGACGGATCGTCACCGGCGACGACGACGGCCGGGTCGTCGTCTGGGATTCGACCAGCGGCAAGCGGATCCGATCGATCGACGGCCATCGCGGCACCGTCCATGCGGTTCGCTGTGTTCCTGACGGCTTCCTCAGCGCCGGTGCCGATGGCGTGGTCAAGCTCTGGGACGCGGCCAGATTCACCGGCCGGGAAGTCGGCCGACATGAGCAGGCTGTTCTCGCGCTCGCAGTGACAGTCGATGGTCAGCTCGCCGCCTCCGGCACGGCTGACGGCGAAGTGACAGTCTGGTCGCTCACCGACGCGAAGGCGATCTACCGACCGACCGGACATACCGGAGCCGTTCGCGGAGTGGCGTTCACTCCGGACGGCCGATACCTGGCGACCGGCGGGGCTGATCGCCAGGTCCGTCTCTGGCAGTTACCGTTTCGTCCGTAGCCCGTTCCAGCCGTGGCCGGGGGTTCCGGTTCACGGCGACGGGTGGTACATTCCTTGAGGGGTAAATCCGATGATGTGGATTCGTGGTCTGCTTGGTTCCCTGGCCCTGGCCGGCGGGATGCTCTGGGCGCAACCGGCTGAGGAGAACGTGGAGACGGTCAACGGCCGGGGCGATCTGGTCGCCCAGCTGGTCACCGCCGCCAACCTCGCGTCGTTCGGCCGCGGAGAGATGGGCGATGAAACCGGCCTGAAGGGACACAAGTCGCCCGAGGCGCTCGTCGCGGCGGGCGGCATCCTGCTGCGGATTCACGCCGCGACCGGCGGTGAGCAGAAGCCTCTGGACGCCAAGGCGACGAACGAGAAGGGCGAGGCGATTCCGGGCGAGCCGATGAAATCCGCGGCCCTGGACGCGGAAGCCCGTGATCTCTTTGACACGGCTCGCGGCCAGGTGGCCGGCGACAAGGCCCGCAGCGCGGCCCTGGAGACGCTCATCAAGCAGGCCCAGACCGTCACGAAGCGCGACGCTGTCGGCGGGCCGCGTGTCGTCACTCGCGGTCTGAATCCGCGTCAGACGCACACCTACATGATCCCGTTCGTGCCGCGTGCCATCGCCTCGGTCGCCCTGACGAGCAGTGGTACGTCCCGGCTGCACTTCGAGATCCTCGGCAATGGCGGTCAGCAACTGTTCGAGAATCACGGCCGGGCGGCGAGCTACACCTGGCGAGCCGGTGCGGGTGGGGCCGACCGGCACGTGAAGATCCGGATCTCCAACGTCGGACGCAATCCGGCCAGCTACCGGATCACGACGAACTGAGAGACTATAGGGATGGCCTCTCTCCGCTGGTACGATCAGCGGAGAGAGGTTCTGCTTGCGCCGGGCTCGGCCCTTTCGGAGATGCTCCATGTCCCGTCGCTTGCTCGTGCGGGTGCTGATGCTGTCGATCCCGGCCCTGGCTCAGGACACTCCGGAGCCGCCGGCCGATCCGCCGGCACGGCCGGAAGCGCGCGTCGTGCCGGTCTTCGACCCCGGAGCGCACACCCAGCCGATCGCCGCGCTCGGCTTCAGCGCCGACGGCAAGCGACTGATCACAGTCGGCCAGGATGACACGATCCAGATCTGGAACACCACCAGCGGCGAACGGCTCGACCTGCTCCGCGTGCCCGGCTACGGCTCGACCGGAACCCGCTGGCACAGCGCCGCCGTGTCGCCGGACGGAACGCGCGTCGCGATCGGCGGCGAGGGCCGCGCCCTGACGCCGGGCAAGGACGAGGTCACTCACCTGCTCGTCATCAACCTGACCACCCGGGCCGTCCGCCCCTTCAACCTGAAGATGCCACCGATCTATCCCGTCCACTGCCTGGCCTTCTCGCCGGACAGCGACCGACTCGTCGCCGCCGCCGGGCCTTACTCGGCACACACGTTTATCAACAATCTCGACCGCCTGCTCGGGAACGTCCACGCGCCGGAGCGGCCGCGCGATGTCCTCACCGTCCCGATCGACAGCGGACACCGACGCCTGACCACGGCCCTGGCCTTTGGTCCGGATAACAAACACCTCATCGGTGGCGACCGCACCGGCGAACTGATCCGCTGGGAGGACTCCGGCGGCAAGAACAAACTGAAGGTGGGAGCCAGCCTCAACAGCAACGGTGTGACGTCCGCGCTGGCCTGGTCGCCGGACGGAAAGCAGTTCGTGCGAGCCTTCCACACGCCACGCAGGGCCGATCACGGCATCGAGTTGTGGAACGCCGACGGCACCGTCGCGAAGAAGTGGACCTTCCAGGATCTCGCGCCGGCCTTCGTCGGCACCGAGCATTCGAGCGTCTTCGCGATTCGCTTCCTCGCCCGGGATCGCGTCCTGCTGACCGGCGAGACGGTCGGCTTCGGCGAGGCGGCCGGCTTCGGCAACCTGCAAACCGGCTTCGGCTCGGTCGCGGCCGTCCTCGATCTCGGCACGGGGAAGTGCCATCGTCTCTTCGGCGAGGAATCCTTCGGCCGGGGCTTCCCGCTCGGAGCGGTGTCATCCGATGGTCAGTTCATCGCGATGACCGTCTCGCTGGGCACCGAGGCCGTCGTCCTGCGGGTCAAGGATGGCGCGGTCGTCGCACGATGCGGCCCCCGGACGCCGGTTCCGACCCATGTCGGCTGGTCCAGCGATCCCAGGACGCCCGGCTTCGCCTGGGGCGATTCGCCCCGCTTCGGCCGATCCGATACGAAGCCGGATGACCTTCGCTTCGGTTTCGACCTGGCTCGCATTGAGCCGGTCGCCGTTCACAAGGACGACGTTCACGGTCTGTTCCGCCAGCGACAGGGCGTGTGGTCCTGGGAGTATGGCCAGCGAATGGGCAATGCCGGCAAGACGCTGCGCGTCCTCCAGGACGACAAGCTGCATCATAATCGATCCGCCGAGACGTTCACGGCCACCACGTTCGTGCCGCAGGCGGAGGGGTCGCCGCTCCTGGTCCACGCATCGCACCGCTTCCCACACGGCGGCATCGTTCGGCTCAATACCGTCGATGGCCCCGAGAAGAAGGCGGGGATGCGGCCGAACTTTCCCTATGTCCGTGACATCGCTCCGTCACCGGATGGCCGCTACCTGATCGCGGCGACGGGCGGCCCGGCCCTGGCGATCATTCCCACGCACGGCCCGCGGACGCCGATGCTCTATTTCACCGCCACGCGGGGCGAGTGGGTCCTCTGGTCGCCGGAGGGCTACTACGCGGCCAGTCCCGGCGGCGAACGTCTCTTCGGCTGGGCGGTCCAGAACGGGCCTGACAAGCTCGTCGATTTTCACCCCGCCCGAGCGTTCGCCGGGACGTTCCGTCGGCCGGATCTTCTCCGCCGTGCGGTTCAACTCGGCTCGATCGAACGCGCCCTGAAGGAGGTGAAATCGCGCTCTCCCCAGATCGAGGAGGTGCTACCGCCGACGGCGTCGCTGCGTCTGCTGGAGCAGAAGGGGACCGCCGTGCGGGTCAAGGCCGTGGCCGTCGCCGCTCCGCGCGGCAAGCCGGTCGTCGCGCTCCGACTCCTGCTCGATGGCCGGCCTCTGCCGGCCGGTCGCGGCTCGATGGATGTCGGCCCCGGTAAACCGGCCGAGGCGGAGTGGGAGGTTCAGGTCCCGGCCGGGGCTCACGAGTTACGTCTGCTCGCCCGGAGTGACGATGGCGTGACAGTGTCCGACGCGATCAGGATCCGCGGGGCGAAGGATCCGGCCTCGCAACCGACGCTGCATCGGGTCTGCATCGGCGTGGACGCCTACGACCAGGCGGCGCTTCGGCTCACCTCGGCCGCGAAGGATGCCCGCGACGTGTTCACGGCCTTCGGTCGCGACTGCGTCGGCTCGGACAACCGCTTCGGAGCGGCGAAGGGGCAGCTGCTTCTCGACCGGGCCGCGACCCGCGAGGCGGTCCTGGCCGCCCTGAGCGAGGTGCGAAAGGCGGCCAAACCCGGCGACCTGGTCGCCGTCTTCTTCGCCGGACACGGGGTCAAGCAGGGGGACGAGTACTACCTGCTGACGCGCGAGGCGGACACGACCGGCGAACTGAAGGGCAAGTCGCTCTCCGGGATGGATCTGCGACGTGCCCTGTCCGAATTCGAGTGTCCGGTGCTGCTGATGCTCGATGCCTGTCACTCGGCCCAGGCGGTCAAGCGGTTCCGGCCGGCGACCGATGACGCCACGCGGTCACTGACCAGCGACGCGATCGGCGTGACGGTCCTGGCCGCGGCGATGTCGCACGAGGTGGCCGACGCGAGCAGCGAGAACGGTTTCTTCACCGCGGGCCTGCTCAAGGCCCTGCACGCCGGGGCCGGCGTCCCGTTCGATCCGTACGATCGTGGCGTCTACATCCACCACATCTTCGCGGTGGTCTTCGCGGAGGTGCGTCAGGCAAGCCACGGCAAGCAGAATCCGTTCCTGAATTTGCCGACGACCATGCCGCCGGTGATCCTTCGCGAGGTGCCGGCCCGGGCGGCCTCCTCCGGCGGATGAGCCGGGCCGGTTCCGCGCGATATCCACTGACGCCGGGCCGCGATCCGGGGTAGACTATCTCTACCAACCTCGCAGACCCGCCGTGCCTGGAGTCCCGCCGATGAACTCTCCCGCCGGATGCGACGAAGCTCGCCGTTCTCTCACTCCCGACCGTCGGGCCGTGCTTCGGGCCGGCATGCTCGGAGCCGCCGGCCTCTGTCTGCCGGACCTGCTCCGCGCCGAGGCCGGCCAGCCTTCGCGCAGGAACAACGTCATCATCCTCTGGATGCGCGGTGGGCCGAGCCATCACGATACCTGGGACCCCAAGCCCGACGCCCCGGCCGAGATCCGCGGCGAGTTCGGCGTCATGAACACGAGCGTCCCTGGTATCCGCCTGTCCGATCTGCTGCCGATGACGGCGAAGATCATGGATCGCTGGTCGATCGTTCGCAGTCTGCACCACCACGACGCGGGCCACTCGGCCGGCGACCAGATCTGCTTCACCGGCTACAACTCCGGCCCCAACCCGGATGAGAACGTCTACCCGTCGTGCGGCTCGATCGTCGCCCGGCAGTTGGGTCATCTGACGCCGGAGTTGCCGGCCTACGTCATGATCCCGCGCAGGGTGCCCGGCACCGGCTCGGCCTACCTGGGCGTCGCCTGTCAGCCGTTCGAGACGCAGGCCGACCCGGCCAGTCCGGGGCCGTTCCGGCTGCCGAATTTCTCCCTGCCGCAGGGACTCACCCTCGAGCAACTCGGCGAACGCAAGGGACTCCTGAGGGACTTCGACACGCTCCGCCGTGAGGTGGATAACACGGGCCAGCTCGAGGCGATGGACCGATTCGGCCAGCAGGCGTGGAGCATCCTCACGTCGCGGGCCGCCCGGGACGCCTTCGACCTCGACCGCGAGCCGGCCCGGATTCGAGAGCGCTACGGCTTTCTGCCGCCGTTCGATCCGAAGGCGTCCGACCGCTGCGGCTGTCCGGCCTGGAGTCAGCGCA
>CAYYJM010000068.1:8190-24428 GCA_964471755.1 uncultured Alcaligenaceae bacterium
TGCTGGCCCGGCGTCTGGTCGAGGCCGGTGTCCGCCTGGTGACGGTCGATCTGCGCTGGTGGGACACGCACGTCAAGGGGTTCGAGTCCCTGCGTGAGGGTTTCCTGCCGCGCTGGGATCGGGCCTACTCGGCCCTGATCGAGGATCTGGAGGCACGCGGTCTGCTGGAAACGACGCTGGTCGTCGCCTGGGGCGAATTCGGTCGGACGCCGCGGGTCAACAACAACGCCGGCAGGGATCATTACCCCAACGTCTTCAGTGCCGCCCTGGCCGGTGGTCCGGTTCGTGGCGGTCGCGTCGTCGGCGAGTCGGACGCGAACGGGGCGTTTCCGAAGACCAATCCGAAGACGCCGCAGGACGTGCTGGCCACGATCTACCAGCATCTCGGCGTCGATACCGGGACGCAGTACCTGAACAACGGTCGGCCCGTTCCGGTTCTGCCGAGCGGTGAGCCGATCCGCGAGTTGTTCGTGTGACCGGCGCGCCGAAGACGCTCACTTCGTGTCGAACTCCAGCTCCAGGATCGTGTGCAGGGGGTAGACCTTCCACGCGCCCGGCACCTTGCCGACGAAGCCGATCAGCGTCGCGGCCTTGCCGTCGAGCTTGACGTGGTTCAGGGCCGTCAGCGTTTCGGTCGAGCCATCCCTGAGCGTCACGTCAAAGGTCGTCTCGATCTGACCCGGCTCGGAGCCGACCAGCTTGCGGACGTTGGCCAGGTCCACCTTGAGGCTCTTCTTGAAGAGCAGCGCCGGGGCCACAACGTCGGTTCCGTCCGCCAGTTGATAGAGCGGCTGGAGGTCGCTGACCCGCTGCGTCACCTTCTTCTTCTCGTGCAGGATGGTCACCGAGGCGGGCCGCTCCATCTTGAGCGGCTCGACCATCCGGACGGGGAACGTCGCCTTCTTGAAGCCGCCGGTCGGGGTGCCGCCGTGGAACTTGAGCGCCGCGATGCCCAGAACTCCGCGATCGACCTCGGCTTCCAGAACGACCTGGTTGATCCCCTTGTACTGGGTCGAGCCGGTGAAGGTGATCTCCGCCGGGTTGTCACCGGTGGCCACGCGAGCGGCGACCGTCTTCTTCGCGCTGTCGTACTCCAGCGACCGGAGACGGTCCACGGGGATGAGGGTGACCACGCCGTTGACGAAGGTGGTGGATGGGATCTCGCGAAACTCCAGGGCGATCGGGCCGACGGTCGGCCGAATCGGTGCTACCTTCGCGGGAGCCTTGCCCTTTTTCGGCTCCTCGCCCGGTTCCATCTGCTTGACCGGTTCCTTCGCGGCCAGCCAGTTCAGATGGCGAATCCCGGCACGCCATTTTTCGCCCTTCAGCTTGTGTTCCTTGTCGCCGGAATCGAGGAGGACCGTCTCGGCCGGGACCTGGACGGCACTCGGCCCGATCAGGGGGATCAGGAAAGCCAGGAAACCGGCGGCTGGCAGGAGAACTCGGACGGCAAGCATGGTATGGCTACCGTAGGTGGGATGGAAGGCGACTGCTCTCGGCGGACATCTCTATTGGTGCGAACTCGGGTCGGCATCCGCAAGCGAAAAAGGATGAAGATACGGAGTTTGCGGGTGGGGAGATTTGCACGGAAGGTATCGATTCGTTCAAGCGAAGCGATGGTATGGTCGATAACAAGGATCAGGATCACGCTCGACTCGGTCTGGACACCGGGTGCGCGGAGGGCGCGGAGATCGTGCGAGCAGCTCCTCCCGGCCGGGCGGAGCCGGCCAGCGAGTCGATGGGGGACGCGATCATGAACCGATGGTGGATGGGAGTGACTCTGCTGGCGGTGGGATGGCTACCGCACCTGGCCTGGGGTCAGGCCACGGTGTTGCCGAGTCCGGTCGGCGCGGCCCGGATTCCCGAGCCCGACCCGGAGTATGTACCCCCGCCGCTGATCCAGGGGCCCCTGCGCCCCGAACTCGCCCCGCCCGGGCCGAGCGACGAACTCAGCCTGCCGATGAACCACGCCAGTGCCTTTCAGGAGGAAACCTTCCCCCTGGAAGAAGCCTGGTGGTTCAACATCGGTGCGATGGGGTTGACACGAAATGGGTGGGGCAGCCTGCCGCTCTTCTATGCCGATCCGACGACGTTCCTGGACACGGGCACGGTTCCCAACCGGGTCACGCCGATCAACTTCGTCGTGGATGCCAACAACCTGCCCCGGCCCTGGCTGGTCGGCGTGCGCGGTTCGCTCGGTTTCATCTACAGTGGCCACTATGCCGTGGAACTGGCCGGCTTCACGATGTTTGAAGATACGGTCCAGCTTCACCGGAATCTCCAGGGGCGGCTGAACAGCTTCTTCGTCAACCCGCCGATCGGCCTGGAGGGCAACAATGGGATGTGGCTCCAGGCGGATCGGGTCGCCGTGCAGCGTAGCACCCGCATGAACAACGCGGAAATCAGCTACCGCTACACGTCGGGTGCCGTCCGGGAGCCCGAGTTGATCGTGGGCTTTCGTTACTACGAGCTGATCGAGCAGTTCGGCATCTACACCGGTGACGACGATCTGACATTCGTCAACAGCCAGTTCCTACCCGATTCGCGTCGTCAGGCGAGCCTGTCGTATCAGGCCCGGAATCGACTCCTCGCCCCGCAGTTGGGCTTTGAATGGGCTCCGATCCAGAACAAGGTCTTCATGCTGGGCGTCAACATGAAGGGAGCCTGGGGTGTCAACTTCACCGAGATCGATAGCACGCTGACCCGTGGCGACGGCTTTCAGGGGTTCCACGGCAGCCGGAGCAAGGCGGTCTTTAGCCACGTCTACGAAATCGGTGCCTTCCTGGACGTCTGTCCGCTGGAACGTCTTCGCGTCCGGGCCGGCTACCAGGCGATGTGGATCCTGGGGATCGCCGATGTCCAGGATCAGGTGGATTTCAACCTCCGGGCGACGAGCGGCAGTCAGGACTACACCGGCAGCCAGTTCTGGCATGGCCCGATGTGCGAACTGCAGTTTCTGTTCTGACAAGGAGCCGCCGGTACTCCGGCGGCCCTGGTCTTCCTTTAGCCGCCGGCTTGCCGGCGGTCTTCGTTTTCCATCAAGCGATGACTGCGGTGAAGTCATACACGGCCTGGTCCATGACGCCGAGGCTGGTATTGGCCCCCTTGACCTGGACCAGGATCGTCTGGCCGACCGTGACCACGGCCTGGACTGCCCGATTCGCGACGCTCAGACGAGCGTCCCTGCTCAACTCGACCAGCGTGTTGCCATCGAGACGCCACAGGGACAGCTCGATGTTGCCGCCCGACGTGGTCGTCGTCGTCACCGTCGCCACGCCAGAAAGCCCGGCCGTCCAGCGGAACCAGTCGTAGTCGGGCAGGCCGTTCTTGCGGTTGATCGTCAGCTGGAGGTAGTTCTGCGTGCCGACGCCGAGAACGGCCCGATTGGTGGCCTCGGCCGACGTGTCGTTGTCCTCGTAAACATCGCCGGGGAAGGTGCCGCCACCGTTCGGCGGTCCAGAAGGTCCAGGCGGCGGCGGCGGTGGTGTCGGCGGGCTGGGCAGGGTGACGATGAGGTCATACTGGCCGGCTTCTCCCGGTTGACCAGCGCTGCCAACCGTGACGAAGTAATCCTGATTGCTCAGGTTGGCGGTCACCGTCGCGTCGAAATTCGGAGTTCCACTGGCCGCCGCTGTCGCGGTTGCGACAACGGTGCCGGCGGAATCACGCAGCGTCACGGTCGGACGCAGATCGTTGATGTACTCGTCCACATTGACCGTGACGGTCACGTTCCCGGCCACGGACGGTCCACTGAAGCGGAACCAGTCCGTGTCGTTCGTGACGTGGTTGATGATGCCGGACCCGGCATACGTCGTCGGCCCGACCAGTGACAGGGTCGTTGCGGTGGCCTGGGAGTTGCCGTGGTCATCGGGCCGGAGGCCAATGGCATTGGTCGCGTTGGCGATGACGGCCATGTCGTCCTGAGAGGCGTTGGCCGCGTTGGTGCCCCGACCCCAGATCTCACGATTGAGGCCGAAGTCCGGCGACGCCATGAGGGCGTTGGGGATGACACTGGCCGGCGGAGTGTAGGGGCTGGAGGCGGAACTACCGTAATGATCCAGGCCGAGCGTGTGGCCGACCTCGTGTGAGCCGGTATTGCCGATCTCCACAGAGGTCGCCATGATCCGTCCCGAGATACCGCCATTGAACGATGGGTCAAACGTCGGCGTGAACACCCAGGCGACGTTGTCCGTCGTTGAGGCGCTGGAGAAACTGTTCAAGAAGGAGACACCCAGAACGCTGGGCCCCAGACCGAGGATGCTGCTGGCACTGCCGGTGACGACGACGCGCATGACGTTGCCGTTGAATGTTGCCGGAGCCACCGTGGTCACGTTGACATTGAACGGCGAGTAATCCTCCGACATCATCCGCCACACGTTGCGAATCGCCAGCTGCTCGCCGGGACTGAACTCGGCCGCGTTGCCGCTGAAGTCATAGGCCGTGGCGTTGTAATTGCCCCAGGCATCGTTGGCAGCATGGCCATCGAAATCGAGATAAATCGTCTTCACGCCGCCCGGGTTGCTGCTCAGGGCCGGGGCCACGTTCGCGTAGTTGGTTTCCGGCCGGATACTGAACTGGTAGTTGCCAGTCGTGTTACCGACACTTGCAACACGCGCGATGTACGTTCCCGCTGCAAGGTCCAGGTAGAGCGACGAGTCCGCCGTCGAGGCGCTCGGCATGTTGGCCGCAGCCGGTAGGCCGGTGTCGAAATCGTAGCCGTTGTCGTTCTGGCCGTTGGTGATCGGGTTGCCGGTCGAATCCAGGATGGTAATGACCGAGTTCAGGGTCGTACTCAACCCCGTCTCCCGGGAATCGATGTCGAAGAAGACACCAGCTCGCGAGGACAGGGTGAACTGGAAGTGATCCTGGTCGGTGCCGGTGCTGATGGCTCCGTTGATGGTGGTGCGCTGCCCGGCGGTGACCGCGACGGTGTTGGTTTGAGTGGCGGAGTTGTTCGGTTCGGACTCGTTGACGACCGTATCGGCCATCGCCACGCTCGCGCCACTGGTGGTCCCGGCACCGTTCGTCTCGCTTGCGGTGGCACCTGGACCGGTCGGCATCGAAGCTGTCGGGAACTCCCCGGTTTGAGGAACGAACCCGGCCAGCGAGTTCCAGTATTCCGGATCGTTGGAAAAATCGAGCGGCGGTTGCTCGTCGCAACCAAACGCCTTGAAGATCTCGATCGAATTGCTGACGCCGACGTTGCCGGCCTCATCGATCATGCGGACGCGAACGTTCGCGTTCCCCTCCGCGAAGTCGGGCAGCATGTACGACGTGTCGCTGAATGGGGAGGCGTACACCTCGGACTGGTTCATCTCCCGGTCGTCGTTGTAATCGCCATCCTGGTTGTGATCGATGTCGAACTCGACCCGTACCGGGCCGGCCATGGCCGCGTCCTGCACCTGGATGTGGAACACCGGATTGGTGCCGACCAGGTACGGATTCTCGACCGTCAGCGTCGCCGTCGGTGCGGTCGTATCGACCTGGAACTGGGCTGAGGTCTGGCTCACGGTGCCGCCGTTGGCCAGCAGGTCGATGTTGATCGATTGCCAGCCATCGCTCAGGGGGGAGCCGATCGTGGCGGCCCATCGGCCATCGTCGCCGACGGTCGTGGTGACGTGCGACTGGTCCGGCAGCGTGAGTTGCACGGTCAGGCCCGCCGTACCGGTTCCGACCAGGGTTGGCGTGTTGTCGTTCGTCAGGTAGACGGACTGCCCACCGGCCAGGTTCTGGACGCCCTCGAAGGCCACGAAGCCAGGGTAGTAATTCCACGGGCCGGCCTGATAACCGCCGCCCGTCCCGTACGACGTGCCCGGCCCCATGCTGCCGTTCGACGCCCCGTAATAGGGTGGATCGTATTCGGCCGGAGAGCCCGACGGCATCGGCGGCCCGCCCGGCTCGACCGGCGGTTCGGCGAGGGTGAAGTACGGCGCGGTGGAGATCCCCGCCAGGAACGCCAGGTCGGCGTCATTCGTCGGCGGGGCGGCATCGAGCGGAATCGAAGTCGATGTCGAGGGAGGTTCCGGAACGACGATGGTCGGCTCGATCGGGGGGTCGGCGTAGGTGAACGCAGG
This sequence comes from uncultured Alcaligenaceae bacterium, assembly GCA_964471755.1. Taxonomy (GTDB): domain Bacteria; phylum Planctomycetota; class Planctomycetia; order Gemmatales; family Gemmataceae; genus CAYYJM01. The sequence continues at coordinate 14,265 of CAYYJM010000068.1, forward strand.
TTCGTCGGGGGCCGCGTAGATCACCGCCGGCTCGGTCGGTTCCGGCTCGGGGTAAACTTCCGGAGGCGGCACTTCTCCGTTCACATCCCACGGCATCCCGAGCAGGGTGCCGGGAGGAAGCCGTTCTTCGAGTTGTTCCAGACGCAGACGGGCATAACGGTGCCAGTCACGGACCCAGGTCTGTAATGGCGAGGCGTCGGGCCGAGTCCGGCCGGACGATCGGCGCAGCCACCGACCGAGCAGTTCAAAGAACGACATCGAGGCGATTCTCCGACAGGTGCGACCCACGGTAAAGTGGGGAACAGGGATAATGAATGGGAGCAGTCTAACGACCCATTCGACGCATGCAAGCAGAAACTCGCAGATGAGAAGCCGGTGAGAACGGCACATCCGCTATAATCGCTGCAACTCCTGCTCTGCGACGGGTCACTTGCCGCGAAACTGCTGACGCAGCTCCAGCGGATAATCGGTGAGGATGGCATCGACTCCGACCTCGGCCAGACGCTTCCAGTTGGCCGACTCGATGCCGGCGACGAGGGCTCCGGCCACGAAGACGCGTTTGCCCTTGCCGTGGATCGCTCGCACCTGCTCGGCCGTCGGTAGCCAGCGCAGGTAGATCCAGTCGGCCGTGTCATCGGCCAGAGCCTCGGTCAGGTCGTCGGGACGGGGCACCAACCGGGCCGGGGCCGCCTCGGGTGCGGCGGCCTTGAACGCCTGACGCAGGGCGGCCGACTCGATGGTGTTGCCGATGAAGAGGATTCGCCCCAACACCTTATGCTTCCGGGCCAGAGCGACCACGTCGGCGGCGAGACGTTCGTCGCTCACCTTGATGTCGAGGGCGATCGGCATTTCCGGCTCGCCACGCTCGGCGAATAGCTTCAGCACCGCCTCAAGCGAGGGCACGCCGGCCCCCTGGTAGGCGGCGTCGAACCAGGCCCCCGCATCGAGTCGAGCAACGGCCGCCGCGGTCGCCTCGGCCACGGGACCGCTGCCGTTGGTGGTTCGCTGGAGCGTGGCGTCGTGCAGGACGACGAGTTGCCCATCTCGCGTCCGCCGCACGTCCACCTCGGCACCGAGACGCAGGGCGGCACAGGCGGCGTAGCCGGGCAGCGTGTTTTCCGGAGCGTGCTTGAACAGGCCGCGATGGGCGACCGGTTTCGGTTCCGGCTTCGCCTCGATCAGACGCAGCGTGAACGGGACCGATACCTTGCCAACAAGCCCCGGAAGGGTCTTCTCGATCTGCATGGCCTGCTGGCGAGCCTCGTCGAGAGAGATGCCTTTGGGTGTCTGCGGCCGCTTGTGACCGATGGCTGTCAGCAGGGCCAGGTCAAGAACGGCGTGCTGCTTGCGGACGGCGTCGAGGAACTGTCGGCCGCGTGTCACCGCTGGAAGTTTCGGCAGTGTGCCGAGGTCGAGGCCGGCGGCCAGGTCGGCGGCGCGAACCGTTCCGACGACCTGACCATCGGCGAGCAGCTCGTAGCGTGTCCCGGGCCGCGGAGCCGGATTCACCGTGAGCCGAACCGGGACGAGCGTCGGGCCGTTGACCGACGGCACCAGCGGCAGCGGGATCTCGACCTTCGCGCCCTGCGGAGGGATTGTCACCAGGTCGTCATCGGTGTAGTTCAATCCCGCCAGGATGGCCCGAGCGATCAGCGTGTGGCCGACCGTGTCCGGGTGGATGCCATCGCGGGCCAGGGTGAAGTTCGGCTCCGTTCGGCGGCGCTGATGCAGATACCGCGTCACCGCCGCGTGAACGTCGATCACCGGCAGGTCGGCCTTGCGGAGTGTCAGGAGCCAGTCACTGTAGCGCCGCAGAACGCCATCGTAGTCGGCGAAGGGGGCCTTGTACGAGAAGTCGGCTGCGTCGGCGGGCCGGGTTTTCGCCTGGATCGGCAGGGCGTCGAACGGCGACGGCGTCAGCAGGAGCGGCCGGGCCTTCGCGGCACGCACCTTCTCCAGCAACTTCGCGATGCCCGCCTTGTAGGCGTCGAAGCGTTTCTGGTCGAAGGGATGGTAGATGCCGTCGTTCATGCCGTAGCCGATAAAGACGACGGTCGGCTTGATCTCGGCCAGGGCCCGGTCGAGCCGTTCGTGGACGTCCGGCCGGGGGAAGGGGTGGTCCGTTTCCGTCAAGCCCGTGCAGGTTTCGCTCGGTAGACCGAGGTTGATGAGCGTGAACTTCTCGGTCGGCCGACGTGAGCGCAGGACGGCGTCGATCTGGGCGACGTAGCCACCCGCGAACGTGATCGAGTCGCCCAGGAAGAGGACGACGTCGTTCGGTTTGAGCAGAAACGGCTCGGCGGCCGACGCCGGGACGGTCAGGAGGAGCAGCAGAATCAGCGGTCGCATCGTGAGGACTCCGTGCGGGGGGTGCCGTCTATATATAGTCGCCGGCTTGCCGGCGGTCCTGGACGAAGACCGCCGGCAAGCCGTCTTTATTTAGCCGCCGGCTTGCCGGCGGTCCTGGACGAAGACCGCCGGCAAGCCGGCGGCTAAATGAGGAGAAGCATCATGCCCGACCTCGACATCCTCGGCCTCGGCTGCGTCGCCGTGGACGATCTGCTCTACCTGCCAGCATTTCCGCAGCCGGAGCAGAAGGTCCGTATCCGTATGCGTCAGCGCCAGTGTGGCGGACTGACCGCGACCGCTCTGGTCGCGGCCGCGCGCCTGGGAGCCCGCTGCGCCTACGCCGGCGTCCTCGGTGACAACGAACTGTCCAGCTTCGTGCGGGCCACCTTCCAGCGCGAGGCGGTCGATCTCACCTGGCTTCTGACGCGCCCGGACGCCCGGCCGATTCATTCGACCATCCTCGTGGACGAGTCGGCCCGCAACCGGACGGTGCTGTTCGACCTGACCGGCACCGTCGGAGCGGCCATCGATCATCCGCCGGAGGAGGTCATCCGGTCGGCGAAGGTTCTCTACGTCGATCATTACGGCATCGAGGGCATGACCCGAGCGGCGACGATCGCCCGGCAGCATGATATCCCCATCGTTGCGGACCTGGAACGCGACGAGTGGCCCGGCTTCGATGGCCTGCTGGCCCTGGTCGATCATCTGATCCTGAGCGAAGCCTTCGCTCTGCGACGAACGCGGACCACTTCGCCGAAAGAGGCCGTGCGGGCGCTCTGGTCGCCGAACCGCCGCGTGGTCGTCGTCACTGCGGGCGAGGCCGGCTGCTGGTATAGCAGCGATGGCGTGACCGTCCGGCATCAGTCGGCGTTCCCGGTCGAGACGGTCGATCCCACCGGCTGCGGCGACGTTTTTCACGGAGCCTATGCCGCGCTGCTGGCTCGCGGTCTGCCGCTGGAGGAGCGACTCGTCGTCGCGAGTGCCGCTGCGGCGCTGAAGGCTCGCCAGCCCGGAGCCCAGGCCGGAGCGCCGACCTGGAGCCAGGTCCAGGACTTTCTCCATCCTCCGGCCGGCTGACGTTGCAATCGCCTGGCAAGCCGGTAAACTCCACCTGTCCTGTTCTGTTCCCGCAATCTGTCAGGTCGAGGAGGATTCGTTCCATCGAACTTCCTCATCGTCGTGGGAATGATGGACGTGGTGCGGTCCAGTCGGAGGGCTGCTTCCGTCTAAAGGGATGGGACGATCGACCAGCAGCGCCGAAGTGAGGATTCCATGCCAGAGATTGTGGCCTGTCCCGAGTGCGGACGAAAGCTCCGCGTCCCGGATGAATTCCTGGGTCGGAAAGTGAAGTGCCCCCAGTGCAGCGCCATGTTCCTGGCCGAGGCCGCGGGGGGCGGAGGCAAGACCGGCGGCAAGAGCGAGAGCGGTGGCAAGCGCGAGGAGAGCCTCGCCGACCGGGCCGCCGCCCGCGCCGCCAGCCGGAAGCGCGATGACGAGGAAGAGGAAGATCGGCCGCGCTCGCGCCGCCGCGATGAAGAGGACGAGGAGGAAGAGCGCCCGCGTTCCCGCCGCAGTTCCCGCGACGACGACGAGGACGATCGTCCCAGCCGACGCCGTGGCCGGGATGAGGACGAGGACGATTATGACGATCGCCCCAGTCGGCGCAGCAATCGAGATCGGGATTACGACGACGAGGACGACGACCGACGACGTGGTCCGTCGCCGAAGCAGGAGAAGGCCGGCTGGAAGAGTGTGTCCTTCGGCCTGCTGTTCGTCATCATCTCGAACTGGCTCACGGTCAGCTACATTGCCGTGTCGTTCCTGTGGACGCTGATGCTCTTCGCCCTGCTGTGGACCGGAGCCTACTCCATCGTTGGCTACCTGGGCTACGCGGTCAACATCCTGCTCTTGCTGATGGTTATTGGCCACTTCGTCACGAACGTTACCGGGCACGGTTTCACGCTCGCAACGCCGGGCCGACCCGACTGGTCCACCAAGCCGCTGGCCATCTCGGGCTTTTCATGCCTGGCGTCGAGTACGGCCTGTTTCGCCCTGTACATGCTCTGGATGGTGGTCATCTTCGGTCCGCTGGCCTTCGGGATTTTCTTCGGAGCCACCATGAGGGGGCAGGCGATGCTTGCGGGCCAGGGGGCGGCGTCCACGGCTCCGCTGATGGCGGTGATCGCGCTGATCGGCGTCCTCCTCAACACCGCCGGCTCGATCGTCTTCATGTTCTATCTGAACAACGTCAGTCTGCGGGGCAAGCGGAACGATCTGGCCAGGAGTGTGATCGCCTGCTTCATCGCCGTTGTCGCCTACATCCTGATCTGCACCCTGCTGGCCTGCCTCTGGGTGGCCATGATCCCGGCCATCATGGGTGGCGCAGTGGTCCGTGGGGACCAGGTCCAGGCGGCAAGCGGACTGGCGGTCATGGGCTGGATCAGTTTCGTCTTCGGCATCCTGATCCTGCTCGTTGGCGTTGGCCTGCTCATCTGGTACATCACGCTGCTCTACCAGGTGCGCGGCGCGGTCGATTCCTACGTCCGCAAGAGCCGCTGAGAGGGTCGGTCTTCGGCGAGCCAGGAGCGATCGACTACGAATCGTCAAGAGCAACTTGTCACGAACTTTAAGCGCTGACGCTCCCGGCTCGCCAGGGAAATCGACGATCCCTGACAGTAGAAATAGCCTCCCGAACACGGTTCAGTTCGTGAGCGGGATGTCGTGTGTCTGCCGGCCGCCGGCATACTCGACTGGCGGAACCGCTCCTGCCTTGGAGTAGCGATCCGGAATCGGCGTCGGTTCCGGGACGGGAGTCAACGGAGGTGGCACCTTCGGATCTGGCTTCGTCACCCGCGTCTTCGGCGAGGGGAGGAAGCGAATCTGGATCTTCCCTTTCGTCGGATTCAACAATTGATACGTGCCATCTTCCCCAGTCTGGGCGGTCGTCTCCTTGCCATCGGAGCCGGTGGCGATCAGGGTCGCGAACTTGACCGGAGCGCCGCCCAGCGTCACGGTACCTGAAATCATGTCCGTCGCCTGGTCGGGGTTCCCTGGCGAACTACAGCCCATGAAGGCCAGCAGACAGGCGCAGCCAAGGCCCAAAACGAGCGTACGCACGTTCGAGTCCCTCCAGAATGAGACAGAATCGGCCGGCAGAGAAACTCCGCCGGCCGATCCGATTGTGTCAGTTCCACCCGGAGTTGAGGATGGTGCCATCATTCGGCAAGGCCGCCCGCCAGAAGTTCAGGGTCGGACCAGAGTTGGCGTAGCCGCGCACGCTGCCGTCCATCATGGCAACCTGGATGACCCCGGTGTGCCCCGTGCTGACGCCCCAGCGAACCAGGCCGGTTCGCACGCCGATCTGCACGGTGCGGGCATCCGTCGAACCCCAGCCGGAGTAGACGCCGCTGGGATAGGACGCCTGGTAGATGCCGAACAGCGGCGACGACCAGCCGCGTGTGTCATAGCCGCCCGACGAGATGTCCGGCGACAGATCGCGATTGACCGAGGTGCCTTCCGCATAGATGAGCCGCTCACAGAACGCGATCGTGTTGGAGGTGCCGTCGCCGACGGTGTTGATCTTCACCGTTGGCTTGGCCCAGTTGAAGGTGCCGCTGTTCGGGTCCGAGTTGGACGACGTGATGAAGACGGCGGCGTTACCGGCGTAGGAACTGCCGCCCCAGCCCTGAGGCGTGACGCCGTCGGCGGACGTGAAGTCCGAGGGGCAGACCCAGGTGTTCAGGGCCTGCTGGTACGCCGGAGCGACCACCGCACCGGCCGAGCTGTACATGCGGTAGATGTTCTCCTGCTCCACGTAGGGCATCAGACCGACCATCATGCTGAACGAGCCGCCATTCAGAATGATCTTCCCGCCCGGCAGCGCTTCGCGGTTGGTCCCGGCGTAGCTGTGGATGGCGAGGCCGAGTTGCTTCAGGTTGTTGGAGCATTTGATTCGAGCGGCGGCCTCGCGGACCTTCTGGACCGCAGGCAGCAGCAGGCCGATCAGGATGGCGATGATCGCGATCACCACCAGCAGCTCGATCAGCGTGAACGCGGAGCGAGGTTTTATGGAACGCATAGACACCTCCGAACATGGCTGGAGAACTGAGGTTGTTCTGGACGTTCCGCCGACCCAGCCGGTAGAGCGGAGCGGTGCTGGCAATCACCAGCGGCAATAATGGCGTGGCGGGATTGAGGGTGAGAGACTCGGATGTGGGAAGTCTCTCGACCAGCTCATTTCTCCATCATAGCCCCTCGGCTGGTTGGGGAAAGCCGAATCATCAAGAATGAAACATTTCCGGACCTGTCCCTGGAGAGCCAGGCGGCCGGGAAACCCAGGAGCGCGGTCGGTAGCCGCTTGCCCCACGCCGGGGGAAGCGGGTAACATCTACCCGGGTCACGCATCCCCCCACCCCGGAGCCTGCCGCTGATGTCGCGTCGTCTTCTGCCGCTGCTGTTGTCTCTCTTTCTCGTTCCGCTGCTGCACGCCGAGGACTGGCCCGCCTGGCGCGGCCCACGTCTGGACGGCACCACCACGGCCACGGAGAAGGAGATCCCGCTCACCTGGAGCCCGACCCAGAACGTCCGCTGGAAGACGGAAATCCCCGGTAGCGGCTACTCGTCGCCGATTATTTCCGGCGACCGGATCTTCCTGACGACCTGCGTCGGTGAACCGAAGATCGGCGCTTCCGGTCAGCGTGACCTGGTCTGCCTCGACCGCACCTCGGGCAAGATCCTCTGGTCGAAGACCATCGTCACCGCGCGGCAGGAGATGAAGCACCGCGAGAATAGCTGGGCCAGTGCCACGCCCTGCACCGATGGCAAGCACGTCTGGGTCGCCTTCCTCAATTACCCGAACATGGTCGTTGCCTGCTACGACTTCGACGGCAACAAGGTCTGGGAGAAGTCGCCTGGAACGCTTCTGTCCGTTCACGGCTTCTGCAGTTCGCCGATCTTGCACAAGGATCTGCTCATCCTCAATGGCGATCAGGACGCGCGGAAGAAAACCGACTCGGCTTACATCGTCGCGCTGGACAAGAAGACTGGCGAGGAGAAATGGCGCGTCGATCGGCCCAACCGGACGCGCTCGTACTGCACGCCGCTGCTCGTCCAGACGCCGGCTCATCCGGGCCTGACTCAGCTGGTGCTGTCCGGCAGCAAGTGCGTCACCAGCTACGACGCCGACACCGGCAAGCTGCTCTGGATCATCGACGGGCCGACCGAACAGTACGTCGCCAGCCTCGTGCTGCACGATGGTATCCTCTGCCTGACGACTGGCTTTCCCGAGTATCACCTCATGGGCATCGACCCGGACGCACGCGGCAACATCACGAAGACGGCCGGCATCCGCTGGCACATCCCGCACGAGGTCAACGGCAAGAAGGGGGCGTCGTACGTTCCGTCGCCGATCGCTGCGAACGGCCATTTCTGGGTTGTCTCGGACATCGGCTATCTGTCCTGCCTGACGGCGAAGACGGGCAAGCGCGTCTACCTGGAGCATCTCGGCCGGCACTTCCACGCCTCGCCGATCCAGGTCGGCAACCACCTGCTCTTTCCGGACGATGACGGCATCACGCATGTCGTCGAGGCCGGGCCGACTTTCAAGGTGGTGGCGAAGAACGATCTGGGCGATCCGATCTACGCCTCGCCGGCCGTGGCCCACGGGCAACTCTTCCTCCGCACGCTGCACCACCTGTACTGCATCGGGAAGTGACGGGGCCTCGTCATTTATACGCCGGCTTGCCGGCGGTCTTCGCGACGAAGACCCGGCGGCTCAATGACGAGGTCAGTCCAGCAACTGCTCCATGTCCTCGCCCAGCCTCTCGCGCAGGGCCAGGACGGCTTCTCGATAGCGGCGCTGGACCGTTTTCGTCGAGCAGTTGAACAGCTCGGCGATCTCCTCATAGGACCAGTCGTGGTAGACGATCAGGCCGAAGATTTCGCGTTCCTCGATCGGCAAGGTTTCGACGGCCTCATGGAAGGCCGTCCACAGGTCGAGGTTCTTGTTGTCCGACTCGGGAGCGGCGACCTGCTGGAGCAGATCGCCCGTGCTGTCCTCGGGATTGCCCAGACAGACCTCGTTCTGGAGCCGTTTCTTGAGGTGCCGGGCCAGGTCGATCAGATGGTTCCGCATGATGACTGCGGCCAGGGTGAAGAACTCACGCGTGCTGCCCGGGTTGCGTGTCTCCAGGGCGTGGAGCAGCTTCATGGTACACTCGGCGAGAACCTCCTCCCATTCGACGTGGCGAGAGACGTTGCTGAACTGCCGCAGCATCCGCCGAGCGAGGCGTTCCAGCCGGTGGATGATGCGCTGGATCAGTTCATCGCGGGCCTGGTGATCTCCCAGCCGACTGCGCGCGACCAGATCGTTCATCAGGACGGTATTGATCGTCGAATCCGCCATCCCCTGGCCCCTCGTCCATTCGCGATGTCTGTCGTGGAAAATACAGTATCATTCAGAGGTTGCGAAAGCAAGCGGCCCGACCGTATCCGGATGAGAAGTCATAGAATCGTTCCTTGCGGCCTGCGAAATACGAGGGCCGCTGCTGATTTCAAGGAACCGGCAAGGTTTCTTGATCGTCGTGGTTAATAGGGCCCCCACGCCCTGCCCCTGAGGACCAGGAACCGTCTGCCATGCCGACACCGAGTGTGGACCGTCAAACGTTCCTCGGCTACCTGACCCGCAGTGAGCTGGTCACCGCCGAGCAACTAACCGCCTTGCTGCCTCGAATACCGGACACCAATCGCGGCCGGCTCGTCGCCCGCTCCCTGGTCGAGATGGGTGTCCTGACCCGCTTTCAGGCCGAACGGCTGTTAGCCGGCCGCACCGCAGGTTTCCATCTGGGCCAGTACTGCATCCTCGATCAGATCGGCAAGGGCGGCATGGGCCGCGTCTACAAGGCCGAGCATCGCACCATGGGCCGGATCGTCGCCCTCAAGGTTCTCGCCTCCGACCTGGTCGAATCAGAACGGGCCCAGCAATTGTTCCTGCGTGAGGTTCGTGCCGCCGCCCAGCTCGTGCATCCCAACATCGTCACGGCCTACGACGCCAACCAACTGGACGGCCGCTTCTTTCTTGTACTGGAATTCGTGGATGGTCCGAACCTGGATCAGCTCGTGCGGTCGCAAGGGCCGCTCCAGGTCGGCCTGGCGTGTGATTATATCCGCCAGGCGGCCGCCGGTCTTCAGGGGGCCCACCTGCTCGGCATGGTGCATCGCGACATCAAGCCAGCCAACATCCTCGTCCAGCGTCGGGGCCTTCAGGACAACCAGCCGGGGCTGGTCAAGATCAGCGATTTCGGCCTGGCCCGCCTGCACAATCCCAACGCCGACCCCAACGATCCGAGTTCCGGCACCATTCTGACCCGCGACAACACGGTCATGGGCACGCCGGACTTCCTCTCGCCCGAACAGGCCCGCAGCCTGCACAAGCTGGACATTCGCTCCGACGTGTACAGCCTCGGCTGTACCTTCTACTTCCTGCTCACCGGCCAGGTGCCGTTTCCGGGCGGGAATGCCCTGGACAAGCTGATCCGTCACACGACCGAGCTGCCGCTACCCCTGGAACGCTACCGATCGGACGTCCCCCGCGCGGTTGTGGCGATCTGCGAGAAGATGCTGGCCAAGAGCCCGGAGCGGCGCTATCAGACGCCAGCAGAGGTGGTCGCCGCCCTGGAGCCCTTCGCGGTCAGTGGGCCGATTCCCTGGGCTCCGCCGCCGAGCGCCAGCACGCTGCCCGTCGATGTGCCAGACCCGATCTGCGAACACTCCAATGGCGAGATGCCCGTCCTGGAAGGAGCCTCGGAAGATATTTCT
>CAYYJM010000069.1:0-24330 GCA_964471755.1 uncultured Alcaligenaceae bacterium
TGTAGGGTGGGCGGGAGCGCCACCGACGCCCGCCCCGTTTCTTGAGCCGTCACAGCGCAGGCCCACCGATGCTCCGACGGGAGCGCAGCGACACCGCAGACGTCTTGTTCTGATCGGTGTCGCTGCGCTCCTGAGCGAGGATTGGTGGGCCTGCGCTGTTCCGGCCTTCAGGGGCGATTGGGCTGCGGTGACGCTCCCGCCCACCCTACATCCTGAACCGGCGGGCTAACGCCGCGCCGCTCGCCAAACGTCACAATCCCGCTGACAGGCGACGAGAGGGCCACTACAGTGACAGGAGCGGCCCGCGGGTGCCGCACGGCCCCGAGGAGGAACCGTCATGGCGTCGGTCGATCGCGACGAGCTGGCCACACGCTACCTGGAACAACTTCCCTATCCACCCTACCCGGTGCAGGAGAACGCCCTGCTCGCCTGGTTTACGGCCGAACAGGGCGTCCTCGTCTGCGCCCCGACCGGCACCGGCAAGACGCTCATCGCCCAGGCCGCACTCTTCGAGGCCCTGCACACGGGCACGAAGGCGTACTACACCACGCCACTGATCGCCCTGACCGAACAGAAGTTCCGCGAGATGCAGGAGACCGTCGTCCGCTGGGGCTTTCCGCCCGAGAGCATCGGCCTGGTCACCGGCAACCGCCGCGTCAATCCCGATGCGCCGATCCTCATCGTCGTCGCCGAGATTCTGCTCAACCGACTGCTCAATCCCGAGGCGTTCGACTTCGCCGGTGTGTCGGCCGTCGTCATGGACGAGTTCCACAACTTCGCCGACATCGAACGCGGCATCGTCTGGGAACTCTCCCTGGCCATGCTGCCGAAGCACATTCGTCTGCTGCTGCTGTCGGCGACCGTTGGCAACTCGCTGGAGTTCATCGCCTGGCTGGAACGCTCGCACGGCCGGAAGCTCGAACTCGTCGAGAGCAAGGAACGCAAGGTGCCATTGACCTTCCGCTGGGTGGCCGACGAGTTCCTCGGCGATCAGCTCGTCCGCATGGCCAGGGGCGAGGGCGAGGCCCGCACGACGCCGGCCCTGGTCTTCTGCTTCAATCGCGATGAATGCTGGGCCGTCGCCGAGCATCTCAAGGGGCTCGACCTCCTGCCGGGACAGACGAAGACGGAACTCAACAAGATCGTCGATCACTACGACTGGCCGCACGGCGTCGGGCCGAAGCTGAAGCAGATGCTGCGTCGCGGCGTCGGCGTCCACCATGCCGGCCTCTTGCCCAAGTATCGCCGGGTCGTCGAGGAACTGTTCCAGAAGAAGCTGCTGGCCGTGTGCATCTGCACCGAGACGCTCGCCGCGGGCATCAATCTGCCGGCACGCTCCGTCGTGCTGACGACGCTGGTCAAGGGACCGCCGACGAAGCAGCGCCTCATCGAACCGAGCAGCGCCCATCAAATCTTCGGCCGGGCGGGTCGGCCCCAGTTCGACGACAAGGGCTACGTCTTCGCGATGGCCCACGAGGACGACGTTCGCCTGCTCCGCTGGCGCGAGAAGTACGACCAGATCCCCGAGACGAGCAAGGACCCGGCCCTGCTCAAGGCCAAGAAGGCCCTGCTCAAGAAGAAGCCGACGAAGAGCGATCGCGTGACGTACTGGTCAGAGGCGCAGTTCAACCAGCTCCAGCAAGCGCCGCCGGGCAAGCTCTACAGCAAGGGGCCGATCCCCTGGCGACTGCTGGCCTATCTCCTGAAGATCTCGCCCGAGGTATCCGCCGTCCGCGAGGTCCTCCGCAAGCGTCTGATGGACACGACCCGCGTCAAGTCGAACGAAAACCTGCTCGACCGGATGCTGCTGACACTGGCCAGTCATGGCTACGTGACGCTGGAGCCGGAACCGCCGCCGGCCGACAGCCCGGAGATGAAGGAGTACACCGTTCAGCGGGCCGTCGCCACGGAGAAGCTCGATCGACTGCTCGTCTTCCGCTCGGTCCACCCGCTCTACGGAGCGTACCTGCTCGATCATCTCGGCATCGCCAGCCGGGCCGAGCGGTTGCAGGCGTTCGAGAGCGTCCTGGAGATCCCCCGACCGCTGCTGCGCTACGTCCGCGTGCCGATGCCGGATCAACTGCCGCCCGGCCCGCTGGAGGAGCGACTCGATCCCGAGTTGATCCAGCGTGGCCTGATCGCCGCCCCGAAATCGCCCGAGGAAGAAGAGGACGACGACGCCCCACCGTGGCAGCGACCGACGCCGGAGCTGGCCGAGAAGCTGAAACTCTACTTCGACGCCCTCTATCCCGACGCCCAGGACGTCAACGTCCTGCCGGTCTGGTCGGCGTCGGAACTGCTGCTCAACTACGCCGGCAATTTCAACCTCTACGTCCGGACGCGCGATCTGATCAAGCAGGAAGGGATCATCTTCCGCCATCTACTGCGGCTGGTGCTGCTCTGCGCCGAGTTCGCCGAACTGACGCCGGCCGACACGACGCCGGAAGCGTGGCGTGCCGACCTGAGCGACATCATGGATCGACTGACAGCGAGCTGTCGCGAGGTCGATCCGACGAGTACGGATCAGGCCATCCAGCAGGCCCACTCGCACGATGTCGTCGAGGGCGAGGAAGCGATCAAGCATCCGATTCCGATCCACGCGGCGCAGGCCGAGGCACCGAAGGACGAGGAGCCCCCCCGGGATTTCGGGGCCGGGATCTTCGACGAATGACGCACATGGACCATGTCACCTGGACCATCGTCTACCTGGCGGTGGAGTGGCTCATCTGCATCATCATGCTGGTGGTCGTACCCTTTCGGCGCATGCCGGAGGCGGCCAAGAGCTGGCTGCTGTTCGTCTTCTTTCTGCCGATACCGGGTCTGGTTCTGTATCTGCTGATCGGCCGAACCCGTCTGCCGAAGTCGCGTCAGGAGATCATCGATCGGCTGCCGAGTGTTCTGCAATCCACCGTGGAGCAGCTCGCCAGCTCGCCGCACATCTTCCATCCGCACCCGTCCGGCGACCTGGACAGCATTCGGCGGATGGCGCAGCACCTGAGCCGCCTCGACGTACTGGGCGGCAGCGATCTCGAGATCGTCTCGGACTACCGCCAGACGCTCACCCGCCTGGCCGCCGACATCGACACGGCCGAGCATCACGTCCACCTGCTGTTCTACATCCTGCGCCTGGATGACTGGACCGAACCGATCTTCCAGGCCCTGGAACGGGCCGTCGCTCGGGGAGTCCTCTGCCGGGTCATGTACGATTCGTATGGCTCCTGGGGCAAGGTCGGCCCGGCCTTAATCCGTCTGAGCAAGGCCGGCGTCCAGGTCGAGGCGGCTCTGCCGGTGTCGGTCTTTCGGCGCAAGGCCGCCCGGTTCGATCTGCGCAACCATCGCAAGATCGCCATCATCGATGGCCGAATCGGCTGGACCGGCTCGCTCAACCTGATCGCCGCCGACTTCAAGCCGGGCATTCGCTACCAGGAGCTGATGGTCCGGGCGACCGGCCCGATCGTGCTGCAACTACAGTACATCTTCACCTCGGACTGGTATCAGGAACGAGAGGAACCCCTGCTCGGGGCGGGCTACTTTCCCGATCCGGAGATCACCGGCAACAGCTCGGCCCAGGTGCTGCCCAGCGGCCCGGACTTCCCCGGCGAGGGCGTCCATCGCCTGCTCGTGGAGATGATCCACCAGGCGCGGAGACAGGTGGTGATCACGACGCCGTATTTCGTTCCGGACGAGGCTCTTCTGGTGGCCCTGACCAACGCGGTCTTGCGCGGCGTCAAGGTGATCCTCGTGCTATCGCGGAAGCTGGATCAAGTTCTGGTCCACCTGGCGCAGAAGTCGTACTACGCCGAGTTGCTCAAGGCCGGGGTGACCATCTACCGCTACCGGCCGGCGTTCCTGCACGCCAAGCACATGACCGTGGACGACTCGCTGGCCCTGATCGGCTCGAGCAACATGGACATCCGCTCGTTCAAGCTGAACGCGGAGGTGAGCCTCATCTGCTACAGTCCCGAGATGGTCTCCGCCCTGCAAGCGGAGCAGGCGGCCTACCTGCAACAGAGCGACGAGCTGACGAAGGAGGAGTGGGCGAAACGCACCTTCGGGGCTCGCTTCGCGGAGGTCATGGCCCGGCTGGTGAGCCCGCTGCTGTGATCCACGGCGAAAGTTCTTGAACGGGATCGACTCCGGCCCGACACTGGGGCGAAGTCGGAGGCCGCCGAAGACGGCCGACCTCCGAAGGCGTCTCGTTTCCTGCCGGGTGGAGAATTCGATCCGTGGTTCCATCAACTGCGCGCGTGCTGGTGCCTGCTGGCCTTCTGCTCCTCGTCGTGGCGTCCGGCCTGGCCGCACCCCGACCGCCCTACGATGTCTTTCCGTCGGCCGAGCCGCCTTACTACCGGGTGCGCTACGAGGCGTCGAGCCGGCCCGGCGAGCTGATCTATCCGGTGAACTACACCGTCTGGATTCCGCCCGGCGTCAAGACCCTGCGCGGCGTGATCGTTCATCAACACGGCTGCGGCGAGGGATCGTGCAAGTCCGGCCTGACCGGCGCGTACGACCTGCACTGGCAGGCCCTGGCGAAGAAGCACGACTGTGCCCTGCTCGCCCCGGCCTATGAGCAACCGGAGAAGGCCGATTGCCAGATGTGGTGCGATCCGCGCAACGGCTCCGGGGCGGCATTTCAGAAGGGCCTGGCCGACCTCGGCGCGAAGTCGGGGCATCCCGAGCTGGCGACGGTGCCGTGGGCTCTGTGGGGACACAGCGGCGGCGGTCACTGGGCCGGCGGCATGGTGCTGGGCCATCCCGAGCGCGTCGCGGCCGCCTGGCTGCGTTCGGGCGTGCCGCTGCTGAAGGCGAACCCCGCGCGTTCGACGATCAAGGCGCACACGCTTCCGGAAGCCGCCCTGAAGGTGCCGCTGATGTGCAATCTCGGCACGAAGGAAGGCGTCACGGTCAAGGACGGCCGCTTCGGTGGCGTCTGGCCCGCCAACGAGGTGTTCTTCACCGAACTGCGTTCGCGGGGCGGCCTGGTCGGCGTGGCCGTTGATCCATTGACGGCCCATGAGTGCGGCAATCAGCGTTACCTCGCCATTCCCTGGCTCGACGCTTGCCTGACCGCTCGACTGCCGCGCGTCAGCGGCGATCCGCTCCAGGCCATGCCGACCGAGCCGGCCTGGCTCGCCCCGCTGGCCGGTACGGAGGCCGTGCCCGCCGCGAAGTACACCGGCGAGGTGCGGAAGGCAGTCTGGCTGCCGAACGCGGCCATCGCCCGGGCGTGGGTGCAGTACACGAAGGACACGGCGGTGACCGATGACACGCCGCCGTCAGCTCCCACGAAGGTCCGGCTCCTGGGCAACGTTCTCACCTGGGAGGCCGAGGCCGATCTCGAAAGCGGCCTGGCGAACTTCGTCATCGAGCGCGATGGCCAGGTTGTCGCCAGCGTGCCGGAGAAGGGCAAGAATCCCTTCGGCCGGCCTCTCTTCCAGAACCTGCAATACAGCGACACGCCGTCGCAACCGCTGGTGCCGATGCGCTACACGGACACGAAGGCGACGCCCGGCACGAAGCACACCTACCGGGTCATCGCCGTGAACACCGTGGGGCTGAAGTCGAAGCCGAGCGCCGACGCGGTCGGCGGCCAGGAGTGAGGATTCTCAGGAAGCCGGCGGACAGGAATACGAAAGCGTTTCCTGAGGGTCAGGGAGCCGAACGAGGCGGCTTCTCGCCACTCGCACGCTGACGCAGTTCGGAAACGGACATTGCGCCTTCTTGCAGGGAGAGGTCAGCAACTCGAATCGATGGCTCCTGACGTGGGTTTTGAGCCATCGTCTCCGGCTTCCATTGCAACCGCAGTTCCCGGGAGCCCACGACCAGGGCACGGGGAACCCGGGCAGAGCCACGGGGTTGGCCGTCGAGGCATACCGTGAGCCGCGCACCCGATTTGTTGACCGCCACGTGAACCCAGCGACCGGAGGGCAGCCGCGCTCCGCCGGTGCAATAGTCAGAGCCCCAGCCGAGGATACTCTTCGCGGTCAGCCAGCCGTGGTCGATTTCCAGACGAAGCGGATCCACGGCCGCCCCCTCGGCACTGGAGAGCAGCGTGTGCTTCGCGCCTCCCCGGGGGTCTTCCCAGCGCAACCAGAAGGACAGGGTGAAGTCCACAGGAGGGAAGTGCCTCATTCCGTAGACGATCCGAGCGGACTCGCTCAGGGTCGTGCCCACTTCGTCTGCCTTTGCTTCCGTCTCGGGGAGGTCTGACTCGAGGACCCGGCCGACGCGGGGTCGAGGACCACCGGCCAGGGCATCCTCCAGAAGGATCGCCGCAGGCTTCCCCACAGCGGCTGGCCAGTCTCCCGGCCAGGCGGGCAACTCCACTTCGGTAAGCGCTCGCCAGCGCTCCGTCCATTCGTCCGGGGTCAGGGGGACCATCCGACCATTGCCATCCACCCGCTCTCCAGCGATCAACTCCGCCCGGCGGAGAAGGTCCGCTCCCGGCTCGTGAGTGGGCCGGAGCATCGCGCTGACATCATAGCCGCGCACTCCCCGATCGAGGCCACCGGCGATGATGCGCTTGCCTGGCGACGGGTAAAGCACCGACACCGCCTGGGCATCATGGCTCCCGGCCAGTTCGGGGGTCAACGGTCTGCCGAGGGGCAGGTCGAACACGGCCACACCGCTCAAGGCGGCACCGACGAGCCGGCTCCCATCCCGGGCAAGTGCGATATCCTGCGACACGAGTTGCTCCACGGAAAAGCTCGACAGGAGGCGGCCCGACCGGAAGTTCCAGCGCCGCACGATCCCATCTTCACAGGTCGTGAGGATCTCCTCGGGGGCCCCCGGGAAGCGCGCCCGCACGACGAGCCGTGGATGTACCAGCGGCGAGCCGATCAGCTTGCCGGACTCTACCTCCCAGACGCGAGCCTTCCGGTCACGACCGGCGGTGACGAGGTGCTGCCCGGTCGGGTCGAAGACCGCCTCATGCACGCGCTCACCATGCGGCAACCGATGGAGGAGTTTGGCCTTCCGAACGTCCCACAACTCCACGGAGCGGCCCATCTCCCAGCTCGCGAGCCGGGTGCCGGTCGGGTCGAAACAGCACAGCCCGTTGGACCACCACAGATGCGGGTCGGAGGGTGTCCGCACTCCGCTGTCCAGGCGATGGAGGATGCGGCCCGTCTCTGGATCGAGCAGCAGGACCGGTCCCCTGGCGCAGGTGACGGCGAGGAGATCCCCTTTGGAACTGAGAGCCAGGCCGCGCGGCTCGGTGGGCATCGGCACCGGCGGCCCCTTGCGCTGGCCTGTGTTCCAGTCCCAGAACTGCACATTACCCGCCTGGCCGTCGGGGAGGTGCATGGATCGCTGCCGGCCGGCCTGAGTCTGGGCCGCCGAACAGGCCAGGATGGCCGTCGTGCCGTCGCCACTGAACAGCCCGTCGATCACCAGGCCCCTGGTCTCCAACCGCGGACCGGCAGGCAGACCGTCGTCAACCCGGTGGACCTGGCTGAAGGTCAGCGAGGCGTTTCTGAAGCTGATGCCGGCCAGGAGAAAGTGTCCGCCATCGGGGCTGGCGGCCACGCGCGAGAAACCGTCGGTAACACGGTGAAAGGCTGGCGGCGAGGCTCGCGGCGTTCGCCAGACGACGATGCGACCGTCCGCCTGGGCAACGGCGAGGAGCGGGCCGACCGGGGCGAAGCGTACGAGGACTGCCGGAGCCGTGTGACGCAGCGGCCAGCCCTGGTCCAGCACACGCGAATCGGGATCGCCCTGCGGCTCCCAGAACCGCGCCCGTGTATTGTTGCCCACGGTAACGAACACTCTCCGGCCGGGGTGGAAGGCGACGTCCTCGGTCGGATCGTGTGCGGGATCGAACTGGGCCACTTCCTTCTTGCGGGCGATGTCCCAGACGCGGCCGTAGTTCGCCCAGGTAATCGCCAGGAAGGCCCCGTCGTCACTGACCGACAGGCCCGAAACCCAGTGCCCAGCCAGCGGAGGAGGGATTGTCAGCAGGGGCTTGCCCGTTTCACCGTCGCGCCAGACGACCCGGTCCCCTTCGATCGTGAGCAGCTCCCGTCCGCCGGGCAAAAAGAGAGGTGCGCGAGGCAGAGAGTGGGAGATGCCAGTATCGCCGCAGCGGTGCTTCACCGGGGAGAAGACCGGCCCGGGCCAGAATACCGTCCCAGGGACAGCGAACACCCGGGCGAGGCCGTCCTGGCAGGCCGTCGTCAGGCGGTCGCCCCGGGCGTTGAAGGCCAGGGCGAGGACCGGCCCAGGGTGCTGACGAACGGAGCCGAAGGCCACCTTGTCGGCACAATCCCAGAGGCGGACCTGGCCGTTCGCCGCCCAGGCCAGCAGACGGCCATCCGGGCTGAAGCCCAGCGTCCGGACCTTGTCCCTGGCCGGGATGCGACAGTCCTCCCGCAGGTCTTCGCCGCGGTACAGGACGATGTGTCCATCCGGGCTGGCCAGAGCAAGACGCTCTCCGTCGGGGCTCCAGGCACCGGCGCTGGCGGGAACCTCCTTGCGAATGGCCTGGGTCGGCAGATCCCAGACAACCGCGGTTCCGCTCTCGGTCACGACGAGAAGATCGCGGCCGGCCGGATGGAACTCGACGACCCGGTAGCGGTCCTGCGGTGTGCGGAATCGAGGGACGGCCAGAACGCGGATGGGTTGACCGACGTCCGCTTCCCACGTCGAAATGCGAATGCGATTGAGGTTCTCGCGCTCTGGCTCTTCCGGGGAGAGCGCGACAGCCCTGGCGAACCAGAGCAGCGCCGCGGCCCCGTCTTGCCTGCTTGCGGCCTGCACGCCGTTATCGGTAAACACGTCGATCAACTGGCGGACGGCGTCCCGGCGCGACCTCGCCTCATCGAGGCGGGCACCGTCCGCCTGCTGACGCTGGTCCTCGGCCCGGAAGTACAGCAGCGTCATGCCAGCCAATCCGGTCAGCAATAACGTCACCACCAGTGCCAGCAGGACCGCCACGACCGGGTTACGCCGGCACCAGCGCCAGGCCCGCTCAACCTGGCCGACCGGGCGGGCGCGGATTGGCCTGCCTTCCAGAAAGGCGGCGCAATCCTCGGCCAACTCCTGAGCGCTGGCGTAGCGCCGGGATGGCTCCTTCTGAAGGCACTTGTGGCAGATGGTCGCCAGGTCCACAGGCGTCCGCGGTTGCAGGGCCCGCACCGGGACCGGCTCCGTCCCGACCACCTGGAAGACCGTCTCGAGCGTCGTCGCCGCACGGAACGGCGGTCGGCCGGTCAGGCACTCGTACAGAATGGCACCCAGGGCGTAGACATCCGCGGCGGGGCCAACACGCTTCGTTTCGCCGCCGGCCTGTTCCGGAGCCATGTAGCTCGGGGTGCCCAGGACTTCGCCGGTGTCGGTCAGGCTGGCCTCGGCTTCCGTCCGCTTCACCAGCCCGAAGTCGGCGATCTTGGGCGTACCGTCCTCGGCGAGCAGGACGTTGGCCGGTTTCAGGTCGCGGTGGATGATGTCGCGGACGTGGGCGTGATGGATGCCGCGGGCCAACTGTTCGACCAGGCGAGCCGCCTCCCGGGGCGGTTGCGGAGTGCCTTTCAGCCGGTCAGCGAGGCTGCCTCCCGGGGCGAACTCCAGGGTGAAGTAGGGCTGCCCCTCGTGTTCGCCGTACTCCAGGAGGCGGACGATGGACGGGTGCTGCAAACTGGCCACGGCTTCCGCCTCGGCGAGGAAGCGCGCCCGCTCGGCCGACCCGGCGTGCCTGCCGGCAATGATCATCTTCAGGGCGACGACGCAGTTGAGCTGCACGTGGCGTGCCCGGTAGACGACGCCCATGCCGCCCCGGCCAAGGACGCCGAGGATCTCGTAGCCGGGCGGCGGGCTGGCGAGCAGTGCGGTCGGGGCCGCATCGGCGGCCAGGGTCAGGGTGGCCTGCGACACAACGTCTGACCGGTCGGCTTCGGTTCGCTCCGTTGGCCTGTCGTCCTGGGGCGGTAGGCGCTCGGGCATGGCATGCTCTCATGGCGGTACTTGATCCGCGACCGGGAATCTCGCTCCATTCTACCCTCAGATCCTCGCATTGTCTCCATGCCCCTGGGGGAGCGGGCACGTTCGCTGAAATCGTCGGGCTGGTCAGCGCCTGGATGGCCGATCATACGGGCTGGAATAAGGTGCAACAGACGGCCAAACTCGAGCGCTGACACGCGAAGGCCGATTTCTCCGTGTTCCTGATCTTCCTGGAGGAGATGCCATGTCCGGTCTGTCACGGTTCCTGGCCGCCCTGTGCGTGGCGGTCGTCCTCGTCGCGGCTATCCCTGCGGAGCCCGCCCGGCTTGACCTTGCCACCGACGGCAAGGCCCTGCACGCCGTCGTCGTCGCGGAGAAGGCCTCGCCGACGATCCGGGCCGTCGCCGGCGAACTGGCCGGCTATCTGTCCCGCATTACCGGGGCGACCTTCGAGGTGAAGGCCGGCGACGGTTCGCGCGGGATTGTCCTCGGCACCCTGGCCGAGTTTCCGACGCCGGGCCTGAATGACGCCCTCGCTATCCGTGGTGTCCACGACGGCCGGGAAGCGTTCGTGATCCGCACCGAGCCGGGCCGGGTTCTTCTCCTCGGAGCGACCGATCTGGGAGCGTCGCACGCGGCTTTCCGGTTCCTGGAAGAACTCGGCTGTCGCTGGTTCTTCCCGGCCCGCGAATGGGAGGTCGTGCCCTCACGCAAGACGTTGAGCGTGGCGCTGGAGGTTACCGACCGACCGCGCATCCTGTCGCGCCGCATCTGGTACGGCTATGGCTCCTTCTCCGACAAGGGCCACCCGCACGGCGGCAGTTGCCTGAAGGACTACGAGTCCTGGGCTCGACACAATCGCATGGCCGCATCGTTTCGTGTCCACGCCGGCCATGCCTGGCAGGCGATCATCGCCGCCAACAAGAAGACGTTCGAGGAGCATCCCGAGTATCTTGCCCTGGTCAAGGGGAAGCGTCAGGGCGAGCAGTTGTGCGTCAGCAATCCGGCCGTGCGCCGCATCGCCATCGAGTGGGCCCTGAGCCAGCTCGACAAACATCCCGACGCCGACATGATTTCGATGGAGTGTTCCGACGGCGACGGTCACTGTGAATGCGAACACTGTCGCAAGATGGGCAGCGTCTCCGATCGGGTCTTTGGCCTGGCGAACGAGGCGGCCCGGGCGGTCCAGCAGAAGCGGCCCGGCAAGGTGGTCGGCGTGCTGGCCTACAGTTCACACAGTGAGCCGCCAACGTTCGAGCTGGAGCCGAACGTCCACGTCCAGCTCACCGCCGGGTTCATACGCGGCAGATACACCCACGCGGAACTGCTCGACCTGTGGCCGAAGAAGTGCAAGAACCTCGGCTTCTACGAATACTTCTCCGTCTGGCTGTGGGACTTCGATCGCCTGCCCGGTGGCAATGGTGCCAACCTGACCCGGACGCGCGACGTGATTCGCCGCTACGCCGCCATCGGTGGGACCAGCATCGACGCGGAGAGCGGCAACAACTGGGGCGTCCACGGTCGCGGCTATTACGTCGCCAACAAGCTGCTCTGGAATCCGGACGCCGACGTGAAGGCCATCCTGATCGACTTCTACCAGAAGGCCTTCGGCCCTGGAGCGGCGGCGATGAAGCGCTACTACGAGCGGGTCGCACCGGACGATCAGCCGCTGCTGAGTCGCGGCCTGATCGGGGCGGCGTTCCGCGACGTGGACGAGGCCGCTCGCCTGGCCGCCGACCGGCCCGACGTCCTGGCCCGACTGGACCCGATCAAGCATTACCTCCGCTACGTTCACCTGCGCTGGCTGCTCGATCACGAGACGGACAAGGCGAAGAAGAAGGACCTGACTGTCGAGGCCATGACACTCAGCTACCGGACACGCTACGAGTACATGAACCACTGGGCCGCGATGCGAAGCACCTGGGCGAACCAGGCGGCCAAGGAGTTCGCCGAGCCGACGTGGTCCCCCAACGATCGGGGCGTGAAACCGTGGCTGGTCGATCAGGCCGTGACGAAGGAAGAAACCGATCGCTGGTTCCAGGCCGGGCTGGAGTATTTTCAGCCGACACCCGTGACTGAGACGCGCTTCTCGAACGATCTGGTGCCGGCAGGCCTGATCGGCGGCAAGCCAGCAGCGAGTCGGCAGACCTACCAGCGGCCGGCCTACTACGCCCTGCACAGCGCGAAGGGCGAGGCTCTCGACGTCGCGATCCTGACGGGCGTGATCGCCTGGTATCGCGACCGGGCCGACACGCGGTATCGTCTGCGTGATCGGGCCGGCAAGGTCGTGGCGGAGGGGACGCTCAAGCTCGACGGCGAGACGCATCCGCTGGCCCTGAAGGTGCCGCAGGCGGGGACGTATTTCTTCGAGGTGGACGACTCGGCCGCCGGCTGGCGGATCGACATCGAGGCCGGCCGACCAGCGACGCTCCTGAATCAGCGTGGCAGTCGCTATCTGCATCTGGGCTACCTGCAGCAGATGTACTTCTACGTTCCGAAGGGAACGAAGACGTTGCAGTATTTCTGGAGCGGTGGGCCGCACAAGGTGCTGGGGCCGGATGGCAAGGCCATCCAGGAAGTGAAGGTGAGTGACGAGGTGGTGACAGTGCCGGTGCCGGCAGGGGCCGACGGCCGATGCTGGAGTCTGTCGCCGCACAGTCACGGCCAGCTCTGGTTCTTCAACGCTCCCAACGGCCTGGCCGCCTCGCCGGAAGCGTTGCTGCTGCCGGCCGAGGTGGTGCGTCGCGACGGTCTGGGTCGCCGGCCCGATTGACCGATCACGGTCGAGGCCGCGCGGAGAACAGCGCGGCCTTACCGACCTTCGCCGTTCCCCTTGAGGCTGGCGGCGTGCCACAGCTGAGCCTGGCTCCGGCACGTTGCGGCCTGCGAATCGTTGCCGCGCGTCTTCGCCATGTCCGCTTCCCGCTCGAAAACCTGGACCAGCGCGTTGCACAGCGCGACGGATGTTGCCTTCTTCTCCCGAGCCTTGCCGGCCAGGGCTTGCAGGGCCTTGAGCTGCTCCGCCCACTCGGCGTTCGGCTGCTTCTCGGCGTAAGTCTGAAGGCGGCCCATCGCTGTCGCCACCTGAAGGACCGCATCCGTCACGATGTTCCCTTCCTGACGATCCGCCACGCCGGTGGCGTAGGTGGTGAAGTGAGCCAGCGTCTGGAGAACCGGGGCCAGGTCGATGCCATCGCGGGTGACATCCTGAAGCATCCGTTCGATGCTCATGGTGTACAGGCCGAGGACGCTCTCCAGATCCCACTGGCTCAGATCCTTCCCTTCCGGATTCGCTGCCAGCGCCCGTGCGAAGGGGCTCATCGCCGCGGCCGAATCCGGCTTCGCGGTGAGCAGAATCTCGGCCAGGGTCTGATCCTCCCGGTCGCTCTCCTTTGTCTTGTGGCCCTTGCTGTACTGATCGCGCAGAGACCGGGCGATCTGGGCTTCCAGGTAGAGCTTGCGAAAGGGCGGAATTTTCTCCGCGCCGGGAGCGGCCAGGTGTTCTCGGGCCTTGAGCAGGCGTTCCCGGCTCCGTTTATCCTCGGGACTGGGCAGGGCAGGCCCCTTGCCGTCGTTACGGCGCTGCTCGACGTCGATTCGGGCCAGGAGGTACAGCGAGCGGGCGTCCTTCGGGTCCAGTACCAGCGTCGCCCGGGCCAGGCCCTCGACGAACGACCAGTCGATGGTCGTCAGGATCAATTCGGTGCGCATGTTGGCCAGCAGAATCTCCGGCCGATTGGATAGTCTCTGGGCCGCCAACCGCTGACAGATGACGGCCTCCGTGCGCTGCTCGGTGTCGGTGATCTGTAACGGCGACCGGAATCGCTCGCCCGTACTGGTGTCGAGAATGGTCTCGACCTTCTCGCCGGCCACGGCCTTTTCCGCGTGGAAGCGATCGCGCAGAGCCCGGGCCTTGACCCAGCAGGCCTCGCCTTCCAGTTGCAGGAGGCGGACCTGCTCGACCTCGCTGCGGGCCGACGCGGCACGGTCCTTGAGTTCGGCCAGCGCCTTGCCGGCCAGTTGATTGGCCTGATCGCACTTCTGCACGGCGATCTCGGTCTGACCGGCTTGCAGGGCTTTTTCCCCTTCCTGATAGGCTCGTCGGGCAGCCTCGACGGACTGCTCGCCAACTGGGCCGTACAGCGTACGCACCCAGACGATCACGGCCCCGATCAGCACACCGACGGCCAGACCCCCCAGGCCGAGCCAGATCTTCGTCGTCAATTTCGTCCGCATGGAGAACCTCAAGGTGGCAACACCGACTTCACCCGCGACAAGGGGAGGGGAGGATTCGTCGCGGGTCAGGTCGGCAGGCGGCACTTCTTCCCGGACGACCCCACAGGGTCGTCCCACGAAGTCAGCTCCGACATCGACCTCGAAGCACAGCGCGGGGCCCGAGTTGGCCGAAAGCGGATGGACCTTGTCTATCCATCCTACACTTCCCATTTTCCGGATCAAGACCCTATTTGTCGTTTTCTCCACGATCCTCATTGACCGGGTCGGTCCCAGTGGCCGACCGGGTGAACAGGGGATTCTGTTTCCGGCCGGGATTGAGCCAGACCGACCGGATCGGCGGGAGCCTGTTCCAGCTTCGCCAGCGCTCCCCGTGCCAGGGACAGGGTCGCGTCTTGCTGAAGGGCAGCGCGGTACGAGGCGATGGCCTCCTGACGTTTCCCCTGCGAGGTCTGGATAAAGGCCAGGTTCGAGCGGGCCTGGGCTTCCGGCAGCGCTCGCCGGAACGACTCCAGGGCATCGGGATAGCGGCCCTGCATGCCCAGGACCAGACCGAGGTTCACATGGGCTCGGTCCTGGGTCGAGTCCAGTTCGATCGCCTTGCGCAGGAGTTGCTCGGCCTCGGGCAGCTTGCCCTGGCAGTAGCAGCTGTAGCCGAAATCGTTGTACAGGGATGCATCGCCCGGGAAGAGACGAACCGCCTCCTGATACTCGGTGTTCGCCAGGGCGAACTGGCCGACCCGGTCGAGGAGAATGGCCAGGCGGCGACAGATTTTCTTCTGGTTCGGATCCAGGTGCCGGGCCTTGTCATACAGAGCGATCGCCTCCGGGATTCGGCCGGCGCGGTCCATCGACTCGGCCGTGGCCAGGCAAAGCTGGGCGGACTGAAGTCCCGGAAGTTCCTGATCGGGGGCCTTGGCGGGCGGGCCGGCGGCGACCCGGGTCGGTGCCGGCTCCGGATTCTTGACGGATTGCACCCACGGGGAATGGCCTCCCTGGCAACCGGCCAGGCCAATCAGCAGGCCAAACCCCAGTAGGCGTTCCCAGAGCGTATGTTGATGCTGCATCGGAATCCATTCCTTGGGCCGAAAACCCTCGGGCCACAATGGCCCGAGGGGAAAGAACCTTCCTCAGCGACCGAAACCGTAACCACCGAAGGCACCGGTGAAGCCGAACCCGCCGGAGAAGCCACCGCCGTAGCCGCCGAAGCCGCCATAGCCGTAGCCACCGTAGCCACCGCCGTAGGCACCGTAGCCGTAGCCGCCGCCACCGTAGGCCCCGTAACCGCCACTGGTCAGGAAGCCGTAGTTGCCCACGCGGATGAGCGAACCGTAGATGCGTGGAGCCTCGTCACCATACAGGCCCTCGGCCGCAGACAGGCCGATGGTCACCCGCTTGTCAGCATCGACGACGCCCTCGGCGAGGAGTCGGGACACGACCAGCTCCCAGCGCGACCGATCGACGGGTTCGACGCCGGTCGCCTCGATGACCACCGGGAAGGGCTGGCCATCCTTCAGCCGGCCAGCCATCTGGATCATGTGGCGGGCACCGGCCGGGCCAAACTGGTTGCCCTCCTCGTTGAACTCGTAGTGGTAGACGACGAAGTCATCGGCTTCAGCCTTGGACGCCTGACGGCGTTGCAGTTCGTTCTGGTAGGTGCCCACCGGAGCCGGGATCGCACCCGGCTCGATGACCGGACAGTGGCCCGGATTGGTCACCTTCTCGGCCAGGCTGTACTTCCAGTGACAGCCGGCCGCCAGGATCAGGACCAGGGGGAAGGCCAGGGCGATCACCACGATCCCATCGCGGGATCGCCCTGACCGTCGCGTCAGAAACCTCCACATGAGAACTCCTTTTCTCGGCTTCAGGGCTGGCCCGGCTTCGGGCATGCGGGTCCGGCCGTGGGTAACTGGGTGGGATTGAAGATGATCCGGGCGGGGGAGCCGACCGGGCCCGGGGGGAAGTTCGCCGGCTGGGTCGGCGGCGTGTCGGAGTGACCACTCGCGCCGAAGATGTACTTCTCCTCACAACGATGATACTGCATCATCTTCTTCAGGTCGGTACGGACGGCCGTACGGTAATCGACCGGGCGGTAGCTCTCCAGGCGGCCCCAGGCGTAGAACTCGATGTCGCTCGGCTCGAACACGTCCGAACCGGGCAGAGCGGGAACCTCGTGTTCGTCAATCGGATGGACCATCTGGGGCGTGACCAGGATGACCAGTTCACGCTCGTCGGATGCGGTCTGATCCAGGCCGGCCATGCGACCGATGATGGGCAGGTCGCCGATGAACGGTACGCGGGCCGATTCCGCCCGGCTGGTGTTCTGGATCAGGCCGGCGACGCCGAGCGTCTGGCCCTCGCGCAGCTCGACCACCGACTGGAAGTTGCGCGTCTGCAACCCGTTGATGTTCGAGCCGCCGATGTTGGTGCCGGAGTTGGCGTCGGTGGCGCTGACCTCGGCCCGGACCTGCAAGCGAATGCGGTCGCGGTCGGTGATGATCGGGGTGAACTGCACCTGGACGCCGAAGGGCACGAACTGGACGCCCTGCAGACCGGCGGCCGTGAAGCCGGTGACGACCGGCACCGGGAAGCTGCCGCCCGCCTGGAACGAGGCCGTCTGGCCGTTCAGCGCGGTGAGCGTCGGCTCGGCCAGCAGCTTGGCGTAGCGCAGCCGACGCAGGGCCGAGATGGCGACGCCGATCTGGCCATTGTCGAAGTTGGTCTGGATGTTGCTGAGGCCGACCGTGTTGAAGCCGCCGCCGCCGAAGCCGCCGATGCCACCGAGGCCGCCGAGGCCGCCGAGGCTACGCCCGAGACCACCGAGACTGTTGAGTCGGAGGCCGCCTGTACTCGTGCCGAAGACGGTGATGCCATTGTTGTTCACCACGTTGAAATCCAGGCCGATGCTCCGGGCGGCGGAGCGATCGATCTCGGCGACGATCACCTTGAGCGACACCTGTTGTTCGCCAGCGACACGCAGTCGGTTGACGATGTTGCTCTGATTGCCGAACAGGAACTCGTTCAGGTTCGGGGCTCCGCCGGGCAACTCGCCCGGCTGGACGGTGAGGTTGACGTTCCCGACCGGTGGGATCTCACCGGACTTGCCGTTCCGGTTATTGGGGGCGTTGGCCTGGACGACCCGGAGAATCTGGGTCGCCTCGGCGACATCCTTGGCCTGGCCGGAAACGACGACCTTGTCGCCTACCAACGTCAGGCAAACGTGGGCATCGGGAAAGGCGTGGTTGATCTCCTTGGCCAGAGCGCGATAGGCCGCCTCCATGCGGGCCTTCTGTTCCGGGTCGGGAACGACGCGGAGCAGGTAGCTCAGAACCCGTTCGGTATTCGGGTCAGCGGGGTCCTTGAACCACAGATTCAGGACGGTGGTGCCGACCTCCAGGCCGAGGACGGAGACCTGGCGTTCGCCGATGACTTCCAACTGGGCGACCTTCGGGTCACCGACCTGGGTCTTGGTCGGATTCTCCTTCAGCTTTAGCAATCGTGGCCGATGCTGGATCAGGTCCAGTGAGCTGCGCGGATCGATGACCTCCTCGACGAAGCGGTTGATAAACGCCAGGTCTTTCGGGCTGGGATTGGGCGTACGAGTTCTCGGTTCGTACGGCACCGCGTCCGGGTCCAGCAACGGCAGGCGGTACGCTCCGGGCGGGAACGGACTCGGCGCAGGCTGGGTGTTCGCCGGCGGCAGATACCCTGGCGGAACTGTCCCGGGCGCTCCCTGCGGCCCCCCCGGCAACGGCAGCCGATCCGGGACGATCGAAGGAACGACGGGCGGCCGTTCCGGCTGCTCCACGATCACGGCGGACTCCAGAGACGGAGGCAACAAGGAAGCCGGGGTGGGCTGAGATGCCTTTGATGCTGGTTTTGCGATCCGATTTCCCGGTTTCGGCGGGGGCAGGGTGGGGACTGGTGCCTGTCCCAGGGCCAGTGTATTGGCCACCAGCAGGCAGCTCAGGGTGAGCAGGGATGCCCGGCTCAGGCGGAGGGCAAACCTCTTGCTCCATCTCCCCGGCGATCCGTAATCCGGAACTTCGCGGTTCATGTCAGGCACCTGTGAGGAAACACCAGCACTCCGGGCCGGCAAGAAATCGTGGTTTCGATGTCCGGGCAGGCCGACTCACCAGAGAGCGGATTCGAGTGAAGGTAGCCAATAGATCGTCTGGAGCGATGATTCCGCTTGAACGGAATGCTCACGGAAAAGGGGAAGGA
Source organism: uncultured Alcaligenaceae bacterium (assembly GCA_964471755.1). Classification (GTDB taxonomy): domain Bacteria; phylum Planctomycetota; class Planctomycetia; order Gemmatales; family Gemmataceae; genus CAYYJM01. The sequence continues at coordinate 18,394 of CAYYJM010000069.1, forward strand.
TGGTGGAGATGGCCTGGTCCGAGAATACCGACGGTGATTCTTACCGCCGGCCGTGTTTGCTTCGTATTACTACCTCTGGTCGTCACCATCTTCGCGACCGCTAATCCAGGGTGGTTCCTCATCTCCGGAGTTCCCGTCGTGCTGAAACCGGATCAGGCTCAGGCCGAACTGGCCAGAATCCGCATCGAGAACTGGCTCGCCGACCGCCTCAAGGCCGTCGGCAAACTGCCATCGAACCTCGCCCGACCGGGCCGCTTCCTTCTCGGACGCGATCCCGTCACCGGCAAGGAAATCGACGACTGGCAGAAACGCAACGACTACGCGAGGAAGATCCCCGGCGAACTGGCCAAACTCAGGCCAGCCGAGCGGACGCGGCTCTTCGCCACGCTCTTCCCGCATCTCGGCGAATACCTCGAAGCGACCTGGCAGCTCGCCGGCCGTCTGCCCTACTCGATCGGCCACGCCCGCAAGGCGTTCCGCGCTCCGGGCGAGGAGCAGCTCTTCACCCAGGTTCGCTGGGACCGGGTGTATCAGTTCATCCACCATGTCGCCGGCTACGATCCGACGCCGGCCTGGCTCGCCGCCTGGGCTCCGTACGTCAGCGGCGGCAGCGTCGCCGGCGTCATCGGCCTGATCCTGGCCGCGACCATCGACAAGGGCGGCCCCCAGGGCGAGGAGGTCTTCGAGACCCTCATCGGCAGCATCAACCGGACGCATCCGATCGGCGCGATGGGCCAACACGTCATCCGGGGTCTGCTCGTCGCCGCGCGGCCCGAGGGCTGGGACGCCATCGAGAAACTGCTCCTGGCCGCCCAGCGTCAGGAGGGCCTGCGGCAGAGCATCCTCGAAACTATCGACGAGGCCCATCCCGACGCCTTCCGACGCATGCTCCGGATCGTCCTGGATCAGAACCTGCTGCGCTTCAGTGCCTCGCTGCGAGCGGCGATGGTCTGGTTCGGCCTGGAAGCCCGCGAGAACGACACCGTCACGCGCTACAAGAGGGCGTGCGAGCTGGCCCTGCTGTACCTCAACGACGAAGCCGCCTGCCAGCAGGCCCTCGCCAGTGAGGACGGCGACGCCCTCTACCTGGCCCTGTGGGCTCTCGGCTTCGACGACGTGACAAAGGCCGTGCCCGAGGCGGCGAAGCTGCTTCAGGAGAAGCGTGTCGAACGCCGCGACCTGGGCGTGCGCTTCCTGGCCGCGACACAGATGCCGGACGCTCGCCAGGCCCTGCGTCCGGTCCTGGCCGACCCCGATCTGCGCGTGGCGATACGAGCCTTCTACGCCCTCAACGCCGGCGGCCAGGACGAGAAGACCGGCGACCTCTTCGAGCCGCTGCAGAAGCTGCTCGAACGCCTGCCGGAGAAACCGACCCAGCTCAAGCCGATCGGCGACGACCTCGTCGGCATCTTTGTCTATCCGCAGGCCGTGGCCGACGTTCTCCCGCAGTACCTCGGCTCGCGTCCGATCGACGTCGTGCTGCCTTACCTGCCGCGGATGGGCGACTACCAGCGTGGCCACATGGCGCAGCGGCTGGCCGAGGCGAAGCCGCTCACGCCGGCCTTGCGTGAGGCACTCTTCCAGCTGATCGGCGACCGCGTCGGCTGGGTTCGTGGCCGTGTCCTGGAAGCGATCAAGAAACTGACCCTGGAGCCGGACGAGGCACTGCTCATCGAGGCGCTCCTGACCCGCAAGGCGGCCGACCTGCGCGAGCAGGCCCTGGGGCTTCTGGCGAAGCAAAAGACCGAGCCGGCCCTGGCCAGCGCCGATCGGCTGCTCGCGTCGAAGAACGCCAACCAGCGGCTGGCCGGGCTCGAACTGCTGCGTCATCTGGTGACCGAGAAGAAGTCGGTCGCCGCCTGCCGGGAAAGGGCCGGTGCCTGGCAGGAGAAGCAACGCAAGATCAGCGAATACGAGCAGGCCCATCTCGACGTCATCCTCGGCATCCATCGCGACGTGCCGACGCTGGCCAACGGCCTGGGCCTGTTCGATCCGGCGAAGCTGACGCCGGCGATCGCCCCGAAGAAGCGGGACGTCAAGCTGGTCACCCCGGCCGCCACGGGCATCATCACGGCCCTGGACGAGTGGGTGCAGGCCAACGCCGAGGAGATGATCGTCCTCGACGGTCAGCCGGTTCACGACGAATCCGGCAGCGTCAATCCGCGCCAGATGCCGCTCGGCGCGATCACTCACGAACTGCCGTCGCCGAACTGGTCGAAGCCGCGCGACGAGGACCTGGCGCGGATGCCGCTGCGCGACAAGGTGACAGCATGGTGGCAGAATCGACCGGCGAAACTGCGCGACACCGACGGCCTGGACCTGGTCCGTGCCCGCTGCGTGTTCGGCATGTGGGACAACCTGTTTCAGCCGCCGCAGGGCGATGACACCTCGTCGGCAGTGAAGGCGGCCCTGAAGAAGATCTTCGGCGGGCTGGAGAAGGGCGTCGCGATCAAGACACGCGGAGGCGCGGTGCGCGAACTGCTCGACTGGCTCACCCGCCAGGAGGAGCCGGCCGGTGTGACCGACTTCCTGCTCGACGCCGTCGAGACGTCCTTCTCCCTGGTGCCGGCCGAGACGCTGAACGCGGAGGTGCCTCCGAATACCTGGAACACCGACTGGCGCGACTGGGCCGCGTTCGAGTTCTGGCCCAACCAGGTTCGTCGCAACCGGGGCGAGCAGGGCGAGACGTGGACGGCCGAGCAGAAGGGCCGCTACTACCAGCTGTGCCGCTGGCTGGCCCAGCCGGTGCCGACGGCCCCGCTCCGCCGACTCGACTGGGACGACGCGATCCTAGGCTACGAACTCGGCCTGGCCAACCTGGACGACCTGACGGAGCAGCTGATCGGCCCGCGCCCCGAGCATGGTCGCTACTATCACCACACCGGCTTCCCGGCCCTGACTCAGGCCACTGTCCGGCCCGAGCCGGAACTGTTCGCCCGCCGACCGGACCTGCGCGACCTCGTCGAGCAGGTCCGTCAGCGCATCCTCGAAGTCGAGTTGGCACGCGGCGATCTGCCGACGGCAGCCAGCGCCGCCGCACTGTCGCTGAATAGCGTCGTCGGTCTGGATCTGCTCACCCGGTTGCTCGCCGGCCTGGGCAAGCACGGCCTGCAACGCCAGCTCCACGGCACCGGTCGAGCCCAGGTCTTCTCGCTGCTGATCAGGAACTGCTACCCCGGTCCCGACGACACGCCGGAGGCGTTCTCGGCCCGGATCAAGGACCTCGTCAAGAAGAAGCAGATCGCCCCGGAGGTGCCGCTCCAGCTGGCCTTCTTCAACCCGCGCTGGGTGTACCACGTCGCCCATTCTCTCGGCGTGCCGACCCTGCCCGAGGGCGTCTGGTGGTTCTTCGGTCACATGGGACGCGAGCCGAATCTTCCGGAATCGCTGGAGGCAAGCATCCGCGCCGCCCGTGCCGACGCGAAGACGCCGGTCCATCCCTGGTCAGTGATGATCGAGGAACGCACGACCCTCTCCGACGAGGACCGCGCCGAGGGAGCGATCGACACCGCCTGGTTCCACCGCGCTCATGAGGCCGTCGGCGCGAAGCGCTGGAAGGCCCTGGCCGAGGCGAGCAAGTTCGGCGGTTACGGCAACGACTACCGCAATCCGCAACGGCTCTCCGAGGTGCTGCTCGGCAAGGCCAGTCGGAGCGAGTTGCTCAAGGAGGTGCGTGATCGCAAGCTCAAGGGCTCCGTCCGCCTGCTCGGCCTGATGCCGCTGGCCAAGGGCGAGAAGCGTGACGCCGACCTGCACCAGCGCTGGAAGGCGATCAACGAGTATCGCAAATACGCCCGCAGTCTCAGCCCGATGTCGCGTGAGGACGCCATCCGCACGGGCGAGATCGGCCTGGCGAACCTGGCCCGCACGGCCGGCTACGCCGATCCGAATCGCCTTATCTGGGCCATGGAGTGGAACGAAATCCAGGACCTCGCCGCCGGTCCCGTCGTCGCCTCTGCCGGTGACGTATCGGTGACACTAACGCTCGACGACCAGGCCAACCCGGTCACGACGATCCAGCGCGGTGACAAGATCCTCAAGGCGATCCCGCCGAAGGTTCGCAAGGATAAGAAGATCGCCGCCCTGGTCGATCGTCGGGCGGCGCTCAAGCAGCAGGCGTCGCGCATCCGCTGGGCTCTGGAGGCGATGTTGATTCGTGGCGACACGATTCGCGGCGAGGAACTGCCGGCGCTGATGAAGCATCCGCTGGTGGCGAAGAATCTGTCCCGACTCCTGCTCATCGGCGAGGGCATCGCGGGGTATCCCGTCGCCGAGGGCCAGGCCCTGGAGGATCACCAGGGCAAGTTGGAGCCGATCAAGAAGGATGAGGTGCTGCGGCTGGCTCATCCGCTGGACCTGCTCGACGGCGGTGACTGGCACGACTGGCAGGCCCACTGCTTCCGCATCGAGCGTGTCCAGCCCTTCAAGCAGGTCTTCCGCGAACTCTACCTCCTCACCGACGCCGAGCGTGCGGACAAAACCTTCTCGCGCCGCTATTCCGGTCAGCAGGTCAATCCGAATCAGGCGATGGCGCTGTTCGGCACGCGTGGCTGGCGAACGCGTGACGGTGTGACGAAGACCTTCTCCGAGCAGGATCTCGTCGCCGAGATGTCGTTCCAGTCTGGCTTCGGCACGCCGCTCGAAGTCGAGGGCCTGACGGTCGATCGTCTGCGTTTCCATCGTCGCGGCTCCTGGCAGTCCGTGCCGCTGGCGGAGGTGCCGCGTCGAATCTTCTCGGAGGTGATGCGTGATCTGGATCTCGTGGTGAGCGTCGCCCACGTTGGCGGCGTCGATCCCGAGGCCAGTGCCAGCACGATCGAGATGCGTGCGGCTCTGGCTCGCGAACTGCTCGATCTGCTGAATCTGAAGAACGTGAAGGTCAAGGAGCCGCACCTGCTGATCGATGGTCATCTGAGCAAGTATTCGCTGCACCTGGGCAGCGGCACGGTCCACAAGATGCCGGGCGGAGCCCTGTGCATCGTCGCGGTGCCGGCCCAGCATCGCGGCCGGATCTTCCTGCCGTTCGCGGACAACGATCCGCGCACGGCCGAGGTGATCGCCAAGCTGCTGATGCTGGCTCGGGACGACGAAATCCAGGACCCAGGTATCCTCGATCAGTTGCGGGCGTGACCATGAGCGATTTCGACCAGGCGGCCCGTTACGCAGTCCGACACCTCGACCCGGCCGGCTTCTTCCGGTGGCTGATGGGGGACGCGTTCGTCGCCGCCTGGTCGTTCGGCGACTGGCTCGACACCCAGGCGGTGCCGTTTCCCGGCGTGCCGGACCTGCGCTGCGACACGGTCGCCGCCTTCACTCGCCAGGCCCATGATGGGCCGCCGCTGGCGTTCGTCGTCGAGTTCATGTCGCGGACCCGACTCGTCACGCTGCGGCGAATCCTCAAGTACGCGCTGCAAGTCCAGGAAGACTGCCCGTATCAGCTCGCTCCACGGGTCGAGTACACGATCCTGGGAGCCGTCGTGAACCTGACGGGTGGCAAGCAGGCCGACACGCTGACGGAGCAGCCGCCCGACGCCGGGAAGCTGGGGTTGCGAGCCCGGTTCGCCGTGCGTACCCTGGCGCAGGAGTCGGCCCGCTCGCTGCTGGCACAAATCAAGGCCGGCCAGCGGAGCCGAGCGCTACTCGTCTGGCTTCCGCTGATGAAGGGTGGCGACGATCCGAAACTCGCGGCCGGATGCCGGCTCGAGATCGAGCAGGAAACGGACCGACAACGTGCCGGCGATCTGGTCGGCTTGTCGCTGGTGCTGGCCGAGTTGGCCGACCGACGACCGATCTGGCAGAAGGCCCTGGAGGGGATCAACGTGGAACGCTCACAGGTAGTTCTGGAGTGGGAACGGCGCGGCGAACTGCGCGGCGAACACCTCGGCGACCTCCGGGGCCGCCGGCAGATCCTGCTCGAGGTTCTGAAGGCTCGCTGGG
>CAYYJM010000070.1:0-24267 GCA_964471755.1 uncultured Alcaligenaceae bacterium
GACTCAGGACCGAGTCCGCCACGGTGCCGCGCTCGCCGGAAATGCTGCTCGCCGTCAGGATGCCGATCAGCGCGACGCTGCCCAGGACCAGCCAGCGGCTCAGATCACTGAGGTAATGCGACGCGCGCGGCAGGATGCCGGCCTCGTGGTACGGTCCCAGTCGGTAGACGAGGTAGCCGCTCAGAGCCAGGACGCAGACGATCACCCAGGCCCGGTAGACCCAGCTCTGGAGGGTCGCTCCGCAGTCGGCCTGGAAGACGGCCCAGTACGGCAGCCAGCGATTGTAGGTGACGGCCGGTCGGGCCTGCGGGGCGTCCATGTTCGCGGTCCTCGTCGGGTTCAGGGGAACGGGATCACGCCGCCTCATTCTGGTAGAGCCGGGCGAAGCCGCGCGACTCTTCCTGCGTCACCAGGTCGAGGAAGGCCTGCTCCGTCTCCTGGCCTACGCTGCGAATGGCGACCAGGGCCACCTTGTGATCGTGCAGTGCCGTCAGCACCAGGGCCAGAGCCGGCGCTCCCGGCGTCTCGTCGTGCAGGTACAGTTCCAGGCGACGATGCCGCAGGTTGACCAGCTTGAACTCGCTCAACGCCCGGATCTGGGCGACGGCCTTGGTGATGCCCTTCTGTTCGCCTTCGAGTTCCAGCTCGAAATGATTGCGGCGCATCCGCCCCTTCAAATCCTGGAGCGAGCCGCAGTAGATCAACTGGCCCTGACTCAAAACGGCGGCATGGTTGCACACCTCGTCGATGTCGCTGAGGTTGTGACTCGACACGATCAGAGTCTTCTGCTGACTCAGTTTCTTGATCAGTTCGAGCATCGACCGACGGGCTTCGGGATCGAGGTTGTGCGTCGGCTCGTCCCAGATGAGCAGGTCGGGCTCGTTGATCAGGCTGGTGGCCACGGCCAGGCGCGACAGCATCCCGGTGGAGAAGTGCCCGATCTTCGTGCCGCTGGCTCCGAGCAGATCGACCGCCCGGATGAGCGAGGCCAGGCGCGGCTTGCGCACGTCGGCCGGCAGACCGAACAGGCGAGCCATGTAGTCGAGGTAGGTGATCGGCGTCATCGCCCGAGGAAACTGCGGATTCGTGGGGATGTAGCCGATACGGCGGCGCAGGTCGGCCGAGTTCGGGTGCATGACCTTGCCGAAGACACGGGCCCAGCCGGCCGTCGGGCGATGCAGGCCGATGATCATCCGCAGCAGGGTCGTCTTGCCCGCGCCGTTGGACCCGAGCAGACCAAGGACGCAGCCCGGCTCCAGGCGGAGCGTCACATCGTTGAGTGCGATCTGGCGGTTGTTGTAGATCTTGGTGAGCTTGAACGTCTCGACCACCAGTTCCGTCTGTGGATCGGCCACGGGGTCTCCTCCTGGCACCAGAGACACGAGGGCCACACTATACGCGGAGGTCCCCCTTTCGGGGTAGGCCAACTCTCCACGCCGACACTGCGGTTGGTGCGTACAATCTCCATCGTCCAGCGACCCCGCCGTTCATCAGCCTGAGGTGCGAGCATGTCGATCGAATCGTTGCGTCCGCGTGCGGCCGAGTATTTCCGCGGCCTGCAAGACCGCATCACGACCACGCTGGAGAAGCTGGATGGGACCGGATGCTTTCAGGAGGATAGCTGGACGCGCGAAGGTGGCGGAGGTGGGCGGAGTCGGGTACTCGTGGAAGGGAGCGTGTTCGAGAAGGCCGGCGTGGGCTTCTCCGAGGTCCACGGCCAGATGACCGAGGAGTTCGCGAAGCAGATTCCCGGCGAGGGGCGTGACTTCACGGCTTGTGGCATCTCGCTGGTGCTGCATCCGCGCAGTCCGATGGTGCCGACGGTCCACGCCAACTTCCGCTTTCTGACCAAGGGCGATCGGCAGTGGTTCGGCGGTGGCGGCGATCTGACGCCGTACTACCCCTACCGCGAGGACGTGATTCACTTCCATCGCGTCTGGCAACGGGTCTGCACGAAGCATGCGCCGCTGATCGACTACGCTCGCTACAAGAAGTGGTGCGACGAGTATTTCTTCCTGGCCCACCGCGGCGAGGCTCGTGGCGTTGGTGGTATCTTCTTCGACTACCTGGAGTCGGACGAGAGGGTGACCCGCGAGAAGCACTTCGACTTCGTCCGCGACGCCGGCGACGCCTTTCTGGAGGCGTACGTGCCGATCGTCCAGCGTCGCAAGGACGAGCCGTACACGGCCGAGCAGCGGTTCTTCCAGGAGTTCCGCCGGGGTCGGTACGTCGAGTTCAATCTGCTCTACGATCGCGGCACGATCTTCGGTCTGAAGACGGGCGGTCGAACCGAGTCGATCCTGATGTCGCTGCCGCCGCAGGTGCGCTGGCTGTACGACCATCGTCCCCGGGCCGGCACCCGCGAGGCGGAGCTGTACGAGGTCTACCTCAAGCCGCAGGACTGGGCGGAGCAGGCATAGTCATCGTCCGACCATCTAGCCGCCGGTCTTCGTCGCCGGTGCTTACTTGCGATGCCGAATCTTCGCCCGCATCCGCCGCTTTTTCCGACCCACTTTCCGCCGTCCAGTACCGCGACGCCGACTGCCCATAACTGTTCCTTTCACGAGGAATCGTGAGGGTTTGTGAAGTTCGCCCACCTCGGTTCGGAGGGAAATTGAGATTCTAGCCGCCGACGTGGCCTCTGCCAAGGGGACGTTCCGGACAGAACGATGAATGATGAACGATGAACGATGAATCAAGCAGATGACCAGGGCGGGCGGATCGACCTCTTCGGCGTCCAGTCCTGGCTTCATCGTTCATCGTTCATCGTTCATCGTTCGGAGTTCGGCCTCGTAGGTGTCCAGCCCATCGCACAGGACGCCGGGCAGTAGATCGCCGAAGGCGTTGGCCTCCAGCACGGCGTGACGCCGATAGTCCGGGCCGAGGAGCAGATCGACGCCGACGTGCAGGCTGCCGGGAAAGACAGCCGCCGCAGCCTCGCACGTTCGACGCGCGGCCTGCCACGCCTCGGGGGACAGCCGCGCCAGCACCGTGGCCAGGTCGCCACGCTGATTGCCCAGGTGCAGATTCGTCATCGGGCTCCGGCTCATCCGCACGACGACGTGCCGGGACTCGCCGCCGATCACCACGACGCGCAGATCGAAGCCCTGCTCGTCCAGCACCGCCCGGGGCAGCCATTCCTCGAACCGGACTCCCTCGCGGGCCAGGGCATCGATCAACTCGGCGATCACGGCCGGCTCGTGATAGCGCCGGATCTTGCGTGAGTTGTAGAGCCGCAGCTCGCCGGCCTCGTGGACCATTTCGACCGTGGTCAGGGCTTCGTGGCGCGGGCCGACGCTCCGGTAGGCAACCACTCCCGACGCCGACGAGCCGTGGGCGAGCTTGACGAAGACGGCCCGACGGTCGGCCTCGCGCATTCGCTCACGCAGCTCGGCGAACGATCGCACCGGTCCGAGGCCGCGCGGCACCGGAATGCCAGCCCGCGCGAAACGCTCCTGGCACGCGACCTTGTCGAAGAGAACTTCCACGTCGGCGGGTGGGTTCAGAAGCCGGTGAGGCGGGCAATCCCCGAGCTGGGCGGCGATCCGACGCAGGAGAGCCCGAAAGCCGAGATACCACTGACGCGGATACCAGATCCGGCCCTTGTCGAAGGCGAGTCGATGGGCCGACTCTCGATCGATCCGCGTCGGGCCAGGCTCGTCCGGCTCGTCCGCCCCCAGGGCGAGCAGGGCCGTCTCCACGGCGAAGTCGCGCCCGGGCGACTCCAGCCGGACGACCGCTCCGGGCCGGACGACCTGCTCCAGCGTCGCCCGCCCGGTGATCAGGTCGGTGTAGGAGACGAGCGTCGCCGGGGGCAACTCGTAGCGAGCGAGCGCCTCCTGGAAGAGGGTGACACGTCGGCAGCCGGGGTTGCCGACGACCACGAACTCCAGAATGCTACTCGGCGTGGGCAACGAAGCGGTCGTCACACGAACTCCAGAATGCTACTCGGCGTGGGCAACGAAGCGGTCGTCAACGGGGTACTCGTCGTCGGGATCCTCGGGATCATCCTCCACCTCGGCATCGCTGGCATCGACCTCGATGCCGAGGGCTTGCAGGCGGGCGACCAGGGCCGGATCGACGTAGTGGTGATGGATGTCGAGCTTCTCCAGACCGGCGAGGGCCGGGATGGCGAGCAGGGCCTCGGCCCCACGGTTGCCGAGAGTGCCCAGCGACAGGTCGAGTACGCGCAGTCGCGGCAGGATCGCCGCCGAGCCCACGGCGACGGCCACCGCGTCGGCGATCTCGCTGTTGCGCAGGCCGAGGTAGCGCAGCGCCGGCAGGTGCGTCCCGGCGAAGATGCCCTGGAGGTCCGCGACGGTCGTGTCAGCGCCGTACTCGGAGGTGCCGAGCCAGAGTTCGAGATGCTCCAGGGCTGGCAGACGCGATTCGCCGACAGCCCGGACCAGCTCGCGCGGCAGGTTGCTCGCCTCGAAGGTCAGGGACTTGAGGTGGGCATGCTCGATCGGCTGGAGTACCAACCCGTTGCCGCCACGGGCCCGGAAATGCTCCAGCCGCGGGAAGGCGGTCAGCAGGGCGGTCACGTCCGAGAGGGTGATCCAGGAGATCTCTTGATCCCGGTAGGTCAGGTCGCCAAGGAACAGGGCCCGCAGGTTCGGCAGCCGGTCGCGAGCCTTGACGAGCATCTCGATGACGTCATCGGAGCCGCCACCGTCGTGACCGAAGCAGAAGCCGATGACAACGGCCTCGATGAGGCTGACGGCCGGGTCGGCCAGGAAGGCTTGCAACGCCACCCCCTCCGCCTCGTCGTACCCTTCCCCCTCGATGCGGTAGGCGACCCGCGGCGGCTGTTCGCCCTGCTCGTTGAGATGGTCGGCCAGGGCCATGCGCGAGGCCAGGTCGTCCGGGTCGGCGGCCAGGGCCGAGAGGATGCCCTCGCGCAGCGAGGCGAGGCCGGCTGTCTGCTCGGCGTAGCCCTCGGCGATCTTCTCGGCGATGAGCCGTTCGCCATCGGCGCGAGCCTCAGTCGGGGACTCGAACTCGGTCGTCTCGGCCTCGCCGGAGCTGCCGACCGGGCCGGCCTGGATGGTGTGCCGGTCGCCCGCGATGGTGATCGTCCAGAAGGTCGGCTGACCGCCCGTACGCTGCTGGAAGGTGCGCTCGACGAAACGGACGTGCCCCGCCTGGATCTGTCCGGAAACGATCGTCCGGTAGCCCTGCTGGGCCTCCGCCGGAGTCGGGAACGACTGGATTTCCGTATCCCTGATGGTGCCGTCCGAGCCGACCTCGACGACGAGGCGAGTGCCGTCGAGCGTGACGGCCAGGAATTCGCCGGGTGCTTCCAGGGACCGAAACTCCCGGCGCGGCATTGTCGAGAAGACGATGCCCGCCTCGGGGTGGTAGTCCACGACCGGGAAGCCGGCGAACTCGGCGGCCTTGCTATCGATGACCATGTCCAGCTTTCCTCGGGGAGTGGATGAGTGTGGGGTATGATAACCGCCCGGCCGAGGCGGACAAGGTCGATAGACTGAGCGATGATCCGAGGGCCGAACGTCCGGGCCTCTCGGTGGTGAATCTTCCTCCAGGGGTGGAACATGGCTCGCAAGAAGAGTGCTGCCGAGGTGCTGGTACGCCAACTCGTCGAGGCGAACGAATGGCCCGAGCCGGAACTGCTCGAACAGATCGTCGGTCTCGGCGGCGCGGCGGTGCCGGCCATCGTTGCTGAACTGCGTCCGGCGCAGCCGCCGACGCGCGGTTATCTGCTCGGCCTGCTCACGGTTCTTCCGGGAGGCGGCGCGGTCGATGAACTGGTCGGTCTGCTGCGGGAGGCCGTCCCTGAGGAACTGCTGCCGCGAGCGATCGTCGCCCAGGGGGCGGCCGCCGTCGCGCCGCTGCTGGAACTGGTACGCGGCGATCGGCTCCAGGGCTTCGATCGCGGCCTGGCCGCACAACTGGCCCTGGCCTGTGCGGAGGATCGCCAACCGGTCTGCGTCGCACTGCGTGAACTGCTGCGCGGATTGCTCGACCGGGGTGATGCCCTCTCGACCGACGAGCGGGCCCTGGCGGTGTCGCTGGTGTTCGACCTGGCCCAGGTGCCCGACCGCGAGGCTGAGCCGCTGCTGCGTCGCGCGGTGCGAGCCGGTGTCAGCGAGTTGACCAGCGAGCGCGAACTGAATGAACTGCTGGCCGCGCCGCCGACCGATCCAGAGGAACCGCTCGACTGGCTGGAAGAGTACCGGGAACGCTACGACGAACATGGCTACGACGAGTTCGACGCGACCGAGGGATGAACCGTCTTCATTTAGCCGCCGGCTTGCCGGCGGGAATTTGGGATGAAGACCGCCGGCAAGCCGGCGGCTAAATGAAGACGGGCCGGATGGAATTTCCGGAACTGCCTCCTTGCCTCGCCGGGCGAGCCGGGAAATAATCAACCCTTGTGCATGTCTTCGTTGCAGGGCCGGCCTTCGGGCCGAGGTGTCGAATCGCAACGTCGGGGGGCCCCTTCATGGCCGAGATGCTTCCGTCTCTGGACAAGGTCGATCCGCTGCACGCCTGGCAACCCTGGGAGCCGGGCGGCAAGGATCCGTGGAACCTCAGGTGGGCCGGTCATCTGCTTCGACGCGCCGGCTTCGGCGGCAGCCCGGCCGAGCTGCGAGCGGCCGTCGAACGCGGTTACCCGGCCACGCTGGAACTGCTGCTCAATGGTCAGCCGTACGCCGCACGCCTGACCGACTTCCTGAACAACGAAGGCGTCAAGATCGCCAAACGCTACAACCCCAACGCCGGCTTCGGCCAGAGCAAGCCGGAGCCGAACGAGGTCCGCGCCTGGTGGCTCTACGTCATGCTCAACAGCGGCCATCCCTTCCGCGAGAAGATGACGCTGTTCTGGCACAACCACTTCGCGACGAGCATCGCCAAGGTCAACTACGCCGTGCCGATGGTCCGGCAGAACATCCTGCTGCGCAAGCACGCCCTGGGCAAGTTCGGCCCCTTCCTGATGGAGATCTCGAAGGACCCGGCCATGCTCATCTGGCTGGATTCCAACAGCAACATCAAGGGCACGCCGAACGAGAACTATGGCCGCGAGTTGATGGAACTGTTCAGCCTCGGTGTCGGCAACTACAAGGAGAAGGACATCCAGGAGGCGGCCCGCGCCTTCACCGGCTGGCATACCGACGGCGAAACGTTCACGTTCGATGCCCGTGTCCACGACGACGGCAGGAAGACCGTCCTGGGCAAATCGGGCAACCTCGACGGCGGCGACGTGGTCGGTATCATGCTGACGCGGGACTGCTGTGCCCGCTTCCTGGTCCGCAAGCTGTATCACTTTTTCGTCAACGAGACGCAGACGCCGCCCGACGCGCTGCTCGAACCGCTGTGCGAGCAGTTCCGCAAGTCGGACTACGACATCGCGGCGCTGATGAAGACGATCCTGTCGTCGCGGCACTTCTACTCGGAACACGCCTTTCGACAGCGGATCAAGTGGCCGGTCGAGCTGGTTCTCGGCACGGCGAAGACGATCGCCGAGAAGACCATTCCGCAGCAGGCTCTGGTCAGGGGTATGGAGGCGATGGGGCAGCAATTGTTCGCGCCGCCGAACGTCAAGGGCTGGCCCGGAGCCCATGCCTGGCTGAACACCTCGACGATCCTGGCCCGCCAGAACTTCGCCCAGGCAGCGGCCATGGGCGGCATCTGGGGCGAACGTCTGCCCGACCCGAGAGCCGAGTTCGTCGAGGTGGAGGGGCCGGGCGGCGCGGTCCGGCCGGGCCTGCCGGAGGAGCCGTCGCCGGCCGATCCGTTCGACCCGGCACGGCTGGTACGTCAGGCAAAAGCCGAGAAGCCCGAACAGATCGTCCGGGTGCTGCTCGACGCCTTCCTGCCCGGCGGCATCGATCCGGGCAAGGAGAAGAAGTTGGTCGCCTTCCTGCGGACGGCGGAGCCGAAAACGCGCGACCGGCGTGTCCGTGAGGCCGTCCACGCGATCCTGTGCATGCCCGAGTATCAACTGGCGTGATCATCCCGGCGAGCGAGAAATCCTGGCGAGCGTGGGGCGTCAGCCCCATGACTGCCGGGACGCACCGAAGAGAAAGACTCATGGGGCTGACGCCCCACGCTCGCCTTCAGCAGTTGCCGACTTCCCTCGGAGTAACCGAACCATGCTGAATCGTCGTGATCTTCTGACCCGCACGCTGAAGGGTTCCGCCCTGCTGTCGCTGGGCAGTGTCGTTCCGCAGTTCATCGCCAACACGGCCCAGGCCGCGGCGACCGGCAAGGAGAACATCCTCGTCGTCATCGAACTGAACGGCGGCAACGATGGCCTGAACACCGTCATCCCGTACACCGACGACCTGTACCACAAGTTCCGGCCGACGCTGCGCCAGACGAAGGAGCAGGTCGTCAAGGTGACCGACGACATCGGTCTGAGCGCTGGCCTGCGCAACCTCGAGCCGATGCTTGCTAACCTGGCCGTCGTGCAGGGCGTCGGCTATCCGAACCCGGATCGGTCGCACTTCGAGTCGATGGACATCTGGCAATCGGCCGATCCGCGGCGCAAGGTCGGCACCGGCTGGTTGGCCCGCTCGGGCGCGCAGCTGCACGACGTTCGGGGCGGCATCCCGATCATGCACATCGGGCCGAACCGGCTGCCGCTGGCCCTGCAAGGGACCAGCAGTGGGGCCATCAGCATCAACAACAAGATGCCCTACCGCCTCGACCTGGGCGGCGGCACGCAGGAGCAGCACAAGGCCCGTCGGACGCTGATCGAGGAACTCGGTCAGATCGATGAGTCCGCCGACGCGATCAGCATGCTCCAGTTCGTCCAGCGCCGTCAGGTGCAAACGCTGACGACGCTCGACAAGCTGCAAGAGTTGCTGCGCAGCTCTCAGGGTCGGGATCAGCAGTGGTACTACGGCAAGTTCTACAGTGGCAAGTCGCTGCCGAGCAAGTTGAGCCTGGTCGCTCAGCTGATCCAGCGTGACTTCGGCACGCGCGTCTTCTACGTCATGCGCGACGACTTCGACACGCATTCCAACCAGGCCGAGCCGCACAAGAACCTGATGGAGGAGATCGCCGCCGGCATCCGCCAGCTGTTCGACCAGCTCAAGCAGACCGGCGATGACAAGCGAGTCCGGGTGATGACGTTCTCGGAGTTCGGCCGACGCGTCAAGGAGAACACGAGCAAGGGGACCGATCACGGGGCAGCCTCGAATCTATTCGTGGCCGGGCCGTCGGTCAAGGGCGGCGTCGTCGGCGCACACCCGAAGCTGGACGATCTCGACGACGGCGATCTGAAGTATCACACCGACTTCCGGCGTGTGTACGCCGCGCTGCTGGAGGGCTGGCTCGGCATCGACAGCGAGACGGTTCTGCTGGGCAAGTTCCAGCCGCTGCCGCAACTGATGGAGAAGGTGTAACCACCGTTTCCGGCGAGCGTGGGGCGTCAGCCCCATGACTCTTCGTCGTCACCGCGTGCCGGCAGTCATGGGGCTAACGCCCCACGCTCGCCTTGATTTTCGAGAGGATCTTGCATGTCCCGATTCCGGACGGCTTTTACCCTGTTCGACCTGTTGATTCTGATCGCCCTGTTCGCGTTGGGTTTCGCGATGTTCATGCCAGCCCTGGCAAAGGCCCGACTCGACGCGGCCCGGCGGGCCTCGTCCAACAACCTGCGTCAGATCGCCATCGCCTGCCACAGCTACCACGATACTGTCGGGAACATGCCCGCCGGCGTCGATGCGAAGGGGTATTCCGGCCTGACTCACATACTGCCCTACCTCGAACAGGCCGCCGTGTTTCAGCGGATCGATCTGAAGCAGGCACCGACGGCGAAAGCCAACGCCGATATGCGGGCCATCGTCATCAAGACGTTCCTCAATCCGCTCGATGCGGTCAGGAGCGTGACGAGCGATTCCGGGCCGACGAACTACCTGCTATGTGCCGGCGACCAGCCCGGTCTGGCCC
The DNA here is from genome assembly GCA_964471755.1 of uncultured Alcaligenaceae bacterium. Lineage (GTDB taxonomy): Bacteria > Planctomycetota > Planctomycetia > Gemmatales > Gemmataceae > CAYYJM01. Next base: position 9,922 of record CAYYJM010000070.1, read on the forward strand.
AGAACAACGGCATGTTTTACGTCAACTCGAAGGTTCAGCTCCAGCGCATTGCCGACGGTACGAGCAACACGATCATGGCCGGCGAGACGCTCAAGGGCGATTCCGGCGTCATGGCGACGACCGTCACCCGTCAGCACGTCGCGCTGAAGTCCGCCGCATTGAAGGGCATCAAGCCGGACGCCGGCGTCGCCGACTGGAAGGCCGATAAGAACATCGCCGCCGATCGCGGCGCGGCCTGGATGGACGGCAAGTTCCTCCAGACGCTCTTCACCGGCACGCGCACGGTCGATGACCCGAGGCCCGACGTGGATTGCGGTGGCATCGGCGGCCTGTCCGGCCTGCGCAGCAATGGCGACGCCGTCTGGATCGTGATGGGCGACGGCTCCACTCGACGGCTCTCCAGCAAGGTCGAGTTGCGGATCGTTCAGTTACTGACCAACACCAGCGACGGGATGCCGATCCCCAACTTCTAATTCCGGAGGTACTCGATGACGCGGTCCCAGTCTCGCGGCGGCGTGACGTTGTTTCAGCTGATCATCGTCCTCGCCATCCTGGCGCTGCTGCTGGCGTTGTTCCTGCCGGCAACCGCCCAGCTGCGTCTGATGGCAGCCCGGTCGCAGAGCCAGAACAACCTGAAACAACTCGGTCTGGCGATGCACAATTACTACGATGTCAACGGCTCCTTCCCGGCCGGGCGGAACAAGGAACAATTTTCGCCGCACGCCTTCATCCTGCCGTACATCGAACAGGCCAACCTCTTCCAACGGCTCGACTTCAAGAAAGCGGCGACCGACGAGGCCAACGCCGTTGTTCGCAAGACACGCATCAAGGTGTTCCTGAGCCCGATGGACGGTGCCATGCCGATGACCGAAAGCGGGCCGACGAACTACCTCTTCTCGGCCGGCTCGCTCGCGCCGCTGGCGGACAACGACGGCATGTTCTTCACCGAATCGAAGATCACCTTCAACAGCGTCACGGACGGCACGAGCAACACGATCATGACCGGCGAGACGCTGCGCGGCGACGGCGGCGTGCGAGCGATGACGGTCGCACGTCAGCACGTCGCGCTGAAGGCCGACGCCCTGAAGGGCATCAAGCCGGACGCCGGCGTCGCCGACTGGAAGGCCGATAAGAACATCGCCGCCGATCGCGGCGGGAGCTGGCTGGAGGGCCGCTTCTTGCAGACGACGTTCACCGCCACGCGGGCGTTCAACGACGAGAAACCGGACGTCGATTGCGGTGGCATCGGTGGTCTGTCGGCGCTCCGCTCGCCGCTGAAGGTGGTCAACGTCGGCATGATGGATGGCAGCGTCCGCAGCCTGAAAGTCGGCCTGGATCTCAAGGTCTGGAAGGCGGCCTGCACGCGGGCCGGTGGCGAGGTGACCAACCTGGAGTGACGTGCTACATTTAGCCGCCGGCTGGCCGGCGGTCTTCGTGGCAGAAGGCACCGCCGGCAAGCCGGCGGCTAAATGAAGACCGCCGCCTCATTCACGATTCGATTCGGACGCCGGCGTCCTTCAGAGCCTTCAGCTGCGTCGATTTGGCGGCCTCGCTCAGGGGATTGTCCTTGAGGTAGAGACGCAGGAACGGCGCGAAGCGTTTCGGGCCGGCCGAGTCGGTCTTCGCCCAGTTCAGCAGCGGTTCCAGGGTCGTGATCTTGTTCCGCTCCAGCAGGATCATGCTCGGCTCGGTCAGTTTGGTCAGCGGCCCAACATCGACGATCTGATTGTCGCTCAGATCGAGGGTACTCAGCCGGGTGATCTTCGCCAGCGGGTTCACGTCCACGATCTGGTTCTTCGGCAACGAGAGCGAGGCGAGCTTCGTCAGAGTGGCGAGCGGGGCGACGCTCTTGATCTTGTTCTGGCCCAGATAGAGAGCCGACAGGGCGGCCAGTTTCTCCAGCGGCTCAACCTTTTCGATCTGGTTGTTCGACAGTTCCAGATACTGCAAGCGCGTCAGGCCGGCCAGTGGCGTCAGATCGACGATCTGGTTTTCCGCCAGGTCGAGCGATTGCAGGTTCGTCAGATCCTTGAGCGGCTTCAGATCGACGATCTGGTTCTTCGTCAGGCGAAGCTGGGCCAGGTTCTTGCACTTCTCCAGACCGGTGAGGTCCTTGATGCCCTTGCCGGTGATTTCGAGAACGAAGACGTTGTTGAGCTTCTGGTCGGTCAGGTCGCCGGTCGGCTGCATGAGGACGGCCCGGACGGCAGCTTCCAGGTTGGCATCGTTGAAGGGAGCGGCCACCGCAGGGGTGGCCAGTGCGAGAGAGAAGGCCAGGAAGGCCCCGAGGCGGGTCAGGTGGTGCATGGCAGGTACTCCAGAGTTCGCGGCGAGGTCACTTGCGGGGGCCGTGGTCGCGGATGAGTTTCTCGGCCTGATCGGCATGGCCGGCCTCGACGATGACCTTGATGTCATTGACGATAAAGCCGCCGCCGAGCGGCTGGTCGAAGCCCTCGAGAACACACTTGACGCCGTTGTCGGCGAGGAGATTCCGAATCAGAGTCGCCTCGACGGGGTCGGGGGTGGTGTAGACGACGAACGGTTCGGTGAAATCCATGGTAGTCTCCGCTACGGGTGCCTGACGTTTCGAGTATTATACGGTGTCAGGCTGGCAGTTAAACCCGGTAACCAGACGGGATATCGTGGTGACTTGTCCCACTCCGAGTCATGACCGGGACAGGATCTCAGTGAACCACGCCTCGAAACGATCCGCCCAGGCCGGTAGAGCGAATTCCGTTTCCGCCTGTCGGCGGCAGGCCCGACGATCGAGGTGGCCACAACGCTCGATCGCCGCCACCAGACCCGACACGCTATCCGGTTCGACCAGAAAGCCCGTCTGACCATCGCGAACGATCTCTTTGGGGCCGCCACGACGATAAGCAATCACCGGGACACCACAGGCCAGGGCCTCGATCGCCACGTTGCCAAACGCCTCGATCCAGCGTGGCGTCATCAGCAGAGCGCGACACTGCCCTACTTCGCGCTGTAGTTCGTCACTGGAGACAAAACCGCGATACTCGCACGGAGCGTCGGGATACTCTCGACGGATGCGATCCCAGTATTCTCGATCCTGCATCTTGCCGAAGATTCGCAACGGAATCCGGGCCTGCCGCGACGCAGCCATCGCGTCTTCCAGTCCCTTTTCCGGTGAGATACGACCGACCCAGGCGAGCGCATTCTCCGGTTCCGCAACGAAGCGATACAACGTCCCATCGATGGCATTTCCCAACACTCGACAGGAAGCCGCGAAGGGAAAGGTATCCGCCTGGGCCTGCGTGTGAACTCCGAGCGTTCCTGGATGCGTCAGGGCGACCTGGCCGGCCATCTGATCAAAGGCTTCCGACAGGGACGCCATGCTGATCAGGTGCGCGATGGGACGTTGGAAGAACGGCGTGAGATACAACGGCAGCCAGTCGTAAGCGAAATTGACGAGCAAATCCCATTCGGCCTGAACCTGGCGCGTATAATTCCACATGGCAGCGAGGACCGAACTTCGCGGTAGAGCGATGGGTTCGTTCCGATCCACGGTCTGCGCGGGGATCTGTGGATTGCCCGGGATTTCCTGCAGATCGAACCCGGGTAGAACCGAGCCTGCTGGCGCGACGATCTGGATGCGATGGCCGCGCCGCTGGAGTTCGCTGGCGAGATTGTGCAGCGTCAGCTCCACACCGCCACCGAGCCCCGACCCCAGCGGGCCGACCGGGGTCGAAAGAAAGAGGAATTTCCGGCTCCGGAAGGGTCGTTCGTGCTCGCGGTCAACCATCTTGCTGCCTCCACGTTGATGCTCTTCAAGCGTGCTGGCGATTCTGTCGATGGCCTATGGTACGGGCTTGCCGACTTTGAGACACCCCGAGACGCCCCATGTGTGGCCGCTTCACTCTGTACCATTCCGGCCGTGACGTGGCCGCCCGGTTCCTCCTGGCGAACGACCTCGACTGGTCGCCACGCTACAACCTCGCACCGACGCAAGCCATCCTGGTAATCCGTGACGGCCTGGCCGGTCGTGCGGCCGGTCGACTCCGCTGGGGCCTGGTGCCATCCTGGTCGAAGGGGCCAGTCGGTGGGCCGCCGCTGATCAACGCCCGGAGCGAGACGGTCGAGACAAAACCGGCCTTCCGTACCGCCCTGGCTCAGCGCCGTTGCCTGGTTCCGGCCGACGGCTTCTTCGAGTGGCTCGGCGACGGTCGCCTGAAACGGCCGATGTACTTCACCCGCACTGACGGCGGCCTCTTCGCCTTCGCCGGCCTGTGGGAACGCTGGGAGGGTCCCGAGGGGCCGCTCGACTCCGTGGCGATTCTCACGACCGAGGCGAACGACCTTGTCCGTGATGTCCACGACCGCATGCCGGTGATCCTGCCCGCGTTGGCGGAAGCCGCCTGGCTCGATTCCACCAGCGATCCGGCGGCGTTGCGGGATCTGCTCCGCCCCTTCCCGGTGGACGAGTTGACCCGGCGGTCTGTGGGGCCGGCCGTGGGGAGCCCACGAAACGACAGCCCAGCGTGCATCGCGACGACCAACTCCCGCCCCGCCGCCGACCTGATCCAGCGCTCGCTCTTCTGAGCGGACGGTCCTTCCTGGAACACGATCTCGCCACGGCGCCGGGCTCCGCGACCGGACTCCTTGTCGTGACTGCTCAACTTCAGTACAGTATTACAGCCCCGTTGCTGTCCGGCTCCTGCCGGTCGGAACGTACGAACGTGCAAGCGGAGCTGCGCATGAGCGATCCTTCCACGGGACCAACTCCCGTGAACAATCCGACTCCCGGAGCGAGCGAGGCTCCGGACGTCCTTCAGCAAACCTGGCAGGTGCTGACGGCCGGTCAGATTGCCGCCCTCCCTACGGAGACCGGCTACGTCCTGGCCGCCCACGCGACTCATCCCGAGGCGGTCCTGCGCCTGGCCGGCCTGGCCGAGCGGTTGACCACGACGGAGGGGCCGCCCCGGCTCTATCTCGCCGTGCGCGGTGCCAGCGACGTTCGCGACCTGCTGCCGAACCTGAGCCCCGTCGGTCTGCGGTTGGCCCGACGCTTCTGGCCGGGACCGCTGCTCCTCCGCGTACCAGACGCGGCCTCGTCGCTGAGCGGTCGCCTGGCCCCGACGCTTCTGCCGGCTCTCTGTCCCGATGGTGCGCTCGACCTGCGTCTGCCAGGCAGCGATCTGCTGATGCATCTGCTGCCGGTGCTGGGCAGCCCGGTCGTGCTGCTCGATCTGCCAGAGCCGGCGGCGGGCACCGCCGAGGCGGACTGTACCGGCGCGGCCCGATTGAAGGCGCTCGGGCTCGAGGTGGATCTGGTCATCGACGAGGGGCCACGTCCACCGCGTCAGCCGAGTACCGTGGTCGAGGTCCACGGCGACCAGTGGAACGTGGTCCACGAGGGCGTCCTGCTGCGGGCGACGATGGAGCGTTATCTCGGCTGCGTCATTCTGTTCGTCTGCACGGGCAACACCTGCCGCAGTCCGCTGGCCGAGGCCCTGTGCAAGCGGCGGCTGGCCGATCGTCTGGGGTGCGGCATCGAGGAGTTGCCCGCCCGGGGATTTTTCGTGCTTTCGGCCGGACTGGCCGCCATGATGGGGCAACGGGCCGCCGACGAGGCCATCGTCGTCGCCCGCGAGTACGGCGTCGATCTGGCCAATCATGCCAGTCGGCTCCTGACCGAGGATCTGGCCGCCCAGGCCGACTTCCTGGTGGGCATGACGCGGAATCATCTCCTCGGCATGGAGGACGGCTGCCCCCGACTGGGCAGTCTACCCCGCCTGGCGCGACCGGACGGCCTCGACGTTGCTGATCCGATTGGCCAGTCGCGTGCGGTTTATCAGGAGTGCGCCCGACAGCTCTGGCAGGCGCTGGAACCGCTGGTCGAGGAGGCGCTCGCCGGGCCTGGTCCGGCTCCGGCCGTCGCTCCTCGGGAGGGGGTGCCATGAGAATTGCCCTCGGCAGTGATCATCGCGGCTACGACATGCGCCGCCGGATCGCCGGCGTTCTGGAACGCCAGCGGCACGAGGTTCTCGACCTCGGCTGCCATCAGAAGGAATACAGCGATTACCCCGACTTCGCCTTCCTGGTCGCCAGCGCGGTCGCTCAGGGCAAGGCGGATCGCGGCATCCTGATCTGCGGCACCGGCATCGGCATGTGCATTGCCGCCAACAAGGTGGTCGGCGTTCGGGCCGCTCTGTGTCATGACGACATCACGGCCGAGATGAGCCGACGGCACAACAACGCCAACGTCCTGTGCCTGTCGGCCGACCTGCTCGGCGAGGAACTGGTCGAACACCTGGTCAGCATCTGGCTGGCGACCGAGTTCGAGCAGGGTCGGCACGCCCGTCGCGTGGAGAAGATCACCCGGTTCGAGCAGGCCCAGGAAGCGGAGACGCCGGAACCGGGCTGCCGGTGATCCCTTGTGCCGTCGCCTTGGCGGCGAGTTTTCGTCCGAAGGTGCCGCCGACAAGCCGGCGGCCGCGTGGAAACCATGATCTACCTCGATAATGCGGCAACGAGTTTTCCCAAGCCGGAACCGGTCTACCAGGCCCTGGACGCCTTCGCGCGTTCGTCGCTGGCCAACCCGGGCCGAGCCGGTCACAAGATGGCCCTGGCCGCCGAGGCCATCCTCGACGACGCCCGCCATCGGCTCAATCAGCTCTTCGTCGGTCAGGAGCCGGAGCGGTTCGTCTTCACGCTCAATGGCACCGATGCCCTGAACATGGCCTTCAAGGGCGTCCTGCTCGATGGCGATCACGTCATCACGTCCGACCTGGAACACAACAGCGTCAGTCGGCCTCTGCGCGCGCTCGACCTCGCCGGCCGGATCAGCGTCACTCGACTGCATGGCGATACCGGCGGCACGATCGATCCGGATGACGTGCGTCGGGCCATCACGTCGCGAACCCGGCTCATCGCCCTGACGCACGCCTCGAACGTGCTGGGCACGGTCCAGCCGGTCGGCGAGATCGGCAAGATGACGCGAGATCGGGACCTGATCCTGCTGGTCGATGCCGCCCAGACGGCGGGCGTGGTGCCGATCGACGTCCAGGCGATGAACATCGATCTGCTGGCCTTTCCCGGTCACAAGTCCCTGTTCGGGCCGACGGGGACCGGAGCGCTCTACGTCGGGCCGCGCGTGAGTCTGCGACCCTGGCGCGAGGGTGGCACTGGCGGCGACAGTTCCAGCGAGACGCAGCCGGGCCAGTATCCGTACTACCTGGAGGGGGGCACCCCGAACGTGCTGGGCGTCGCCGGCCTGGTCGCGGGCCTGCGCTGGATCAACGAGCAGGGGCTGGACAATCTGCTTCGTCATGAGCTGGACCTGGCGGAGTATTTCTGGACTCGTCTGGACGAGCTGCCCGGGTTTGCGGTATTAGGTCATCGGGATCGCTCGCGCCGGGTGGCGACGGTGTCCTTCACCAGCGAGAGCCTTCCGGCGACGGAACTGGGCGGAGTCCTGGATCAGTCGTTCGACATCGCGGTGCGGCCTGGCCTGCACTGTGCGCCCTACATCCATCGCTCGTGCGGGACGTTCCCGGACGGAGCGGTGCGGGTGAGTCCCGGGCCGTTCAACACCCGGGCGGACATCGATCACCTGCTGGAGGCGCTACGGCAGATCAATCTGTGAGCGCCGGATCTGGCCAACGTCAAGCGAAGGGGACGCCACACATGTCAGCACGCGCCATCGGCTTCCTGGGATTGTTCGTCGCTCTCGTCACGGTGTCGGCGGTTCAGGGTCAGGCGAAGAAATCGGACGCGGTCGTCAAGATCGCTGCCGCGGCCGACAAGGCCGACGGCAACGGGGTGCAGACCGTGACCGTGACGCTGAACGTCGATCCGGCCTGGCACATCTACGCCAACCCGATCGGCAACAAGGACCTGGAGAGTACGCTGACAACGGTGAAGTTCTACGCCGGTCAGAAGCCGGTCGAGGTGGTCGAACTGGCCTATCCGAAGGGCCACGTCAAGGAGGACAAGGTCGTCGGCGACTACGCCGTCTACGAGGGCAAGGTGACGATCACCGCCAAGGTCAAGCGATCGGCCAGCGACACGAGTCCGCTGGAGGCTCGCGTCTTCCTGCAATCGTGTAGTGTCAAGGGCTGTCTGCTGCCGGCGACGGTCAAGGTGCCGGTGAAGTAAAAGTCTTTCGGCGACCGGCGAGTTCCGGCGACAGGCGAGTTCCGGCGACAGGCGAGTTCCGGCGACAGGCGAGCCCCCCACGAAAGTGGGGGGAGTTCCTTCGATGGTACTCCCCCCACTTTCGTGGGGGGCTCGCCTTCACCCACGCAGTCGGCCGCGCAGGTATGACCAGATCCAGTCCGCCTCCGCCGGCTCGGGTGGATCCAGCGGCAGGACGCTGACCTCACCGACCGAATCGAATCGGCGCATCCACTCCACCAGCGGGCCGGCGGTTCGCGACCAGAACAGATACACCACCTCGGCCGTCGTGGAGACCGACTCTCCCTCCGCGAGCAGGCGCGTATCGAGATCGGGCAGCACGCGCCGGAGAGCGGCCAGGCGACCCTCGGCCTGATCGCGATCCTCGGACGCAGCCACGCCGACTGCCCGGTGATATCGCGTTGTCACGGCCAGCGGCCAGGCGACCGTCGGGTCTTCCGGGCCGATGACCAGGGTCGTCGTCACCCGGCCGATGCGCAGGCCGTCGCGATACAGGCTCAGGGTGGCCGGGTAGGTGCCGGGCCGCGTTTCCGGCGGAACACGCAGCAGGAGACGGGCCGCCGCCGCCTCGCCATCCCAGTGCAGATCATCCTCGGCGTCGAGGGGGATGAGGCCCGGTGCGTGCAGACGAACCGACAGGCTCGTCCGCGGCGTGAGGGTCGCGCCGAATCGGCTCTGGATGCGGTAATCGCTCGGGTCGAGCGGCCGGCTCGCCAGGGCCTGGATTCGCGGCACCTGACCGGGCAGGGCGGCCCATAGCTGGACGCGAAGGACGCTACCCGGCGCGGCCCGGGCCGGCGTCGCGACGTGGAACCCGAGCGGCTCGGCCAGCGTCGGCAGACCCACCCCCGAAGGCATCGTCACCACCGGTTCCAGGACGCGGACGGTCGTTCGCAGGCCCGCACCATCGAGCAGGGTCAGGCGGTGCAACTCCGTTGTCAGTCGAGGATGTCGCCGGGCTGGTTCGCCGCGTTTCAGATCGGTCAGAACCAGCAGCGCCCTCGCCTGCTCGGTCGGGGCATCGCTGTGGATGGCGGCCAGGAGCATCGGCACGAGTCGGCGATCCCGGATGCCCTCGGCCACGTCGAGCAGGTTGAGCCGGCCAGGCAACTCGGTGCTGGCGTAGACCTCCGCGTACCGCTCCAGGGGCAGCTCGCCGCGCAGGTGGAAGACGGCCAGCAGGACGGCGACGCTCAGGCGGACCTCGGCGGCTGGATCGGCCAGCAAGGCGAGAGCCAGGTCGAGAGCCTGCTCCATCGTCCGATGACGAAGAGCCCACACGGCCGCGTCCCGCACCTCGGCGGCCGGATCGGTCAAGAAATGATCCAGGGCGGCGTGAGCGTCGGGGCGGTCGAACTTTTCCAGGGCCCGGGCCACGGCCAGCCGCACCTCGGCCGCCTCGTCGGTACAGCGGGCCAGCAACTCCGGCAGCAGGGTCGGATCGCCCAGATCGCCCAGAAACTGAACGACCTGGGCTCGCACCTCCGGGGCCGGGTCCTCCAGATGAGTCCGGAAGATACCCCGCACCGTGTCCGGCAGCCCGCGCTCGGCCAGGATACGATCATGCTCCTCGGGATGTCGCCCCAGCAGGCCCAGCATCTTCTGTCGGATGAGCGGAAACGACTCACCGGGCAGGGCCGCAGCGAGGGCGGTGACGACCGGCGGCGTGACGTAACCGTGGAGCAGTTCGACGGCCTCCAGGCGGACGGCCTCGGCCGGGTCGCGCAGCGAGGCCAGCAGTTCGGGCAGGACCGGCTCGGCCCTCGACGCCACGGCCAGGGTCCAGCGCAGAGCCTTGATCGCCTGTACGCGCACGGTCGGCGACGGGTCCTTCAGGGCCAGCGGAATCGGTTCCGGCGTGCCGAGTCGCTCCATCGCATCGACGGCACGCAGGCGGACCATCTCCTCCGCATCGGTCAGAGCGACGCGCAGAACCGGCTCGATGCGTGGATCGCGGAACCGACTCAGGGCGACGATCGTCTCGGCCCGGACGCTCGCCTCGCGATCCCGGGCGGCCAGCAGGAGCAGATCGACCGACTCCGGTCCGCGCGATCGGCCGAGCATGAGGACGACGCGTCGGCGGGCCTCGATGTCCGGATGGCGGAGCAGGTGTTCCAGCACCGACCGCAGGCGATCCGGCGGAACGCTGCCGCTGAGAACGTCGAAGCGACTCAGGGCCAGGGCGGCGGTCGTGCGGACGCGCGCATCGGAATCGTGGAACGCCTCGACGAGCGGGCCGACGATGCGCGAGGTCTTGCCATGTTCGCCCAGGGCGACGGCGGCGGCGACGCGCGTGTCCGGGTCGGCATGCGTCAGCGCCAGGAGCAGCTCATCGACGGCCCGGCGATCCTGCGTCGGGCCGAGCAGTTCCGCCGCTCGAACGCGCACCGGCGAGCTGGGATGGTGCAGCAGGGCGATGCAGAGCTTGACCGCCTGGCCGGAGCCGCTCGGCCAGTCGTGGACGGCCTCGGCATCGTCCAGGGCGGGCTCGCCGTGGAGGAGACGGACCAGATCGCGCAGGCAACGCCAGCCATCGGAGCCGCGTTCGGTCGTGGCCAGGGTTCGTTCGAGCAGACCGGGGGCCAGATCGAGGAGAGCGGCGAGGGCCGCCTCGCGGACGCTCGGCTCGGGATCTTGCAGCAGCAGAAAGAGCGGATCGACGGTTTCGAGATGATCGAGGTGTCCGGCAGCACAGGCGGCGGCCGCTCGCATGGCCGGGTCGTGGTGCTGCAACGCTTGCAGGAGCAGTTCCCGGGCACCGGGATGACGCAGACGGGCGAGCCGATCGGCGAGGGAGCGAAAGGTCTCGACATCGGCGGCCCGCAGGGCTGCTTCGAGTTGCTCCAGGTCCGCGGTCATCATTGCCCTCCTGTATCGTCCATGATAGCGGAGGGCAGGGCTCGCCGAAAGGTCGCGTCCTACCCGATCAGTTCCTTCACCACCTGGCCATGCACGTCGGTCAGCCGGAAGTTTCGCCCCTGGAACTTGAACGTCAGTCGCTCGTGATCGATGCCGAGCAGGTGCAGCAGTGTCGCCTGGAAGTCGTGGACGTGGACCGGATCCTCGGTCACGGCGATGCCCAGTTCGTCCGACGCGCCGTGGGTCAGGCCCGGCTTGATGCCGCCGCCGGCCATCCAGACCGTGAACGCGTACGGGTGATGATCTCGACCCCAGCGCTTGCGGTCGTCGAGTTTGCCCTGGATGAATGGCGTCCGGCCAAACTCGCCGCCCCAGATGACGAGAGTGTCGTCGAGCAGACCGAGCCGTTCGAGATCGCGAACGAGAGCGGCCGACGGCTGGTCAGTGTCCTTGCACTGGGTGTAGAGTTCCGTGGTCAGGCTGTTGTGCTGATCCCAGCCGGCGTGCATGACCTGAACGAAGCGGACGCCGCGTTCCAGGAGTCGGCGGGCCATCAGGCAGTTGTACGCGAACGTACCCTGCTCGTTGACCGAGGGGCCGTACGATTCGAGGACCTCCTTCGGCTCCTTCTTGAAATCGACGAGATCGGGCACGCTCGCCTGCATCTTGTAGGCCATCTCATACTGGGCGATGCGCGTGGCGATTTCCGGGTCGCCGAAGTCGTGGAGCTTCAGCTCGTTGAGCCGGGCGAGATCGTCGAGCAGGCCGCGACGAACGTCCCGGCTCATGCCGTCGGGGTTGTTCAGGTAGAGGACGGGCGAGCCGCTGCCGCGGAACTTGACGCCCTGGAAGCGCGACGGCAGGAAGCCGGCCGACCAGTAGAAGTCGTAGAAGATCTGACCACAGGTCGTGCCCTTGCTGATCGATGTCATGACGACGTAGGCCGGCAGGTTCGCGCTGGTGCTGCCCAGGCCGTAGGTGAGCCAGGCTCCCATCGTCGGCCGACCGGGCAACTCGGCTCCGGTCAGCAGGAACGAGATGGCCGGAGCGTGGTTGACCGCCTCGGTGTGCATCGATTTGACGAAGCAGAGCTTGTCGGCGATCTTCGCGATGTGCGGCAGGAAGGCGCTGACGGTGGCTCCGCTCTGGCCGTGCCGGGTGAACGGTTCGACTGGGGCGAGCAGGACCTTGCCCGACGGTGAGCCGGTCATGGTCGAGAAGCGTTTGCCGGCGACGAACGACTCGGGCACGGGTTTGCCGTGCAGTTCCTTGAGCTTCGGCTTCCAGTCGTAGAGATCGACGTGCGTCGGCGCGCCATTCATGAAGAGGTAGACGACGCGTTTCGCCTTCGGTGCGAAGTGTGGCAGCAGCGAGCCGGGAGCGTCGGCGACTGGAGGTCCGGCCGCGTAGCCGTCGTGAGTCAGGAGCGACGCGAGGGCAGCGGTGCCGATGCCGGTGGCCGTTCGGCCGAACAGTTCGCGCCGGGTGAGGTGCTTGCGGACGTCGAGCCGGGGATCGTTCATGGCGGTTGCTCTCGCGATGGCCGGGCGGGGAGCGTTCATTGTCGCACGGCCGGGCGAGATGTAAAGCGGTTTCGGCGAGACTCGATGACGCGTGTTAGCCGGACGCGCCAGCGACGGCGATTGATCCGTCGCTGGCGCGTCCGGCTAACGGGCGTGTTAGCCGGACGCGCCAGCGACGGCGATAGATCCGTCGCTGGCGCGTCCGGCTAACACGCGTCAGAAATGCCAGCCACCGAAGACAGCGAAGATGGGCAGAACGCCAACCCGAGCCCCGAAGCCGACGCCGGCTCCCATCTTGACGCCGACCTCGCCCCAGCCGCACGGGCAGCACTGATGCCGCCAGACCAGGTCCACGTCCAGGGTCACCAGGGGCAATGCCTGGGTGCTGCCGAAGAGATTGCTGTCCGGGTTGAGCAGCAGGAAGGCATCCAGGCCCGGAGCGAGGAGAAACTCGTCCCAGGCGAACCGACTCAGGTAGAGGTTCTTGCGGATGCCGCCGCCGAACATCGGGAAGGGACCCAGGGCCCCGACGAATCCCTCGGCGACCCAGATCGGCTCCGGATTGCGGTCATCGAGCGTCCGTTGCAGGCGGATGCCGGTCGGTGCCCCGAGGATCAGATCGGCCGACCAGACCGGATCGAGATAGGTGTACGGCCCGTCGGGATGACCGGGGATGACCGGATCGACGTAGACGACCGGAGGCTGGATGGAGGCGGGCGGCTGGGCCGATATCGGGGCAGCGAGGACCAGCCCCGCGAGCAGGATGAGGATGTGGCGTATGAACCTCTCCAGTCCGGGACCGATCTCGGGTTCGCGGCCTTATAGCCCGGACGATTCGCCCGGTCAAGACGGCTCGAACTCGCCCTCTCAGGCGAGCCACCGGCGGTTGGATGCCCATGAGCCGGGACAGTTCGTGGATGCGGACGAGGACGGCCGGGTCTTCCAGTGGCGGCAGAGTGTCACCGGTTCCTTGCCAGACGCAGGCCGTCCCGCTCCAACTCCCGCAGTTGCTGCGTGAGCGTGCGGTGCGAGATGCCGGCCAGGGCTCGATGCAACTCGCCGAACCGCTTGACGCCATCGAGCAGATGATGGATGACCAGCACTTTCCAGCGGCCGTTGATGACGGCGAGTGTGGTCTCCACGGGGCAACTCACGGCTTTCCTGGTCATCGCTCGTCCTGATATCCTCGAGGATACTATCTTGTGAGAATGTGCATTCTTGACCCTGGGATCATAATGGGAGAAATCGAACCGAGCAAGCGAATCGGGGTGTACCCCCGGAGATGCGGCCGGAGTGGAGAGCGGCAGCCCGGAAGTGAACGAGGAGGTATCTCATGAAGAAACTCGTCGGTATTCAATCGGCTGGAGCCGGTCACTGGGTCGGTAACGGCTTCCCGGTTCGCACGCTGTTTTCGCACCAGAGTCACGGTGAGCGGATCAGTCCGTTTCTGCTGCTCGATTATGCTGGCCCGGCCCGGTTTGCGCCGTCCGAGCAACGGCGTGGCGTGGGCGAGCATCCGCATCGGGGCTTCGAGACGGTGACGATCGTCTATCAGGGAGAACTGGAACATCGCGACTCGGCGGGCAACCACGGCCAGATTGGACCGGGGGACGTGCAGTGGATGACGGCCGCTGCCGGGGTCGTCCACGAAGAATGGCACGAGCAGGCCTTCACGAAGCGTGGCGGTATCCTGGAGATGGTGCAACTCTGGATCAACCTGCCGGCGAAAGACAAGATGTCGTCACCGCGATACCAGGAGATTCTCGACCGGCAGCTTCCCAACGTCGCTCCGGATGGCGGTGGAACG
>CAYYJM010000071.1:0-16291 GCA_964471755.1 uncultured Alcaligenaceae bacterium
ACTTCGCTCCGCCGAGGCGGAGCGTGTCGAGGGTTTTGATCGAGGCCACGGTGTCGAGAGCCCGGTCGGTGAACGCGCGGCCCTCCAGGCCGAGGATGCGCAGGTTCGGCAGCCGCGTCAGATGACGAAGGCCGGCGTCTGTCGTCTTCGTGTTGTACAGCAGCAGCGTTTGCAGATGGGGCGCGTCCTTGACGAGGATGGCCAGGTCGTCGTCGCTCAGTTCGACGTTCTCCAGGCGCAGGCCGGGGATCTGCTGCTTCTTCAGTTCGGCGGCCAGTCCGGCCAGTTCCTGGCCGGTGAGCTTCCGCAGGGCTGGCTGGCCGGCCATGGGTGGGCCGCCGCCGAGGATGCCGGCCCCGCCGGCGTTGCCGAACAGGCCCGCGCCACCGCCGCCAATGTTCTGGCCGCCACCGCCGCCAATGTTCTGGCCGCCGCCGGCAACGCCGAAGCCGCCCCCGAAACCGACGCCGCCACCGAAACCGCCTCCGCCCCCGAAGCCGACGGCCCCGAAAGCGAAACCGGACGAATACTGGACGTACCAGACGGCGTTGGCCGGGATCGGCACGGCCTGCGGCTTCTGGAACTGTTTCGGGATACCGCCGCCAATCCCCCTCACGGGCACCTGGGGCAGGGTCATGCCGAGCTTGCGCGGATGCGTCTGCCCCTCGACGATCTGGTAGACGGTCAGGATCTGGCCCGCGGTCAGTTGCCGAGCCGGGGTCGGCGGCATCCGGGCCGGCTCGACCGCGGGTGGCGCGGCCGGTGGCCGGGCCGTGGCCGAGTAGTGGGACAGGACGCCGAGGCCGGCTCCACCCAGGAGCAGAACCAGGGCCGCCACGCTGACAAACTTGAACTGTTGCAGGGTCATGTCGCGCACGACTCCTTGAACCAGAGAAACCACCGAGCCGGAGGCCAGGGTGGCGAGGGTCGTCTTACCGCTTGCCAGGGCGATCGCCAGGGGCGTGATCGATTCGCTCCAGCCCGCTGGGAGAATCAGACCTGACGCGCTGATTCCGCAATGGGTCAGCATCGCCCCCAGGGTCGCCGGCGCAACGTCGTGTCCACGGCGCTGGAGGCGCTCGCGGAGCAGCTCCAGACCGCGAGCCAGCCGTCGGGACATCGAGCCGACGGGGCAGTTGAGGGCGCGGGCCGCGTCGGCGTGGTTCTTGCCTTCGAGGTAGCAGAGGACCAGCGGAGCGCGGTACTTCTCCGGCAGACGAGCAACCTCGTCGAGCAACCAGCGGGCCTCGTCGAAGGTCGGGGCACCCGGAGCGAGGGGCTCTTGCTCCAGACGCTCGAAGCGGGCGTGCCGACGAGCCGACCGGGATCGGGCCTTCAGGGCCAGGCGGTGGGCCACTTCGTAGAGCCAGCCGGCGATCGAGTCGCGCCAGGCGACCGCCTGGATCTTGCTGGCCAGCACGAGCCAGGTCGCCTGGTAGACATCCTCGGCCTCGTCGGGGTCGCGCAGCAGCGATCGGCAGACGCTCAGGATGAGCGGCCCATGTCGGCGAACGAGCGTCCCGAAGGCGGCCTCGTCTCCTTGCTGGCGGAAGCGTTCCAGCAGTTGCCGATCGGTCGCCGGGTCGTTCTCGATCTGGTCCAGCATCCGGCACAGGTGGTGTTCCACCCGCTGGGACTGGCCGTGTGTCATGCCGCCCTCCCGGCCTGGAGAAGCCCTCCCGATCCTACATGCCGGCAGCCGTGTCGGTAAATCGAAAATCCCGAATTATCCCGCCGTCGGTGGCGAGGTCGGCGGAGTCGTTCGCTGGAGCAGGTCGCGGATTTCCGTCAGCAGCTCTTCTTGTCGGGTCAGTTTCGGAGCCTCGGCCTGCTTCTCCCGGACGAGCCAGCCGAGGAACTTGACCACGAACAGGAACAGCAGCAACGCCAGCAGCAGGAAGTTGACCAGTTCGCCGAGAAACTGGCCGTAGGGGATCTCCTGACCGTTGATCGTCCACGACCACTTCGCGTAGCTCTGGTCGCCCGGCAGGATGACGGCGACCAGCGGCATGATGACGCTCTTGACGAGCGAATCGACGATCCGGGTGAAGGCCGCTCCGATGATGACGGCGATGGCCAGATCGACGACGTTGCCCTTGAACGCGAACGCCTTGAACTCGCTCCAGAGCGAGTAGGCGCGCTTCGCCGGCTCCGAGTCGATCACCTGCTTGATGCGCTCCATGTTGCTCCTCCGCTCACATGCGTTCGATCACCCAGCGTTCGTCGGTTCCGAGGTTGTCACGCGGCTGGCAGGCCCGAGCCAGGACTGGCAGGACCGCCATGGGGTCGGCCCCGAGCAGGCCAGCACAGAAGACGGGATTGAACTCGACCACCGCCCAGCCGCGCTCGTCGATCAGGCCGATGTCCACGACGACGGCCGGCGGAAGTAACACAGCCTGGTCAGCGACGAGCCGTCGGAGGAAATCGCTCACCGCCCCGGGCAGCTGGGCCTTCTCACCACCCTGGCCCCACGGCTTCCAGGTCGCCCGGCCGAAGTGAATGTACGGAGAGAAGGCCGCGATGCGACCCTCGAGCAGGAAGCAGCGGTACTCGGTGATCCACTCGACCGGCTCGGACAGCAGGACCGGCGTCATCGGCGGAATGGGTCGATGGGTGCGGATGTCGGCCGGACTGGCGTAGAGGCCGGCGTCGAAGACCTTGGCGAGCGGGTCGGCCGGCTTGACGAAGACGCGGCTCGTGAGCCGGTTGAGGTCGGCGAAGCGGGCGAACTGGACGGTCCGTTGCAGGTGGATACCCGGCAACCGGGCGAGAAGGTCGAGCGGTGGTTCGAGCAGGGCGAGGCCCAGTCGGCGGGAAGCATCGAGGGCCGTCTCGGTCGTGACGTACACGACGACGGGCGGGTCGAGTTTCTCGGCTGGCGAGGCCGCCAGATCGTGAACGCGCCAGCCGGCAGCCTCGGCCGCGTGAGCCAGGCCGTGATCGGACGAGTGTTCACGCGAGGCGAGGATGAGCGTGGGCATGGTGGCTCCTGGTTGAGATTGACGCTGCCCTGTCAGTCAGAAAGCCAGAGCGGCGAAGGAATCGCCGCAATCCAAAAAAGTCAGCCCCGGGCCGCCGCTTCGTCCAGCACGAAGGTGACATCGGGATGTCCACGCAGGAAGGTGGCCGGCACTGCCTCGGACACCGGCCCTTCCATCGCCTGCCGGACGATCTCGGCCTTGCGCGCTCCGGAGGCGAGCAAGAGGATCGCCCGCGCTTCGAGGATGGTGGCGACGCCCATCGTCAGGGCCTGACGGGGGACGTTCTCCTCGCCACCGAATCCGTCGGCCGCATCGCGTCGGGTATCCGCATGCAGGGTGACGAGGCGCGTCCGGCTATCGCGCGGTGAGCCCGGTTCGTTGAAGCCGACGTGGCCGGTTCGGCCGATGCCCAGGATCTGCACGTCGAGGCCGCCGGCGTCGCGGATCGCCTGCTCGTACCGGGCGCAATGGCCAGCGACCTCCTCGGCCGGCACCCGGCCATCGGGGATGTGCGTATGCGTCAGTCGGAGGTTGACCCGCGAGAAGAACGTCTCGGTCATCCAGTGCCGGTAGCTGTGCGGCGACGTGGGCTCCATCGGATAGTATTCGTCGAGGTTGAACGTTTCGACAAGGCCAAAATCGAGGCCCTCCTCCTGGTGCAGGCGGATCAACTCGCGATAGAAGCCGAGAGGTGTGGCTCCGGTCGCCAGGCCCAGGACCGTCGGCCGACCGGCGGCGTTGTTTCGACGAAGCAACTCGGCCACCAGGGCCGCGGCACGAACGCTCAGAGCGTCGTACGTCGGTTCGATCAGCGTGCGCATGATGTCTCCTCTCAGCAGGGTGAATGAGGACAGGATACAGGTCCGCCACGACGGACGGAAGCCTCTTCGGCGGACCCTCCACGCGACAATCGACGACAATCATGGACAATCGACGACACCTCTTCCCCTTCCGTCCTCTCCTCAGGTATTATCTGAACATCAGTACACATGCGGAGGGCATCGACGATGCAAGTGCTGACGGTGATGCAGCCCTGGGCGACGCTGCTGGCGTTGGGGCTGAAGCGGTACGAGACGCGGACGTGGCAGACGGGGCATCGCGGGTCGCTGGCGATCCACGCGGCCCGGCGACGGATCGAGGATCCGCTGCCGACCGGCTGGCGCGCGAAGCTCCTGGCGGCTCAGGAGCGTCTCGGCCTGGAGGCCTGGCCGGATCTGTTTCCGCGCGGCGCGATTCTTGGCGTGGTCGAGCTGCTCGACTGCGTCAAGGTCGAAGATCTGCCGGCGGGCGAGCCGGACGGCGTGGAGCGACTGCTCGGCGACTTCCGTCCCAACCGCTGGGTCTGGCGGCTGACGTCGGCCCGGCCGCTGATGACGCCGCTGCTCGTGCGCGGCATGCAGGGACTGTTCCGCGTGCCGCTTCCCGAGCCGCTGCCGGGCCTGGTCGAGACGATGGGGGTGATCCATGCGTAACTGGCGCGATCGGATCAAGCGGCACGTTCGTCTGCGGGCCGGTGACCTGGTGCCGCACGAGCTGAATCCACGTCGTCACCCGGCGTTCCAGCGGCGCGCCCTGGAGGCGCTCTACGAGCAGGTCGGCATCGCCCGATCGCTGCTGGCCTACGAGCTGGCCGATGGTCGGCTCCAGCTGATCGACGGCCATCTGCGTGCGAGTCTCGATCCGGATCAGGAGGTGACCGTCGAGGTCCTCGACGTGACCGCGGAGGAGGCTCGCGTGCTGCTGCTGTCGCTCGATCCGCTGGCCGCCCTGGCCGAGAACGATGCGGCGGCGCTGGACGAACTGCGGGCGAAGACGGCGACCGATTCGGACGTGCTGGCCGAGTTCTGGCAGCGGATCGAGGCCGGCAACCGCGACGTGGACGAGCGTCTGCGAAACGCCGAGCGTCGGCCGTCGGAGCCGCCGGCGGAACAGTACCTGATCCTGATCGAGTGCGTCGATGAGGGCGAGCAGCGCGATCTGCTGGAGCGGTTCCAGTCACAGGGGATCGCCTGCAAGCCGCTGATGAGTTGAGGGGCGATGACCATGAACGCGACCATCACGGTGCGCACTCCGGTCGTGCTGACGCCGCGTGTGGCCCAGGTGCGCGGCCTGTTCGATCTGCCGGAGGAGAAGACGTCCGAGCAGACCTGGGAAGTTCGGCTGCCGCTGGAGGAACGGACCTGGAGTCTCGGTCTGATCACCGGGCCGTCCGGCTGCGGCAAGAGTACGATCGCCCGGCATTTCTGGCCGGGCCCGATCGGGCGCGCCTTCGACTGGCCGGCCGACCACGCGGTCGTCGATGCGTTTCCGGAGGCGCTGTCGATTCGCGACACGACGGCGCTGCTGTCGTCGGTCGGGTTCGCGTCGCCGCCAGCGTGGCTGCGGCCGTTTCGTGTCCTGTCCACCGGGCAGCAGTTTCGCGTGCTGCTCGCGCGCCATCTGGCCGGGGCGATCGTCGAGCCAGGCTGTCGGCCGATCGTCCTGGATGAATACACGTCGGTGGTCGATCGGACGGTGGCGCGGATCGGCTCGGCGGCGCTGGCCCGAACGGTTCGCGATCGCGGCCTGCAGCTGGTGGCGGTGACCTGTCACGAGGACGTGCTTGACTGGTTGCAGCCGGACTGGGTCTATCGCCCGGCCGAGGCGTGCTTCCAGTGGAGGGTGGTTCAACCCCGCCCGGTCATCGACCTCCGGCTGTGTCGGACGACCCGGCACGCCTGGCCGCTTTTCGCTCCGCATCACTATCTGAGCGGCGCGCTGGCTCCCAGTGCCGTCTGCTTCTTGCTGACCTGGGCCGAGCGGCCGGTCGGCTTCAGTGCCTGGCTGCCGTTCGTCGGTGCGGGGCCGGCCGCGCGACGGGAGCATCGCACGGTCGTTCTGCCGGACTTCCAGGGTGTCGGCATCGGCTCGCGGCTTTCTGACATCCTGGCGTCACTCTGGCGTGGGCTCGGCTTCCGGGCCCTGTCCACGACGACGCATCCGGCTCTGATCCACAGTCGCTGCCGTTCGGGCCGCTGGCGTCTGAATCGACCACCGAGTCTGGCGCGAGGGCGGGATCGTGTCGGCCTGAAGCACGCGACGACGCGGTTGACGGCCGGCTTCGAGTACATCGGATCGCCGTTGCCGCGCGAGCAGGCTCTGGCCCTGCTCGGCCGCTGATCCGGGAGGTTCGCCCATGTCTCGCTCCCCTCAGCCGACGCCGGCTCTGGTCCGTGCGATCGTGGCGTTCATTCGAGCCGGCAGTTTTCCCCAGGTCGCGGCCGAGGCGGCCGGCCTGTCGGTCGAGCAGTTCGACGCCTGGATGGAACAGGGCAGCCGGGCCGGTGCCCCGGCGGTGTTCCGACGTTTCCGCACGGCGATTCGCAAGGCTCAGGCCGAGGCTCGCATCACGGTTGAGGTGGAGCTGCGCAAGAGCAAGCCGCTCGACTGGCTGCGCTGCGGTCCCGGCAAACCCGGCGACCTCGGTGACGGCTGGACGACACCGGTCAAGGCCGGTGCCCGTGATTCGACCGAGGCCGACCCGCTGGCCCAACCGCAGATTCAGCAGTTGATCGCCCAGTTGCTGGCCGTGCTGGCCCCCTACCCGGAAGTCCGCCAGGCCGTGGCCCGGGCCCTGAACTCAGAAACGATGAACGATGAACGATGAACGATGAACGAAAGCCGGGATCGTCCTGCACACTGGGTCTTCATTCTGATTCATCGTTCATCGTTCATCGTTCATCGTTAGGATTTGGACCTTCTCCATGTCAACGCCCCTCTGTCTGCACTGCGAGCGCGGCCCGGCCTGTAACTCACTGGGCCTGTGTACCCGCTGTCATGCCAGCCGGCAGATTCGCCGGGTCTATTTGCGCCGCCGGAACTGGACGCCGGCGTGGGAGGCGCACCTGCGCCGCCTGACCGAGCGTGCGCGTCAGGGCCTGCCCCTCTTTCCTGATCCACAACCTGCGGAGAGTACGGATGAGACGTCGTCGAGTTCTGCCACCGGAATCGTCGCCGAAGGCGGCGGAACCGGGGCCGCCGGATGACAGCGAGCCAGGCCGACGCGGTCGGTCGCCCCGGAGCGATCCGCCCGCACCGCCGCGCTGCCCGATCTGTCGCTACCCCCTGGTCGCGCGGATGACCTGCACGGGGCCGCGTTTTCCCTGCGCCTGCGACAACGAAACGGACACCTGAGTCAGATGTCAGATGAGATGCTCCGAGCCCGAGCGAGGGATTGCTTTTCCCTCGCTGGCCTTCGGACGGAATGACGACCTGAGACGATTTTTCCGGTTTCCGAGATCCATCCGCCTCAGCGCGGTGCCTTCTGGACCTCGATGCGGGCGTCGTGGGCAAGTTTGCGAAGCTCCTCATCCTCCTGCTTGTTTCCCTCGACCGCGACGAGGGCTTGCAGGATGGTCGATCGATACGGCGCACCCTTCTTGCAGCCCAGTTCTCGCAACAGAATAATCGTCGTCTGCCGGGCCGCGGCTCGGGCCTGGCCGGCAGGAGTGTCCAGTTTGCCGCCCGAGAAGTCCTTCACCAGAGCGTCAGCCAGGTAGGGGATCGCCTCCGGGCCGAGCTTGCGGAGCAGGGCCTCCGCCTCGGCCTTGCCCGCGCCGGCCGTGTCGGGCTCGACCAGCAGACGACGCACCACGCGCGGCATCAGTTCCTTGGCCTCCACCGCCGCAAAGCTGGCCAGCAGACCGGCGATCTCCAACTCATGGGCGGGATCGTCCTTCGCCAGGGCCAGCAACACCTTGCCGGCATCGCGCGCCTCGACGCCGACGACCTTCAGCACGTCGATGATCGCTCGCCGCATGGCCTTGACCTCGGGCTCGTTCTGCTCCAGCAGCTTGATCAGAGCCGGCACTGCCGGGGCCGCCTCCGTCTTCATCTGCTTCAGCAGGCCCAGCACCAGCTTCTGCTGCTCGCGCTTGCGACCCTCCAGAATGGAAATCATCTGCGGCACGTGCGTCCGGTTCAGATTCAGCATCGCGAAGATACCGTAGACCTTCTGCCGAACGACCGGGTCGGTATCGTCCAGGGTTCCGAGAAGAACGCCGACGAGCTTTTTCTTGTCGATTGAACTGGTGATCAGGGCGTCGATGGCCTGGGTGGCGATCTGGGTGTCGGTGTCCTTGATGGCCCGAATCAGGGCCTCGTGGGTCGCGTCGCTGCTGGAGTCGATCTTGAGCAGTGTGCCGAGAGCCTGGCGGCGTACCTCGACGTTGCCGTCTTTCTCCAGCCGTTCCCGGACGGCCGGGGCCGCCTCGACGCCGCTTCGACCCAGATTCCCCAGGGCCGTCAGGGCGTACTGACGCACTGGCCGGAGCGGATCCTTGAGCGACTTCTCCAGCAGCGGCACCTGACGCTTGCTCGGCGTGCCGAGCTTCTCCAGAGCCCGGCCCGCCTCGGCGACGACGTTGGAATCGAGATCGCGCAGACCATCCAGGATCAGCGGCAGAGCCTCGTCGCCGGCGTCGGGGCCGAGAATGGCCAGCACGGCCAGGGCCTCCTTGCGGACCTGGGCGTCCCGGTCCTTCGCGCAGGTGAGGATGGTCGGCAGCAGCGGCTTCAGCTCGGCTCCCGGTTCGCGCAGACGTTGCAGGGCGTACACCCGGCCGTCCCGGAATTCCTCTTCCAGAAGGACGCCCAGGGACGGGGTCGCTCCCTGGCCAAGCGGCCCGATCTGCTTCAGCGTCGAGAGAATCTCCGTCCGCAGAGGGGCCTCCGCGGTCTTGTAGATGGCGACCAGGTCGGCCAGGGCCGGCCGGGCCTCCGGGCCGAGCTTGCCCAGGGCGACGATCGCCTCCACCTTCGAGCCCTCCTTGAGCTGGGCGATCAGATCGACCGTGTTGATCGGCAGATTCCAGACGTGAACGACCCGATCATCACCGGCGGAGACGACCCGGTTATCGGGCAGGAAGGCGACGGCCAGCACCGGGGCGAGAGGTGCGCTGAAGGACTGGAGCGGCTTCAGTGTGCCGACATGCCACACCCGAGCGGTGCCGTCCTCGCTGCCGGAGAGGAGCCGACGCCCCGAGGGATCGACGGCCAGGGCATGGACGCGATTCGTGTGCCCCTTGAACCGGCCGACTTCCTTGCCCTCATCGGCGTCCCACAAACGGATGTCGAAATCGCGTCGGCCCGGCACGAAGCCGGTCTGGGCCGGGTTGTAGTCGCCACCACCGGCCGAGACCACCTGCTTGCCATCCGGCAGGAAGGCGACTGCGAAGACGATGTCATCGTGCCGGCCGACGACGCGGATTTCCTTCTTCGCGTCGAGGTCCCACAGGCGGACGGATTTGTCGCCGCTGCCGGAGACGGCTTGCTTGCCGTCGGGCGAGAAGGCAACGCCGTGGATCGGGGCGGTGTGGCCGGTCAGCTGGCCGGCCGGGGTGCCGGCCGGCAGATCCCACAGGCGAACGGAATGATCGGAGCCGCCAGAGAGGAGGCGTTTGCCATCCGGCGAGAAGGCCAGGCAGAAGGCGGCCTTCGCGTGGCCCTTCAGGCGTGCGGCCTCCTTCATCGCCTGCATATCCCAGAGGAGGATGTCGGTGGTACCCGGCTTGAAAGCGCCGTTCTCCTCATGGCCGAGCGGAACGATGGCGGCCCAGCGGCCATCGGGCGAGAAGGCGGCGACGGCGATGCCGTCCGGCTTGACATCCTGGCGCAGGAGCATCTTGCCGGTCGCGGTCTGGAAGCTGCGCAGGGTGTTGTCGCGAGCCAGGATGGTCTTGCCGTCCTTCTGGACGGTGCCGCCGGCGGCCGTCAGGATCTCGCGTCCCTCCGGCGTGGGTCGGATGGCCAGGATGGGCGAGGTGTGCCCCTTCCACGGTCCCTCCGGTTCGGGTTCCGGCGTTGGCGTTGGCTCGGGTTCCGGTCCTGGTCCTGGTCCCGGTCCCGGTCCTGGACCTGGACCGGGTGGAAGGTTCTGGGTTACGTCCTTGGGAGTGGTGACGTCCTGCATCAGCCACCAGGCCAGACCGCCACCGCCGCCGCCGAGAAGGAGCAACAGAACGAGGATCAACACCCCCTTCGACCCGGACCCGCCCTTGCCCGCCGGGGCTCCACGCTTCGGGGTCGTCTTGCCGCGCCGCGCCGGAGCCGGCTCGTCCTCATCGACGACCTCGACATCATCCTCGGCGTCGGCGAAGGCCGGTCGCCGGTTCTTCTTCGGGGCCTCGACCACCTCGACATCATCGACATCGTCCTCGTCGATGACGTCCACGTCGTCCATCTCGTCGCCTTCATCGACGACCTCGACCGCATCGATGTCCTCGTCGTCCTGAGGAACGGTGAGCCGCTTGCCGCAGTCCTGGCAACGGATGACCTGACCGGCGAACGCGCTCTTGACCTGATCGGTCCAGCCGCACGGACACTCGACGTGGATCGGCATGATGTCGCTCTCTGGCAAACGGTCTCGGGATGTGGTTCCAGATATGGGGGGTATTGTACCGAGAACCCCCCCGTGTTGGGAAGCGTTCGCTCAGGTATGAACGGCGTCGAACAGTGGCAGGGCAAACGGAGCGAACAGCAGGATCGGAATCCAGGCGGCCAGGACCGGCGAGAGCAGGTCGTTCTCGCCCAGGGTGCGGCAGGTCTGGATGACCACGAAGAAGGTGCCGCACAGACCCAGGCAGCCGCCGACGGAGAGGATCACGTTGCGGTTCTGATCGCGCAGGATCATCGACAGGCCGAGCAGGACGAGCAGCATGCCGACCACGGGCCGGGCCAGACGCTGGTGAAAGATGACCGCCATGCCGAGTTGCCGGCTGGCGTCGGCCTTGCACAGCTCGTCCCAGATGCGCTGCGTCGAGGCCCAGATGTACCAGGTCCGCCGGCGTGTCAGCGAATCGAAGGTCACGTCACGGACGTGCAGGCGGTAGCGCCCCTTATCGACCACCTCAAGGATGGGGTTCGGCTCGATGTCCAGCTCGGCGGGCGTCGTGCGGGTCAGTTCCCAGACGCCCTGGCGCGGTCCGGTCGAGACGTAGTAAGCCTCCTCGGCCTGGAGGTGAACGAGGTTACCGGCCACGCCCGCCGGCAGACAGGCACACAGGCCGTGGACGGTCTGCGTCCGGGGAGTGGCCCGGGCTCCGGTGATGTGGACGCCGTTGTGATCGTAGCCAGCCTGGACGAGCGTATCTTTTTCGCCGTTGGGGTCGTCCTTGGGGTAGCTCAGGTTGGCGGCCACGCGCGGCAGAAGAAGCTCCTGGTTCAGGGTCGCCAGGCTCAGCATCAGGCAGGCGGCGACCAGGACCGGCATCACGATCCGTCGCGTCGAGATGCCGGCAGACAGCAGCGGCAGTTGCTCGTTGTTGCGCTGCATCCAGGCGACCGTGAACATGGCCGACAGCAGAATCATGGCCTCAACGAGACGATCAAAGATCTGCGGCAACCGATAGGCGTAGTACAGACCGATCCGCCGGGCCGACTCGGCAAAGGTCTTCCCCTGGAAGTCGTCCATGTTCGTGAACAGATCGACGACGACGTACAGCGTCAACAGGCTCGTCACGCAGACGAAGAACGCCTTGAAGAAGCTCAGGATCAACTGGCGGTCGATCAGAGTGATCATGCCAGGGGCCCCTTTCGGAACGATGAATGATGAACGAGGAACGATGAATCGAATCCATCGTTCCTCGTTCATCGTTCCTCGTTCATCATTCTCTTCCTTGGCTGGTAATGCAGGACGTACTGGCGGACGTATTCGTTGGCTGCGGTGCAGGCTCGATCGCCGAAGCCGTTGGCGCGCAGCTCCTCGTAGGCCTGTTGATGCGTCCAGCCCTGGTACTCCATGCGGTAGATGGCCGCGAGGATCCCAGTCCGGTGCAGACCGGCCTTGCAGTGGAACAGAATCGGATACGCCGACGGGTCGTCCATGAGCTTCAGAAACTCGTCCACGGCGGGGGGGCGGGCGTACTTGCCATCGCGCGGCGCATCGATGGTCCGCGGATACAGGAGCCCCACGCCGATCAGGCGATAGTCAACGCCGAGCTGCTCGCAGACCTCGCTCTCGCGGATGGAGCGCCGATCGAAGAAGGTACGCGGCAGGTTCGGGTTGGGATTGTCGTCTTGCAGATTGAGGACCGTGCGGATGCCGTAGGCGCGGATGGCGTTGGCGAAGCCTTCCGCGGTCATCTGGCCGGAACGATAGACCTGTCCCGGTTCGATGGCCCGCAGCCGTTTATTTGTCGTGTAGACGAATCGATAAACGAGGATCGGCAGACCCACGATGAGAGCGGTCATGGTCGCGACGAACAGCAGGAGCGGTAATCGGCGGAGCATCCCTGTCTCCGAGTGCGAGGAATCCCCCGGGTGGCCTTCAGTCCGGAGGGCGAACTATGCCAGGGCGCGGCGGAAAGTGCAAGGCGAGTCGAGCGAAGCAGGTGGGCGAATGGAGGCCGGGCGGGAGCGCCACCGACGCCCAGTCGTCGCGGAAGGCCGGAACAGCGCAGGCCCACCGATGCTCCGACGGGAGCGCAGCGACACCGCCTTTCCGAAGCGGCCCGTAGCATCGACGGGGGCGAGCGATTACAGTGAAGAGAGCGATTCACGTCCTGAGGTCCTGACAGGAGTGGCCATGTTCCGTCTTCGTGTCGCGGTCCTTGTCCTGTTCCTGGCCGGGCCCGGCTCGGCGGCGGGGCCGGAACTCCTCGATCTCGCGCCGGCCAACGCGGTGCAGTTCTTCGGCGTCACCGGCCTCAGGCCGTTCACCGGCCGACTCGACAAGATCATCACCGAGGCCGATCCCACCCAGATCGGCGTCGCCGCCTTCGGCGATCTCATCGTCGGCCAGCTCGGCCTCAACACGTCGCTCGACCGAGACGCCCCGCTCGCCATCGCCATCGCCAGTCCGCGCGACGTTCTCGGGAAGAATCTCGAATCGAACTCCAACCCGGACGATTTCACCCGCCTCGTGGTCGGCTGCCTCGGCTTTCTCGACCAGACGAAACTGGCCCGGGACATGGGCATTGACCCGAAGGCGCTCCAGCCGGAGAAGGTCTTTACCTGGCGGAGCCCGAGCCTTCCGGCACCGCTGCAGTGTGTCATCCAGGGGAATCGGCTCTACCTCGGTAGCAACGAGAAGGCCCTGATCAGCGTCCGGACCAGCCCGCGTCTGCGTGGTGTCCTGGCCAGGGACCAGGTCGAGGTGCTGCGGCGTTCCGATGCTCTGCTCGTGTTCAACGCCCGGGCCGTGGGCGAGCCGTGGAAGGAGGCGATCAAGGTGCTGCGTCCACTGGCTCCATCGCTGGGCGAGCTGTTTGACCTGGCCGGAGAGATGCAGTTCGCCGCCCTCGGTGTCCGGCTCGATGGCGGCATCGAGGGGCACCTGCTGGGCCAGTTCGCGAAGGGACCGCGGTCGGCCGGTCTGCTGGAGCGTCTGAGCCGGGGCGGTCACAGCAGCCTGGCCGGACTGCCGCCAAGGGACGGGCTCCTGTTCGCCCAGGCGGCGGTCGGCGACGGCAAGGAAACGTCCGCGCTGGCCGAGGTGCTCGCCAGCGTCGAGGTGCCCGGCGGACTCGGTCTGCAACGACTGGTGCCGACCGCCGATCGGCCTCCCCTGCGCAAGGCACTGACGACTCTGTGGCAGTCGCTCACCGGCGACCGTGTGGCTCTGTATCAGACGCGGACGCCACGAGTGGGGCAGTTCGCCGGCCTGGCCGTGCTCGACTGCGCCGACCCGGCCGGCTTCCTCGCCAGCATCCGCAAGATGGTTCCCGCCGGTCAACCGGGCGAACTGAAGCTCGGCGCAGTCCTTGACGACATCCCTCGGGCGGAACTGGAGAAGCTGATCCGGGATCTGGGCTCCGATGATTTCGACACGCGCGAGAAGGCGGCTGCCCGATTGTTGCAGATCGGTCGGTCGGCCCTGCCGTTGCTTGGCCCGGCCCGGGAATCAACCGATGCCGAGATCGCTCGCCGGGCGAAGGACCTGTTCCGCGAGATCAACGCCGGCTTGATCGACCGACGAAACGAGTTGCTGCTCGGTCGGAGTGCCTTCGCGGTGACACCGACGCTAGCTTACCATGCCAGCGTCGAGAAGCGCGCCGGCCTGGCCGTGGACGTGGTGCAGGTTCGGCTCGACAGCAAGGACGAGTCCCTGGCACCGAAATTGCGTGAACTGCTTGGTGCCGACTGGGACAAGATCCGCCTCGTGCGGCGTGATCGCCAGGTGGTCGTCCTGCTCGGCTCCGACACGACCCTCCTGGACGAGGCTCTCGGTCTGCTGGCCCGGAACGAGCCGGGCCTGGCGAAGTTGGCCGCCCTGAAGGAGTTCCACACGCAGGCGGACAGCGGTCGAAAACTGGAGATGCACCTCGCTCTGGTCCGGGTGCTGGCCCTGCTCGAACCGAAGCTGGCCGAGCGGTTCGCGGAGAAGGACCGGGCCGGGATCATTTCGGCCTCGTTCACCGCGGGACCGGATCGCGCACGGCTGGATCTGTGGATACCAGTGAGCGAGTTGCGCGGCCTCGTCGCCCAGATTCAGCAGGCGCAGAAGGGCGGTTGACGCCTCGATCGCGCTGGAACCGTTGCGATCTCTCGCCTCCGTGAAGGAGTCATCATGACCCGCGCACTGCGGACCCTGCTCGGGGCCGCCATCGACTACGCCGGCCTGTTTCCCCCGGCGAAGTTGCCGCTGGAGGAGGCGGCCGTCAACTACGCCCGCTACCGCGACGATCCCGACGCCTGGATGCTCGGCAAATTCATCTGTCCGGCCAGTCGACTCGACGAGTTGGCCGCTCTGGTGCCAGTGTCGCCGACACCGTGGAGCGTCTCCGCCCTGGGTCGAGGCGGCGACACCCTGGCCGCTTGGCTCGACGGCCTGACCCGGGATCTGGCCCGGATCGAGAGGACGCGCCTGAGCGTGTCCGCCTTCGAGACGCGCCTGCCGGCTGAGGCCTTCACGACGCCGGACGGCCTGGCTCGCTGCCTCGACGCCTTCCAGCGGCCCGGCGAGGGGATCTTCCTGGAAGTGCCGGCCGGGCCGGGGTTCCTCGATCGAGCCCACGCCACCATCGACGCTCTGCGTCAGTGGCCCGGAGCGGGCCTCAAGATCCGCTGTGGCGGCCTCGACGCGACTGCCTTTCCGGACGCGCACACCGTTGTCGATGTCCTCCTCACCGCCGCCATCGCGCGGGTCCCGCTCAAGGCGACGGCCGGTCTGCATCACCCGCTTCGTCGCTGGGATGACGGTCTTCAGACCTGGATGCACGGCTTCATCAATCTGTTCTTCGCCGGCCTGCTCGTTCGCGTCTCCCAGGCGACGCGCTTCGCGCGCGTCGAACTCCTGCTGGATCGCGACCCGGATTCGTTCCACTTCCTCGACGACGGGTTCTCGTGGCGTGGCTTCGCCTGGACCCTGAGGGCCGTCGAGGCGATGCGGGCCGAGCAGATCCTCTCCTTTGGCTCATGCAGTTTCGACGAACCGCGCGACGACCTGCGCGAACTCGGCTGGCTCGCTGCTCCAGGAGGTGACACCTGATGCGCTCGTTCATTCCGGTGCCGGCGGGGTCGCCCTTTCCGATCCAGAATCTGCCCCCGGGCCTGTTCCAGCGTTCCGGCGACAGCGTCGGCCATGCTGGCGTTGCCCTGGGCGAACACGTCGTCGATGTCACTCTGCTGGAGCGGCACGGCTTGCTCCCTCTGCCGAAGCCTCTCTTCCAGGGAGGCACGCTCAACCCGTTCCTCGCTGCTGGCAAGCCGATCTGGACGGCTCTCCGCGATCGCCTCCAGGTTCTGCTGTCGATCGATGAACCGACGCTGCGCGACGATGCCGAGTTGCTCGCCCGGATTCTTGTGCCGCAGCGTGACGTGGCGATGCTTCTGCCCTGCACCATCGGCGACTACACCGACTTCTACGCCTCGCGTCATCACGCCACCAACGTCGGCACCATGATGCGCGGCCCCGACAACGCTCTGCAAGCGAACTGGCTCCATCTGCCGGTCGGTTATCACGGTCGGACGAGTTCCATCGTCGTCAGCGGCACGCCAATTCGTCGGCCGCAGGGGCAGTACAAGCCGGGCGACGCCGAGACGCCGATCTTCGGCCCGACGCGCGCTCTTGACTTCGAGCTGGAGGTCGCCGCCGTCGTCGGGCCGGGGAATGAACTCGGCGTCCCCATCTCGATCGATCGGGCCGAGGAGCACGTCTTCGGTCTGGTCCTGCTCAACGACTGGAGCGCCCGCGATGTGCAGGCGTGGGAGTACGTCCCGCTCGGGCCATTCCTGGGCAAGAACTTCGCCACCACGATCTCGCCGTGGATCGTGCCGCTCGCCGCCCTGGAACCGTTCCGTTGTCTCGGCCCGACGCAGGAGCCGGAACCGCT
>CAYYJM010000071.1:16301-20108 GCA_964471755.1 uncultured Alcaligenaceae bacterium
CGCCGGCGACGCCGTCACCGGGGGGACAAGCAACGGCTCCGGCTCGTTCGACATCCGGCTGGAGGTGGCAATCAATGGTCATCGCATCGCGACCAGCAACTTCCGTCATCTGTACTGGACGCTGGCGCAGATGGTTGCCCATCACACCTGTGGCGGTTGTAATCTGCGGCCTGGCGATCTGCTCGCTTCCGGGACGGTGAGTGGCCCGACGCCCGACTCGCGCGGCTGTCTGCTGGAGTTGACCTGGCGCGGCAAGGAGCCGCTAACGCTGCCCGATGGTCAGTCGCGCACGTTCCTCCAGGATGGCGACGTGGTGACACTGACAGGGTATGCCCAGGGGGATGGCTATCGCATCGGGTTTGGGAGCGTGGTGGGGCAGATTGTAGGCGGTGGGTGAGCCGGTCAGGGCAGGATTTCGATGGCGATATCGGTACAGCGGGCCAGGCGGTGATCGTTGGTCAAGAAGCGATCACAACCCCCCTCGATCGCCGCGGCGAGGTGTAGCGAGTCGCCGAGCCGAAAATTGTACGTCGCGCGAAGATCCGTTGCCCGGTCGAAGACGGCCGTGGTAAACGGGCACGTATTGCATCGCGCGCTGGTTGAACGGGCCGGTGTGATCGACCAGGTAGATCACGACGACCGTATCGAAGTAGATCCGCATCAGGGCTTCTCCCGCTGCCTGTATTGCTCCTCCACCTCCTGGTAGATGGCTTCCATGCGATCGTTCTCTTGCCGGATTTCCGCGATGTATGCGGCAACTTCTTCTTCACTCAGGAAGTGATGTCCCGACTCTTCCAGTTCTCGCCGGGTGCGGACCAGGAATTCATAAAGAGATTCTGTCGGCTGGTTCGCCGCTTCCGTCTCGGCAGAAACGACGACACGCACCCGCCCCGGCGGCAGGGCCGGCTGCTGATCCAGGACGATCGTCCCGTCTTCCTGGAGTGTCCCCAAAATCTCAGCCTGCGGCACGCTCATGGCTATTCCTCCCGTGGGCTTTGTCATTCTACGGTTCCTCCGGGTTCGCCTGACAGCAGCGACAGGACCGCCATCCGCACGGCCAGGCCGTTGCTCACCTGGGCCAGGATGGCGCTGTGTGGTCCGTCGGCCACCTCCGGTGTCAGCTCGACGCCACGATTGATCGGCCCCGGAGCGAGCAAGAGCAAATCCTCCTTCGCCTGGCGGATGCGCTCGACCGTCATGCCGAACAGGCGGAAGTACTCCGCGATCGACGGGAATAGACCGCTCCGCTGACGCTCGAACTGGATGCGCAGCACGTTGACCACATCGCAGCGCGGCAAGATGTCCTCCAGCCTGTACGCCACCTCGACGCCCAGGTTGGCGATCGTGCCCGGAATCAGCGTCGGCGGCCCACAGACGATGACCTTCGCACCGAGCTTGAGCAGACCGTGGATATTGCTCCGCGCCACTCGACTATGGGCGATGTCGCCGACCAGGCCGACGGTCAGGCCAGCGATCCGGCCCTTGCGCTGGCGGATCGTGAAGATGTCGAGCAGAGCCTGCGTCGGGTGTTCGTGCGCTCCGTCGCCGGCGTTGACGACCGGACAGCGCAGGTGCTGCGCCAGCAGATGCGGCGCACCGGGCATCGAATGACGCACGACGACCAGATCGATTCCCATCGCCTCGATGTTGCGGGCGGTGTCGATGAACGTCTCGCCCTTGGAGACGCTCGATCCCGTCGTGGTGAAGTCGATGGTGTCGGCTCCGAGTCGTTTGGCCGCCAGGCCGAAACTGGTCCGGGTCCGTGTCGAGGGCTCGAAGAACAGATTGACGACGGTCTTGCCGCGCAGGAGGTCCCACTTGCGTTTCTTCGTGGCCGCCTCGACGAACTGCTCGGCGGTGTCGAGAATCTGGCTGATCTCCTCGGGGCTGTGGTCCTCCAGCCCCAGCAGATGGCGCTGCGTCCAGCGATGCGTCGCGTTCACGGCTTGATTCCTCCCTTTCGGGAGCATATCCGAACGGCGTTTGAAAAAGTAGAGAGGGGCGGGTGCGGACGATCCCCTGGCAGCCGGCCGCCCGGTCCCGTAAGTCATCTCTGGAACCTTCCCAGGCAAGAGCCAACCCGAGGAGTCACGCGGCACGATGAACGGACAGGTACTGAAACTCGGACTGCCGGCCGGGAGCTTGCAGGAGGCGACCGCCGAGCTGTTTCGCAAGGCCGGCTACAAGATCACCTACGCCTCGCGCAGCTACTATCCGGTCATCGACGATGCCGAGATCCACTGCACCCTGATCCGTGCCCAGGAGATGGCTCGCTACGTCCGCGACGGCTCCCTCGATTGTGGCTTGACCGGCCTCGACTGGGTTCTGGAGAATGACGCCCGGGACCACGTCATCGAGGTGGCCGAGCTGATCTTCAGCAAGGTCAGTCGTCGGCCCGTTCGCTGGGTCCTGGCCGTGCCGAACGATTCGCCGATCCAGACGGTCCAGGATCTGCAAGGCAAGCGGATCGCGACGGAGGTCGTCAATCTGACGCGGCGCTGGCTGGCCCAGCACGGCGTGACGGCCCAGGTCGAATTCTCCTGGGGAGCGACCGAGGTCAAGCCGCCGAAGTTGGCCGACGCCATCGTCGAGGTGACCGAGACGGGCAGCTCGCTCAAGGCGAACAACCTGCGCATCGTCTGCGATCTGCTGCAAAGCACGACGCGTTTCATCGCCAACCCGGCCGCCTACGCCGAGCCGTGGAAGAAGGAGAAGATCGACGACATCGTCCTGATGCTGCAAGGAGCGATGGCCGCCGAGGGCAAGGTCGGCCTGATGATGAACGTCCGCCGCGACAACCTGGCGCAGGTGCTGGCGGTGCTGCCCGCCTTGCAGAATCCAACCGTCTCGTCCCTGGCCGATCCGGACTGGGTGGCGGTCAACACGATCATCGACGAGAACACCGTTCGGCACATCATCCCACGTCTGAAGCAGAGCGGGGCCCGCGGCATCGTCGAGTACCCCTTGAGCAAGGTCATCGACTAACGCTGAAACGATGAATGATGAACGATGAATGATGAATCAGACAAAAGGCCGAGGTGAAGGGGCGATCCTGCCTTCCGTTCATCGTTCATCGTTCATCATTCATCGTTTCAGCGTTAGAGTGGGTCAGCGAGTCGGTCGAGTTCGGGTTGCAGGCGGGCGAGGGCGTCGAGCAGACTCTGGATGGCGGTTTCCATGCCGT
Organism: uncultured Alcaligenaceae bacterium; assembly: GCA_964471755.1. Taxonomy (GTDB): domain Bacteria; phylum Planctomycetota; class Planctomycetia; order Gemmatales; family Gemmataceae; genus CAYYJM01. The sequence goes on from CAYYJM010000071.1 coordinate 19,486, forward strand.
CCCAGTTGCCGTCACGGGCTCGGATTTCGATGTCGTAGGCGATTTCCTGCGTTTCCATGGCGGCGAGGGCCATGGCACCGCCCTTGAGGTGGTGAACGTAGAAACGCAAGTGTGCCGCGTCCCGGCTGGCGAGGGCGGCCTCGATCTCGGCCAGGTCCTTCGGCTTCTCCACAGCGAACAGTTCGATCATTTCGAGCAGTAGCTCACGATCACCGCCGACGTTTTCCAGGGCCTTGGCTTCGTCCAGGATCGGGCTCATCGGGCTCTCCTTTTTCTCAGCGAGTCGGGTTACTGGTCGGCACGGCAAGGACAACGCGAAAACCAATATTATCACGACAGTAGTGCGGACCGTACCAGTAATCTCGGCTCGCCGATCGGCAGATGGCGACGAGACTGGACCAGGAGCCGCCCCGAGCTGACACGCGGTTGCCACTGCGGGGCCCGGTCGGATCGCGTCGGGCGCTCCGCGCGTAGTAGCGCTCGTCGTAGTAGTCGCCGCACCACTCCCAGACGTTGCCGTGCAGATCGAACAGACCGAAACCGTTGGGTGGGTAGGAGCCGACCGGGGTGGTCCGACCGAGGGACGGCCCCTGGCGTGCGCCGCCGTAGGGCTGTCGGCCATC
>CAYYJM010000071.1:20118-24141 GCA_964471755.1 uncultured Alcaligenaceae bacterium
GCAGTGACGAGCCACTGACACCGAAGTGAAACGGCGTCGTGGTGCCAGCCCGGCAGGCGTGTTCCCACTGCGCCTCGGTCGGCAGTCGGTAGAAGCGGCCCTGGAGGATCTCGGCATCGCGCTGGGTGAGTTGCTCGCAGAAGGCGCTGGCGTTGCCCCAGGTGACCATCTCGACGGGATGATCCAGACCGCCCTGGTTCTCGCTGGTGAAGTGAGCCGGGTTCGACCCGGTCACGGCCAGGTACTGCCGCTGTGTCACTGGATTGACACTGACGTAGTACGGCTGGGTCAGTTCGATCTCGTGGAGCGGCCCCTCGCAGGCGCCACGATCCGGTTCGCTTTCCGGCGACCCCATCAGGAAGGTGCCTGCATGGATCAGGGCGAATTCCATGCCGACGGAGTTGATCACGCGCATGGGCAGGCCGTCGCGTCGCGGGATACCGTCGCGACCTTCGCGGAAGGCGTGGACGTCGAGCAGGGTGGAGACCGGCACCGGGTTCCCGTGGACTTCCAGCCGACGCAGTTCCGGCAAACGAGCGGCCGCCGCGAGGAGGCGCTGAATGCCCTGGGGACTGAGGCGGTTGTTGCGCAGGTCGAGTTCGCGCAGGCGGGTCAGCGTGCCCGCGGTCAGGTTGCCGATCACCTGATCGGTCAGGGTGTTGTTGGCCAGGTTGAGGGCGACGAACTGCTCGGCGGCCGGGTTGGCCAGGAACGCGGCAAGGGCCGTGTCGTCCAGGCCGGTGCTGCTCAAATCGAGCTGACGGACACGGCCCAGAGCAGCACTCGTGCGAAGGGATTGGGGCGATCCGCGAGGCGACTCCAGCCGCACCCGGCCGATCCAGGCGTGGTCGAACAGGTCGTCGGCCGCCTCGGCGAACCGGCGTGAGAGGAACGCTGTCGTCTCGAAGGTGGCATCGACCAGGCCGGCCTGGAACTGCACCTGGCGGGTGAACGTGGTCAGGTCGCCGAGCCAGGCCGCGCTGTGCTGGACGATCAGCTCGCGTTCCTCGTCGTGCAGCTGCCGCCGTCGTTCGGCTTCGGGCACCCAGAGGGCGAGTTCGCACTGGATCTGCAAAAGCCGTCGGCGCATCTGCTGATCCGGCTCGCCCTGGTCGGCGAGCCAGTCGCAGAAGATCAGGCGCACGGTCTCGTCGCCGGGGTTATCCTGCAAATCGCGTACGAAGCCGGTCTGCACCGTCATGATGTCGCTCGCCCTGACTGGCCGGGACTCCTTCCGTCATTGTACACATCTGGCGAGGAATGAGGCACCGTCCTCCGGTCGGGAGCGGGTGGCGCGACGGATCGTCCCGCGTTGCCGGCAACCGAGGGATGCTCCCCCCTTGCTTTTCCACTCGACGACCGCGATAATATCAGCATGACGAAGTGTGGCGTTCAGGCCCTGATTGCCATCCTCTGCTGCGTGCAGACCCTGCCTCCGGGCTGGTGTTGTCTCGTTGCCATTCGCCCTTGCTGCGCAGCTCCGGCTGCCCTTCCCGTAGAAACGATCCCTGCGGAACCGGCCGAACCGGCGTGCTGCTGCTCGGAACCGAGCCAGCAGGAACGCCCGGACTCCACTCCGCGCCAGCACCCCGCACCGCGCGTCTGTTGCTGTGAGTTCTTGCCCGCCCGGTTGCCCGACGCTCCGCCGGTGCTGCCGGTCCCCGTGCTGGTGACCGTCGATTCTCCCGTTGCGCCACTCCTGAGCGTTGCCGGGACGGTTGCATCCGGTGAGATCCGCCCAGACGGCGACCCGCCTCGACACGTACTTCTTTGCATCTGGACTTGTTGAAATGACCACGGTTCGTTACTGCCTGAAGGGGCGGTTGCGTTGTCGTGGGTATTTTCCTGATCTTGGATGCAATGGAGTTCTACTCATGAGCCGTTTTTCCTCGCTGTTCTCGCTGGCCCTGCTGGTCCTGGCTTTCTGCGGTGCGTTCGCCTTCGCCACCTCGGGCCAGCCGGCCGCCAATGACTGCTGCTCGCCGGAGTCGTCCTGCTGCTTCCCTGGCTCCCCCTGCTGTGGAACCGCCAACGACTGCTGCGCTCCGGACTCGCCCTGCTGTTTCCCGGATTCGCCCTGCTGTGAGTCTGCGGAGGACTGCTGCTTCCCTGGTTCGCCGTGCTGCTTCCCGGGCTCGCCGTGCTGCGGTGAGGGAGCCTGCTGCGCGGCGAAGGCGAGTTGCTGTGCGCCAGCGGCGAGTTGCTGTGGCGATCAGGCCGTGAAGAATCCGCCGGCCGCCGACGTCCAGAAGAAGACGGGCTGCTGTTCCGGTCGCTGAGGCGACTCGCAGGCAACCTGGTTCCGAACCGGGTCGGGTGAGGGAAACTTCACCCGGCCCGTTTTTTCGCCGCTCCCCTTCTCAATCCAATCCCTCCGCACGGAAAATTGCTTCTGGAGCGGATATTTCATTCCACAAACTCACTTCAGATCAGGTAAAATGGACAAGAGAAGCTGACCTGGCCCGATTCCTCCCCGATGTGAGGGCTTCCCATGCGTATCCTGGACTACCTGACCGAGCGGCAGGTGGCCTTTGAGGCGATGCCACATCCGCCGGCGTACACCGCCCAGCAACGAGCCAAATATCTCGGTCTGTCCGGCCGCCAGGTGGCCAAGGGGGTCCTGCTGCGTGGTCCGCAGGGCTTCCTCGTGGCCATTCTGCCCGCCACCCAGCAGATCGACTTCGCCTGTCTGGAACTGGCCCTGGGTGGACCGGTTCGCCTGGCCCGGGATGACGAGATGGCCGCCGTCTTCTCCGACTGCGAATGGGGCGTCGTGCCTCCTTTCGGCTCGCTTTACGGCGTGCCGACCGTGCTGGAAGCCGGTATCGCCCCGGATACCGTCCTGGTGTTTGAGGCCCAGACCAGCGTCGATTCGCTGCGGATTCGCTGCGACGATTATGAGCGTCTGGAGAAGCCCACCCGCCTCGGTTTCGCTCGCGTTCAGAGCAGCCAGCCGCGCTGCGCGAACGCCTCGCGCCGGCGCTGATACAGGTCGGCGAACTCTCGACGCAGGCCCGCCTCGGTGACGAGTTGCCCAAGGACTCCACCGGGCGGCTCGAAGTCGATTGCCTCCACCAGTCGCGTTCCTTCGCCGGCTGGTTCGAGCCGTTGTTCCAGGCGGTACGCCTTCAGAGGTCCGCGCACCTGCACGACGACGAGCCGCTCCGGCGGCGCGACCACCTCGACACGGTGAAGGTGTTTTTGGGTCAGACCGTATCGCCGCGTCCGCAGTGTGAGTAAGGCACCGACGACGAGCAGGTCCGGCGCGTCGAGCAGTTCCACTCCCGCATCGGGGACCAGATCCAGTGCCCCTGCCGGCCGAACGAACAGGCCGAACACCTCCTCCGGGGCGAGGCGTAACTCATCGGCGTGCTGAAAGGTCGCCATCCACGACATCGTACTGCGAGGCGGGGCGAATCGGAAGCGGCGATTCCGGAAATCGTGTTCTTCCCTTGCTGATGCTGGCATTCGGACTTCGCCCCTGGTAATCTGGAGCCATCTCGCCAGCCTTCCTCAAGCCACCGGATAGCCGATGCGTACCCTGCCGATCCTCGTGGTGACCTGTCTGCTGTCGTCTCCGCTCCTGGCCGCGCCGCCGGCTCCCACGGTCGATTTCGCCCGTGAGGTGCTGCCGATCCTCTCGGAGAACTGCTTCGCCTGCCACGGCCCCGACGCGAAGGCCCGCAAGGGCGATCTGCGCCTCGACACGGCGAAGGACGCCCTCCGCAAGGACGCTCCGATCATCGTCCCTGGCAAGAGCGGCGACAGCGAACTCCTTGACCGCCTGACGACCGACGAGCCCGGCCGGATCATGCCGCCGCCGAAATCGAAGAAGAAACTGACGCCGGCCCAGATCGACCGGGTTCGCCGCTGGATCGACCAGGGCGCTTCCTGGGGCGTCCACTGGGCCTTCGTTCCGCCCGAACGTCCCGTTCCGCCGACGGTCAAGAACACGGCCTGGCCGCGCAATCCGATCGACGCCTTCATCCTTGCCCGTTTGGAGAAGGAGGGCCTGACTCCGTC
>CAYYJM010000072.1:0-6106 GCA_964471755.1 uncultured Alcaligenaceae bacterium
CACTCCTCGCGGCGGTCGGCGTCCTCTTCCTGGTGCCGTACCTCGTCGCGATGATCTTCGTCCAGGGCGAACCCCGGCCGATCGATCCCGACGTGCTGCGGCAGAACGGGCCTCTGTTTCTGCTGCTCTACTGCGTCGTCCAGATCGTGTTCAGCTCGAATCAGGGGGCGTTGTACTTCACGCCGGCCGAGGTGCAGTTCCTCTTCTCCGGGCCGTTCACGCGTCGGCAGATCCTGGTCTACAAGGTCGTCCTGCTCACGCTGCTGACCTTGCCGTTGCCGTTGGTCTTCAGCCTGATGCTGCGGCACCACGCCGGCTCGTGGTACGCGGCCATGCTGGCGATGGCCCTGGGCATCCTGTTCCTGAATCTGTTCACGATCGCGGTCAACCTGGGCGTCGATGCCATCGGGGCGACACGGGTCAGCCGGACGCGCTCGCTGCTGCTGCTCGCGCTGCTGATCGGCTTCCTCCTGGTGGCCTCCGCGACGGGCGGCCTGCCCGACTGGGGGCGGATCGGAGCCGAGGGGGAGAACCTGGCCCGGTCGCCCATCCTGCGGGTCATCTGCTGGCCGCTGACCTGGTTTTTCGAGCTGTTCCTGGCGACGCAGATCTACCCCGATCTGCTGGTCGCCCTGGCCCTGTGTCTGCTGGTCGATGCCGGCATGCTTCTGGTGGTCTTCGCCCTGGACCGCAACCTGCTCGAACTGGCGGCGGCGAACAGTGAGCGCACCTACGCCCTGATCCAGCAGATGCGACGCGGCCAGTCGGGGTTGGCGGTGGGCGGCGGCACCTCAACGTGGAGCCTGCCGGACTTCCCCTATCTGGGCGGCATCGGCCCGATCTTCTGGCGGCAACTCATGCTCGCGCTGCGTGGCATGGGCCGACTCGTGGTCGTTCTCCTCATCATTGGCGGTATGGTGACCTTCGGCACGATGAACGGCAGCCGGGGCGCGGACGCTGCCGAAACATTCCTCGGTGCCGTCTTGTCCATGCTGGTCATGCTCACCATCTTCATGAGCATGTTGATGCCGTTCGACTTTCGCGGCGATGTCGATAACATCGCGGCGTTGAAAACCTTTCCGGTGGCACCGTGGGCTTTGGTGATGGGTCAGCTGGCGACGCCGGTCCTGGTGGCTTCGCTGTTTCAGTGGGCCATCCTGGGCGGCATGGGGCTGCTCGCCGTGTTTCGCGGCACGCCGTTACCCTTCCTGCCGATGCTGGCGCTCGCGGTCTTCCTCCCGGTGTTCAACTTCCTGATGTTCGCCATCGAGAACCTGCTCTTTCTCTGGTTCCCGATCCGACTGACCCAGGTGACGCCGGGCGACTTCCAGTCCTTCGGCCGAAACATCCTGCTGACGCTGGGGAAGTTCTTTCTGCTGGCCGTCGTCCTGGGAGTGGCGGCGACTCTGGGCGTCCTGGTCTACTTCTTTCAGCCGAACGCCGTCCTGGCTCTTGCGGTCGCCTGGATGGTCGTCGGCTTTGCCGGTCTCGCCCTGGTCCCGGCGATCATGGTCGCCTTCGCCAATTTCGACGTTGGCCGGGATACGCCGCCATGACGAGGAGCCGATGGGAGGCAGTCCGATGGAACTGACTGGCCCGGCCTGGGTCCGACAAGGCGATGGCTCCCTGGAGCCGTTCGACGCCGATCGCATCTGCGGTGCGTTGTTCCGCGTCGGCGAGCGGCTCGGCCGACCCGATGCGTTTCTGGCCCGCGAACTGACCGATGGTGTGGTCCATTTCCTCCAGGCCGAACACGAGGGCGGCATCGCGACCGTGGCGGACGTGCGCGAGGTGGTGGTGAAGGTCGTCCGCGAACTCGGCAAGCCGCACCTGGCCCGTGCCTACGAGGAGGCGACGCCCCCCCGGATCGGGCCGGTGCGACCTCCGGAGCCGAGCGGGCCAGGCGGCTTCTCGCGTGAGCTGCTCTCGGCCCATGCCGAGGGCCTGCTCGTGCTGGGCGGTCTGGACACGCCGGCGAAGCTGACCGCTCGCGTGCTGCCCTGGCCGCGATCGGCCGACGATCTGGAGCCGACCCTCGCCCGGATGCAGGCCGTCGTCGCCGAGACGCTCGTTCTGGACGGCCCGGAATACTGGCTGGCCCGCGTGGCCCTGTCGCCCGAGGCGTTCCTGGCCCGTGTCGAGTCGGTTCTCCGGCAGGGTGGCCTGACCGGGGTTCTCAACCTGAACGTGGCGGTGCCGCCGGCAGCGCTGGGGGAACTGGCTCCCGGCCCGCTCTTCGGTGAGCCGACCGAGGGGCAGCCGCACGGCGAGGTCGCCCTGCGACTGATCGCCCTGGCCGGAGAGCCGTGGCGGATCGTGTGGCATCTGGCGAACGCCGGAACGACGGCTCCGGCACGGGCGGGAATCGAGTACGTCCCGGGCCGGGCTCGCCGACAGGTGCCTCTGGATGAGGGCCTCGATCGGACGGCCGGCGGCCTGCTGCTGCGGGTCGGCGTTCGTCTGTCGCGTCTGCCGGCCGGCGAATCGGCCCTGGACAAGGTTGGCACGCTCGCCCGGCTGGCCCTGAGTGCTGGCGTCCAGCGACGGGCCTATCTGCGGCGAGTGAGCGACGGCTTGCTCGAAGGCTTCCTGCTCGATCGGGCTCTGCTCCAGGTGGTGCCGCTCGGCCTGGAGACGTTCGTCGAGCCGATCCGTCGCAAGCTGGTGCGTCGGCTGCGTGAGGTGCTGCGTGCGGAAGGCGGCCGCGTCCAGCTGGCGACCTGCCTGGAGGGACCGACGCTCGATCTCGGCGAGCTGGACCTGAATGACACCGACGTGACACGACGGCTCCGGGCGATTGGTCAGTTGCACGAGGCCGCCGGTCGGGGATGCCTGACGCTCCGGATCACGGACGATCGGCAGATCCCGGCCTGGCTCGCCCTCATCGAGAGCAACACGGCGATCGATCGGGTGCGGTTCGTTCGCTCCGGGCTCTGACAACCTGAGGGAGGCATGCAATGGGTTGGACCGTCGCACTGGGCCAGATGGACCTCGTCCCGGGAGAGCCGGGCCGGAACCTGGCGGTCGTCACGGCGCTGGCCGAGAAGTCGGCCCGGGCCGGAGCGGAACTACTGCTGGTGCCGGAACTCTGGTCCACCGGATACACGCTCGACCGGGCCGAGGAGCTGGCCTCGTCGCTTGAAGATGGAATCGTCGCCGAGACGGGCCGGGTCGCCGCCGCGCAGCGGATCGCGATCCTCGGCTCGACGCTGGTTCGCGTTCCGGGCGGCGTCGGCAACACGGCCGTCTTCCACGATCGCGACGGCCGACCGCGCGGCGTCTACAGCAAGGTTCACCTCTTCGGCCTGATGGACGAGCCGCGCTACCTGGTGGCGGGTCCGGGCCCGGTCCTGATCGAGACGCCGTGGGGCAGGGCGGGCCTGGCCATCTGCTACGACCTGCGGTTTCCCGAACTGTTCCGGTCCTACGCCGTGGCCGGGGCGGACCTGATCCTGCTGGTCGCCGAATGGCCGATGCCGCGACTGGCACACTGGCAGACGCTGCTCCGCGCCCGGGCGATCGAGAATCAGGTCTTCGTGATCGCCTGCAACCGTGTCGGCACCAGCGGCGCGACGACGTTCTTCGGCCATTCGACGGTGATCGATCCGTGGGGCGAGGTCCTCTTCGAGGCGGACGATCAGGCCGGCCTGCACCTCGTTGAGATCGATCCCGATCGGCTGGCGGAGGCGCGACGGAAGCTGCCCGTCCTGCGCGACCGTCGGCCGGAGGCGTATTGTCCGTCAGAGCCGCGCACGCAGTGAGCCGCCAGGCGAGCGGAGTAAGCGCACCACGACCGGCACATCAGGGCGGAGTAAGCGTGCCAGGACCTGCACGTCCGGGCCTCGACACGCTTACTCCGCTCGGCCTGCGGCCTCGCTGCGTGCGCGGCTCTGACAGACGCGTAATCCCTCCGGCGCGAACCCTTGCGGCTGGCACGCCTGTCCCTATACTCGAAGGGGTAGCGTCCGACCGGAAGGAGCAGCGCGCATGTCCGCCGAACAGGCCATCCCGAGCGATCGAATCGACGAGACGAAGGTGCGCGCGATCGCCGAGCTGGCCCGGCTCGCCCTGACCGATACCGAGGTCGCCTCGTTCAGTCAGCAGTTCACCGCCATCATCGAATACTTCCACCTGCTCGACGATGCCAGCGTCGCGGACGTACCGCCGGCCTACCTGCTCAACGTGCGGGAAGACACGATGCGAGCCGACGAGCCGGGAACGTGCATCGACCGCGAGGAGTTCCTCTCGCAGGCTCCCGTCCGTGCCGGCGAACGGATCAAGGTCGCGCCGGTCATCAACGCCGAGGACTGACATGGATTCGCTTCCCGCCACCCTGACCGAGGCGGCGTCGGCCCTCACTGCCGGTTCGCTCTCGTCGGTCGAACTGACCCGCGCCGTCCTCGACCGCATCGAAGCCTGCGACGATCGTCTCGGATCGTACGTCACCGTGTGTGCCGAGAAGGCCCTGGCCCGGGCCAGCGCTGCCGACGCACGGCGCACGAAGAAGGACCGCGTTGGCCCGCTGCTCGGCGTGCCCTTCGCGCTCAAGGACGCGATCGTCTCGCGCGGCGTCCGGACGACGGCGGCCTCACGCATCCTCCGGGACTACGTTCCGCCCTACAACGCGACCGTGGCCGAGCGGCTGGAGCAGGCCGGCGCGGTGCTGCTGGGCAAGAACAACATGGACGAGTTCGGCATGGGCTCGTCCTGCGAGAACTCGGCGTGCTGTCCGGGTCGGAACCCGTGGGATCCGACCCGTGTTCCGGGCGGCTCCTCGGGCGGCAGCGCCGCGGCGGTCGCTCACGGCCTGGGTCTCTTCTCCCTCGGTGGCGACACGGGTGGCTCGATTCGTCTGCCGGCGAGCTTCTGCAACGTCGTCGGCCTGAAGCCGACCTACGGTCGGGTGTCGCGCTACGGCCTGATCGCCCTCTGCTCCTCGTTCGACACGATCGGGCCAATGACGCGAACAGTGCGCGATTGTGCCCTCGTCACGCAGACCATCGCCGGGCACGATCCACACGACATGACGACGATCGATGCTCCGGTGCCGGACTACCTGGCCCGCCTCGGCAAGCCAATCAAGGGCCTGAAGCTGGGCCTGCCGAAGGAGTATTTCGGCCAGGGGCTCGACGCCGGCGTCGAGAAGGTGGTGCGCGATGCGATCGCCGAACTGGTCAAGCAGGGAGCGACGACCGTCGAGGTGTCGCTGCCGACGACGCGCTGGGCGATCCCGATCTACTACCTGTGCCTGTTCGCCGAGGCCAGCTCGAACCTGTCACGCTACGACGGCATCCGCTTCGGGACGCAACTGCCGAAGGATCCCGACAGCGTGGTCGAGACGTACTTCCAGTCGCGCGGAGCCGGCTTCGGGCCGGAGGTCAAGCGGCGGATCATGCTTGGCACCTACGTCCTGTCGGCGGGCTACTACGACGCCTATTATCTGCGAGCGCAGAAGGCGCGGACGTTGCTCCGTCGTGATTTCGAGGCAGCTCTGACACAGTGCGACGTGATCGTCGGCCCGGTCAGTCCGACGACCGCGTTCCCGGTTGGCGAGAAGACCGACGACCCACTGGCGATGTACCTGTCGGACATCTACACGACGCCGATCAACCCGGCGGGGATGCCGGCCCTCTCGGTGCCGTGCGGCTTCGCGGCGGGTCTGCCGGTCGGTCTGCACCTGATCGGCCGACATCTCGACGAGGAGACGTTGTTTCAGGTCGGCGACGCCTACCAGCTGGCGACCGACTGGCACACACGTCGGCCGCCGGAACTGCCGACGAGTTTGAAGCCGGTCGAGCGGAAGTTTTGACATTTAGCCGCCGGCTTGCCGGCGGGTCTTCGCGGCCAAGCACCGCCGGCAAGCCGGCGGCTAAATGGGGTTCGTGATGAGCGCCACCGAATACGAGCCCGTCCTGGGCCTGGAGATCCACGCCGAGTTGATGACGGCGACGAAGATGTTCTGCGCCTGTCCCGTCGTCGATCCGCTCGCCGGTGACCCGAACACGGCCATCTGTCCTGTCTGCACCGGCCTGCCGGGAGCCCTGCCGGTCATCAACCAGGCTGCCCTGGAGATGGCCATCCGCGTCGGCCTCGCACTCAACTGCTC
>CAYYJM010000072.1:6116-16739 GCA_964471755.1 uncultured Alcaligenaceae bacterium
TCTACCCCGACCTGCCGAAGGGGTATCAGATCTCGCAGTTCGACAATCCGATCTGCCAGGACGGCTTCGTGGACGTCGAGGTGAAGGACGGCCGGACGAAGCGTATCCGCATCCGCCGTGCCCACCTCGAAGAGGACACGGCCAAGCTGACGCACCTGGAAGGAGCGAGCAAGGATTATTCCCTCGCCGACTACAATCGATCGAGTGTGCCACTACTGGAGATCGTCACCGAGCCGGACATCGAATCGGTCGAGGAGGCCGTCGCCTACGGCACGAAGATCCGCTCGATCCTGCGGTATCTCGGCGTCAACACCGGCGACATGGAGAAGGGCGTTCTCCGCTTCGAGGCGAACATCTCCATCCGGCCGAAGGGGACGACGGAACTCAACACGCGGACGGAAATCAAGAACCTGAACAGCTTCGGCACCCTGGAAGCGGCCTCGACGCGCGAGATCGCCCGCCAGATCGAGATGGTCCGGGCCGGCAAGACGATCCGTCAATCGACGCTCGGCTGGGATGCCGACCGGGCCGACGTCTACTCGATGCGGCGCAAGGAAGACGCCCACGATTACCGTTACTTCCCTGAGCCGGACTTGCCGCCGTTCAAGGTCGCCCGGGCGCTGGTCGAGCAGGTCCGGGCAGCGCTGCCGGAACTGGCCGAGGCCAAGCTGGCCCGCTTCCAGAGCGAACTGGGTCTGTCGGCGTACGATGCCGGCGTGTTGTCCGTCGATCGGCCGGTGGCGGAGTACTTCGAGGCGGCGGTGAAGGCGTTCGGCGGCAGTCCCAAGACGATCGCCAACTGGATGATCGGCGAGGTGTTCCGACTGCTCAAGGATCGAGACGTCATCGCCACCGGCGACATCGCCGACGTGAAGACGACGCCGGAACAACTGGCGGCACTGGTGAAGCTCGTCGAGGGGAAGAAGGTCAACGCGAACAGCGCCAAGGACGTTTTCAAGGACGTCATCGTCACCGGCGAGGACCCGGCCGCGGTGATCAGGGCAAAGGGCCTGGAGGTCGTTTCCGACACGGGCGAGATCGGCACGATCATCGCCGGGGTGCTGGCCGCGAACCAGACCCAGGTGCAGCAGTATCTCGGCGGCAAGGAGGCGGTCTTCAATTTTCTACTCGGCCAGGTGATGAAGGCGACCCGTGGCAAGGCATCGACGGATGTCGCCCGCCAGGTACTGACCGAACAGCTGGCGGCGATGAAGAGGTGACTCCGAACGCCAGGTCACTCCTCCTTGACCACGAGACGCTGTCCCGGCGCGACGTTCTCGCGAACGACCACCTTGCCCGTGGCCGGAAAGGTCACCTCGACGCGGTATCCCGTCGCCGGTGCGATGTTCGTGAACGTGCCGTCGCCCCGGTTGCGGAAGAGGATGTTCGGCCCCTTCGGACAGGTAACGAAGAGGTCCGGCCAGCCGTCGCCGTTGATGTCGCTCCAGGCGCAGGAGCGGGCCGCGGTCTTGAGCAGGACGCCAGCCTTTTCGCTCACGTCGGCAAAGGTGCCATCCCCCTTATCGCGGTAGAGCCGGCTGGCCCCCTGGCGCAGTGACGTGGCGTAGACATCGAGAACGCCGTCACGATCGAAATCGGCGACGGCGATGCCGGTTCCGTCCCCCTCGAATCTGCCCTCGCCAGCGAGGTCAGCAGACCTGACGAGAGCAGCGCGAGGAGGAGAGCCAGTGGTCGCATCGTCGATCCTCCGTGGCAACGCGGTCAGGAACCCGGCCGGGGTGGCTGGTTCGATTCAGCGTTCGCCGCGATCAGTCGGTGGAGTCGGGCCAGAACCATTGCGGCATCGAGTCCCTGTTCGCGGCAGGCGTACGCCAGGGACTTGCCGCCACAACAGGTCTCGATGCCCAGTTCCTGGAACACGGCCAGGGTTTCGGGATGTTCGACGACCCAGTCCGGGACGCTCGTATCGAGGTCGCATTCAGCCATCGGTCGTCTCTCGCATCGGGTCGTCGCGGTCCTTCGTGAATGATCGCGCACCGGCCGACGATCGACAAGCGCATTCCGGGCATCTGAGTGCAACCCCGGAGTGGCGAGATGTAGCGAGATGTCGGAGGGCGGTCCGGAGCGCCACCGCGACCTCGCACCCCGTGGAAACGCCAACAGCGCAGGCCCGCCGATGCTCCGACGAGATCGCAGCGACACCGCAGCGGTCTTGATTCGTATACTTTGATGGGATCTCCCACGTTCAGCAACGGTCCTCGAGTTGTTCCGAAATGACAGATACTCGCCTCCGTCTGGAATGGACGGGTTCGCCTCTACGGAGATGGGTTCCGGGTGATCTCATGGATGGATCGATGCCAACTGAGATAGACTTCAGGAACCAATCTCCCCGCGAGGACGTGGCCATGACGACCGTTCCAGCGAGTGCCGACATTCGACAGCGGACGTGGACCAAGGAGGAATACCACCGCCTCGGCGAACTGGGCTTCTTCCGCGGTCAGCGGGTCGAGTTAATTGGAGGCCTGCTCATGGTGATGAGCCCACAGGGATCGCCCCACGGAGCCGTCCTCGCGCATGTGGCCACGATTCTCGAAGGACTCTTCCGGCCAGCCTCCCACGTGCGGTGGCAGTTACCTCTCGACCTCGGAGCGACGAGCGAACCGGAACCGGACCTCGCCATTGTCCCTGGCCGGCCACTTGATTACCTGAACGGCCATCCGACGAGCGCCCTGCTCATCGTCGAGATCGCCGACACCTCACTGGCCTTCGATCGCGGTCGCAAGGGCAGCCTGTACGCTTCCGCCGGCATCCTCGACTACTGGGTCGTCAACCTCGTCACGCCCCAGGTCGAGGTCTATCGTCTCCCGGTCCCGGATTCGCACGAGCCATTCGGCCATCGATACAGCCAGCGTACCGATCTCTTCTCCGGTGACATCGTTTCACCACTGGCCCTGTCCAGTGTCACGATCCCCATCACGGACCTGGTGCCGTGAACCATTCCCTCCAAGGAGGTCTGGCCGATGACTCCGAGCGACGCTCCCGTTCCGGACGCCTTCCTCGACGCCCTGCGTGAGGCGGCGACGTCCGTCGGCTGGCAGTATCAGGGCAGCAATGGCGAGAACGCCGAGTTCGCCGATGGCCAGGGCAGCCGCAAGAGCATCGGCCTGACCCGGTTCTTTCGCCGCTTCAGCGACCACGCCCCGGCCGAGTGGCCGGCACGCATCGCCGAGTATCTCCGCACTGTCATCGGCCTGACACAACGGCCGCCGAGCGACGATCTTCATTCACGGACCGAACGTATCATCGTCCGTCTTGGGCAGCCGTACCCGAAGACGCCGCCGATCTCGATCTGGAGTCGTCCTTTTCCCGAAACGGAACTGGCCGTCATGCTCGTCGTCGAGGAGGGGCCCGGCCTGCGCTTCGTCCGTGAGGACATGGTCGAGGGGAGCGGTCAACCGGGTGACCACTGGTTCGCCGCTGGCCTGGAAAACCTGCGTCAGCGGACGCCGGCGGGGTCGCTCCAGGTCGTCGAACCCCTGACGGGTCTGCTCGCCTGCTGTGTTGGCGACGACCACGACGGCTCGCGGGCCCTGCTGCTGGAGGAACTCCTGCCGGACCCGGCTCCCCACGGCGTGCTGGCGTCGATTCCTCATCGCGGTGTCCTGCTGGCGCTGCCCCTGCGTCGGCCGGTCACCCAGCGTGGCCTGGCTCTCTTGCAGACGTTCACCCAGAGCCAGCACGACGAGGCGAGTCATCCGCTCAGTCCGCAAGTGTTCTGGGTGAGCCAGGGCGTCTGGCGGCCGTTCGGCATCCTGATCGGCGAGGAGGGCATCTCCATCCAGTCGCCGCCAGAGATGGCCGAGACACTGCGAACGCTCCTGGATGAGTAAGGCGAGCGCGGGGCGTCCGGAGCGAGGTGTCACGGGGTTGACGCTCCGCGCGCACCGGGGTCGTCGTCGGTCAGCACCTCCAGCACCAGTGGGGCCGAGTCGCCGACCGGTTCGCTGGCCGCCAGGATTTCCAGGGCCTGCTTCAATCGGCCGGCGTCGCGGTAGTGCAACTCCAGCAGCGGTTCTCCAGCGTTGATCTGTGAACCACGCTCGACCAGGATCACCGCGCCGACGGCGTGATCGACTGGCTCATCGACGCGCTCACGCCCCGCGCCCAGGACGCAGCACGCCCGGCCGAGCAGGCCCGCCTCGAAGCCGTGGAAGATGCCGCTCCGGTCGGCCTGGATCAGCTGGCGGTGCTGCGTGTGCGGCAGAAGCGACACGTTATCGACGACTCTGGGATCGCCGCCCTGTCGCTCGAGGATCGCGCGGAACTTCTCCAGACCACGGCCCGATTGAAGGGCCTCACGGACTCGTTCACGAGCCTGAGCCAGCGTTCTGGTTGAGTCGGCCAGGTGGACCATGCGTGCGGCCAGTTCGAGCGACAGTTCCGTCGTGTCGGCCGGGCCGTCGCCGCGCAGGACGGCGATGCTCTCGACCACCTCCAGCATGTTGCCGATCATCCGGCCGAGCGGATATTCCATCGCCGTGACGAGGGCCTCGCAGCGGACGCCGTGCAGGGCGGCAACGTCGCGGATCGACCGGGCCAGACGACGCGCGTCGGCCCGGCTCTGCATGAACGCTCCGCTGCCACACTTGACGTCCATGACCAGGGCGTCAATCCCCTCGGCGATCTTCTTGCTCAGGATCGACGCGGTGATCAGTGGGATGCTCTCGACGGTGGCGGTCACGTCGCGCAGAGCGTACAGGGTGCGGTCGGCCGGGGCGATCTCGCGCGTCTGGCCGATCATCGCCACGCCGATGTCCGCGAGGGCGGCGCGGAACTCGTCCAGGGTCAGATCGACCCGAAAGCCGGGAATCGATTCCAGCTTGTCGAGCGTGCCGCCGGTGTGGCCCAGTCCCCGACCGGACATCATCGGCACGATGACGCCACACGCCGCAGCCAGCGGAGCCAGGATGAGCGAGGTCTTGTCGCCGACGCCGCCGGTGCTGTGCTTGTCCGCCTTGACGCCGGGCAGATCGGACAGGTCGAGCTTGACGCCAGAGTGGACCATGGCGTCGGTCAGATCGGCCGTCTCGCGCGGCGTCATGCCGTGCTGGACGATGGCCATGAGCAGGGCGGACAGTTGGTACGGTTGCCAGGAGCCGTCCGAGGCGCCACGGACGAAGGCGACGATCTCGGCGGTGCGCAGCTCGCCGCCGTCGCGTTTCAAGCGGATCACGTCCACGGCACGCATGGGCCGACTCCCGAAGATTCGCCCTGACCGGGGCAAGTGTGTCCTTTCGCCGACATTCTACGCGACCAGGTCCCGGATTCCTCCACCGGACCTGGACATACCTCGGCGCGGGTTCTACAATTCCCGTGTTGAGACTTGGTCTCAACACGGATTACCCTGCCGAGCTTGCACTGTCTCCTCTTTCGGGATGCGGTTCCGCGCTTACCTCTGGACAGTCTCACGGCTCCTGTTCTCCCTCCCTCGTACAAGGAGGCCGCCGCCGTGCGCCACCGTTCCGCCTTCACGCTGATCGAATTACTCGTCGTCATCGCGATCATCGCCGTCCTGATTGGCTTGCTCCTGCCTGCGGTTCAGAAGGTGCGCGAGGCGGCGTCGCGCATGAAGTGCCAGAATAATCTCAAGCAACTCGGCATCGCCCTGCATACCTACCACTCCGCGCACGACCGGTTCCCGCCCGGTTCGACGAACGTCCCGAAGACGTCGTACTGGGGCCTGCAGATCCTGCCTTACATCGAGCAGGACAACGTCCGGAACAACTATCGGTCGGACCTGCTTTTCAGCGACCCGCTGAACCAGCCGATCGTCCAGACGCCGATCCAGATCATGACGTGCCCGTCCGTGCCGGAAACCAACCGGCTCAGCGTCCTGGGAACGAAGTCGTACGCCGCGGCGGACTACGCCGCTCCATCCGGAGTGCGAACGACCCAGTACACGAACGGGTTCGTGACACCGGAACCCGGCGACTCGACCGGCGTCTTCCCGTCCGGCTTCAACAAGCCGACTCGATTGACCGCCATCACGGACGGGTCATCGAATACGGTGCTGCTGGTCGAGTGCGGCGGCCGACCGGACGTCTGGCGCAACGGCGTGAAGAAGCCCGGGACGAACAACGCCCTGGGTGGCTGGGCCGAGTTCAACTCGTGGCTGGTGCGCGGCTACCTCAAGGACGGAACCGACTCCGACACGTCGTCCGCTGGCGGCGAATGCATGGTCAACTGCAACAACTACCAGGCGATCTACGGGTTCCACCAGGGCGGAGCGAACGTGGTGCTGGCGGACGGGTCGGTTCGGTTTCTGTCCGCCAGCGTCAGCACACCATCGGTGGCCGCCCTGATCACGAAATCCGGTGGGGAAGTGAACGTGGAGGTGCCGTGATGAGCCACTGGGTAAGGATCGGTCTGGCGCTGATCGGGATCGGACTCGGCGCGGCGGTCGGAACGTCGCAGGAGACGCCAGGCAAGCGACCGCCGCGTCCGGAGCAGACGCCAGCGGTCGCAGCCGCCCGTGCGGCTGAACTTCGGACAGCGTACCTCCGGCCGTCGGCGGAGTGGCCAAAGCCGACCCTCGATCCGGGCGTGGCGCATCGAGAGATCGGGTCGGTCCCGCCAGTCGAACACCCGAAGGACAACCCGTTCTCACTGGAGAAGGCGGACCTGGGTAAGGCGCTCTTCTTCGACGGCCGACTATCCGGCACCCGTCAGATGGCGTGCGCGAGCTGTCACGACCCGGACCTGGCCTGGGCCGATGGTCGAACCGTGTCGTTTGGCCACGACCGCAAGGCCCTGAAACGGAACGCACCGGCCGTCCTGAACGCGGCCTTCCTCGGGCCGTACTTCTGGGATGGCCGGGCTGGCTCGCTCGAATCGCAGGCGCTCGCCGTGCTGGCGAACCCGGACGAGATGCGGGCCGAGAAGGAGACGCTCGCCGCTCGCCTGGAGAAGGTGGAAGGCTACCCGGAACTGTTCCAGGCGGCGTTCGGCGATCCGGTAATCACGGCGGAACGAGCCGCCGAGGCCATCGCCTGCTACGAGCGGACGCTGGTGAGCGGGCGGAGTCGCTTCGACGCGTTCCTGGCCGGCAAGAAGGACGCGCTGTCCGACGCCGAGGTGCGCGGCCTGCACCTGTTTCGGACAGAGGCCCGGTGCCTGAATTGCCATAATGGCCCGGCGTTCTCCGACGGCAAGTTCCATGACGTCGGTCTGAGCTACTATGGCCGGGAGTTCGAGGACCTGGGTCGGTTCCGGGTGACGAAGGACCGCAAAGACGTCGGAGCGTTTCGGACGCCGCCACTGCGGAACATCGGCCGGACTGGGCCGTACATGCACAACGGACTGTTCGCCCTGGACGGTGTGCTACGCATGTACAACGCCGGCATGCCGACGCTGCGGCGCAAGGACCATGAGAAGGACGATCTGAACTTCCCGACGAAATCGCCCTTGTTGAAGCCGCTCGGGCTGAACCGGCAGGACCTGGCCGACCTGGAGGCGTTCCTGCGGGCACTGAACGAACCGCCGCGGCGAGTCCGGCCGCCGTGGCTCAGTCGGCCGGACGCTGACGAGTAACAGGTGCGATGTGGAGCCGGCGGTTGTGCTGCCGTCCGGCCCTGTCAGATCGCCTCTTGCCATCGGCGGTGTACCGTCCTATCTTCAGCGCACTTCCCCAACGCGATCTCTCTGCGAGGAGCAAGCATGGCCAGCGACAAGAAGGTGCGCGTCGCCATCGTCGGACTGAACTTCGGCGGCGAGTTCATTCCCATCTACCAGGCCCATCCCAACGCCGAACTGTACGCCATCTGCCGGCGTAACAAGGGCGAGCTGGACAAGGTCGGCGACCGCTACGGCATTCAGGCCCGCTACACCGACTACCACGAGATGCTCAAGGACCCGAACATCGACGCGGTCCACATCAACTCGCCCATCCCGGATCACGCCTCGCAGAGCCTGCTCGCGCTGCAGGCCGGCAAGCACGTCGCCTGCACCGTGCCGATGGCGACGACGATCGCCGACTGCCGCAAGCTCGTCGAGGCGCAGCGGACCAGCGGCAAGGTCTACATGATGATGGAGACCGTCGTCTACGCGCGCGAGTACCTCTTCGTCAAGGAGCTATGCGACAAGGGCGAACTGGGGCGCGTCCAGTTCCTGCGCGGCAGCCATCAGCAGGACATGGACGGCTGGCCCGATTACTGGCCCGGTCTGCCGCCGATGTGGTATGCGACGCACTGCGTCAGCCCCTGCCTGGCCCTGCTCGGCAAGCTGGCCGAGAGCGTCGTCTGCCACGGCTCCGGCCGCATCCGCGACGAACTGATCACCCGCTACAACAGCCCCTTCGCCGTCGAGACGGCGACGTTCAAGATCGCCGATAGCGACGTCGTCGCCGAGGTGACGCGCAGCCTCTTCGACGTGGCCCGACAGTATCGCGAGAGCTTCGACGTGACCGGTTCCCTGAAGTCGTTCGAGTGGCAGCAGGTCGAGGACGAGGATCCGATCCTCCACACGAAGAACACGCCGGCGAAGCCGCTGACCGAGGCGCAGATTCCGCAGCGGGTCAAGGTGCCGGACTTCGCCTCGTTGCTGCCCGAGCCGATTCGCAAGTTCACGCAGCCGGCCGCGATCCAGGATCCGAACTCACTGTCGTTCATCCAGGGCGGCGGTCACGGCGGCAGCCATCCGCACCTGGCGCACAACTTCCTGATGGCCGTCCTGGGCCAGCGAGCAGCCCTGCCCGATGCCGTCACCTCGGCGAACTGGACCATGGTCGGCCTGTGCGCTCATGAGTCGGCGATGAAGGGCGGCGTCCGCGTCGAACTGCCGCAATTTTGAAGGCGACACGGAGGCGAGCGGGAGGTATAATGTCAGTATGTACCGTCGTGTCGTCTCCGTCCTCCTGGTTTTCTGTCTGCCAATGATCCAGTCGGCGCAGTTCAACCGTTGTCACGCGGAAACGACTCCGGCCGGGCACGAAACCCGGCCTCACATCCACCTGTCTTTCCCAGCCGGAACAACTTGCCAGCACCACGCGGAACATCCCGCGCACTCCGACGCGCCACCACCCGCCGATCAGCCGGAGGAGCATGACGACGCGATCAGCATCGTCACCGACGTCCTGCTCTCGCGTGGCTCAACGGAACTGGTGGGCGATCCGGCAATGGGCTGGAGCGTGGCACAGGCCATTCCCGTAGTGGACATCCAGCTCGGCCCCGTGGAGGTGGTCGTCTCCTGGTCGCATCCACCGCCTGCGCCCGACTGTCCGCGCTACCTGCAACTCCTGACCCTTCTGATCTGATCACTCTTTCACTTCGCTCGGCGTCCTCGTACGCGCCGATCCGTCGTCCGTCAAAACCACCGGAACGAATTGATCCTTGCCCCTTCTCCGACCCGGATCTGGCCGGGCGGGATTGGAGGAACCATGTGGATTCGCATCGCCTTGCAGAGCGTGGCGGTTCTACTCCTTGGCGGTCTCGTCGCCGCTGGCTATTTCACGCGCCACCTCTGGCTGCCGCTGATCGTGGCCGAGAAGCCGGCCGAGGCCGAAACCGGCCCGACGAATCTCTCCCTGCAAGATCGTGTTCTGCTGACCGACGAGGCGATCCGGTCCCTCGGCCTGATCGTCGAGCCGCTCCGGCCCCGGTCGTACTGGCGGACGCTCACGTTGCCGGGCACCGTCATCGATCGGCCCGGACGAACCGACCGCGGCATCAGTGCCCCGGTGGCCGGCATCGTGTCGGCCATCCATCAGCTTCCGGGAAAGACCATCCTGCCCGGAATGCCGCTGGTCACCCTGACGCTGCTGGACGAACCGCTCCAGACGACGCAGGCAGACCTGTTCAAGACCTCGCAGGACATCGTCCTGGCCGAGAACCTCAAGCGCCGCCTCACCCGGGCCGCGTCGGTGCTACCGGCGGCCCGGATGACCGAGGCGAACAGTCAGCTGACCCGCCTCCGCGTCGCGGCCCAGGGGTTCGAGGCCGAGCTGCGGGCCCGAGGCTTTTCCGATCAGCAGATCACTGAGGCCGCCGCGGGACGGTTCGTGCGGAAAATGACCATCGAAGGGCCGCACCGGGACCATCCCGGCGACGCGGCTGAGTTTGAGTTGCAAGAACTCCGCGTGTCCCTGGGCCAGAAGGTCGAGGCGGGCCAGACGCTCTGCCTGCTGGCCGACCATTCCGATCTGGTAGTCGAGGGGCGGGCCTTCCGCGACGAACTCGCCCAGATCGAGGCGGCCACCCGGCAGGGTTGGCCCGTCGAGATCGAACTCGGCGAGGGCTTCGCGGGCGATCGGGACGCGGTCGCCCTGCTGAGCCTGGCCCTCGGCGGGGCCGTCGAGCCGACGACCTGGTGGGGCTCCGCTGCCCGACTCACGGCGGCCGTACGCGATGGCACGTTCCCGCCGCCGCAGCGCTTCGTCATCACCCAGATCGGCAACACCATCGACCCGGCCAGCCGGACGGTCGGCTTCCTGGTGCCGCTGGCCAACCAGGGCCGAACGGTCAATCCGCCCGGCGGGACGGGCAGCGACCCGAGCGTGACCCTGTGGCGCTACCGACCCGGTCAGGCCGCCCGGCTGCACATCCCGGTCGAGCGCCTCGATGGCGTCTTCGTCCTGCCGGCGGACGCCGTCGCCCGGCGTGGAGCCGA
>CAYYJM010000072.1:16749-24003 GCA_964471755.1 uncultured Alcaligenaceae bacterium
GAACACGTTTGTCCGTCGCCCCGTGCATGTCGTGCTGACCGATCGCAATCAGGTCGTCCTGGCCAACGACGGCGCGATCGTGCCGGGCTCCTACGTCGTGCGCAACGCAGCTGGCTACCTGGCCCGGATGACCGAGTCCCAGTCGAGCAGCGTGCCGAAGGGCTACCACATGCATGCCGACGGCAGCCTGCACAAGAACGGTGACGAGGAGTAAGGGAACCGCCGCCATGCTCAACGCGATCATTCGGCTGGCCCTCCGTCATCGGGCCATCGTCCTGGCCCTGTGCATTGCCGCGCTCGTCGGCGGTGGCTACCTGGCGACGACTCTGCCGATCGACGTCTTCCCCGACCTGGATCGGCCTCGCGTCGTCATCATGGCCGAGTGCCCCGGGCTGTCGCCGGAGGAGGTCGAGACGCTCGTCACCTGGCCGATCGAGACGGCCCTGCTCGGCGCGGCCGGCGTCGAGACCGTCCGGAGCCAGTCCGGCCCGGGGCTGACCGTCATCTACATCGACTTCGGCTGGCGCACGGAAGTGCGCGACGCCCGCCGGGTCGTGACCGAGCGTCTGGCGAGCGTCGTGGTTCCCGAAGGCATCCGGCCGATCATGATGCCGCCGACGTCGATCATGGGTCAGGTGATGCAGGTTGGCCTGACCTGGAAGCCGAACGCTCCCGGGCGGGAAGGAAAGACCCCGCGCGAGAACCGGATGGCCCTGCGTGGCCTGGCCGACTGGGTCGTCCGGCCGCGTCTGCTCCAGATCCCCGGCGTGGCCGAGGTCATCCTCGTGGGCGGCGACCGCAAGCAGTACCAGGTGCTGGTCAATCCGGACAAACTGCGCGAGTACGACGTGTCGCTGCAGGAGGTCGAGGCGGCCCTGCGTGCGAACAACCTCAACGCCAGCGGCGGGTTCCTCGAGGAGGGCTCGACCGAGCGGGCCGTGCGCGTCCTGGGCCGACTCGGGCCTCTCCCAGCCGAGGTGGTCAGCGAACTACTCAGCGTGCCGGTCAAGGTGAACCCGGCCCGCTCGGTGCTGCTCGGCCACGTCGCCCGGGTCGAGGAAGGCCCCGCTCCGAAGCGCGGCGACGCCAGCGTCGATGGCGAGGTCGGCGTGGTCATCACCGTGGTCAAGCAGCCGCACGTCGATACGCGCCACCTGACCGAGCAGGTCGAGGCGGCCCTGCACGAGGTGGAGGCGTCGCTGCCCGACGTCACCGTCAACGTGGGTCTGTTCCAGCTGCGCCGCTTCATCGATCGCGGCATCTACTACGTCGAGGAGGCGCTCATCATCGGTGCCGGCCTCGTCGTCATCGTCCTGTTTCTGTTCCTGCTCAACCTGCGAACGACGCTCATCACCCTGACTGCCATTCCGCTGTCACTGGTCATCACGACGCTGGTCTTTCGCATGATCGGCTGGCTGTCGGGGACGGAGCTGTCGATCAACGTGATGACCCTGGGCGGCCTCGCCGTGGCGATGGGCGAGCTGGTCGATGACGCCATCGTGGATGTCGAGAACATCCATCGGCGGCTCGGCGAGAACGCGCTGCTGGAGAATCCCCGGCCGGCCCTGATCGTCGTCTACGAGGCGAGCAAGGAAATCCGCTCGGCGATCGTCTTCGGCACGGCAGTTGTCGTCCTGGCGTTTGTGCCGTTGTTCGCCCTGACCGGCGTCGAGGGCCGGCTCTTCGTTCCGCTCGGGGTCGCCTACATCGTCTCGATCCTGGCGTCGCTGCTCGTGTCGCTGACCGTGACGCCGGTGCTGTCGTACTACCTGCTCGGCAACACGAGAGGAACGCACGGGCACAAGGACGGACTGCTCCTGCGCGTGCTGAAGTGGATTGCCGGCTTCCTCGTCCGCTTCAGCATGCGGCGAGCGGGCGTCCTGCTTCTGGCGACGTGGGTCCTGGTCGGCCTCAGCGCCTGGCTGATGACACGCCTCGGCACGGACTTCCTGCCGAAGTTCGACGAGGGCAGCGTCCAGCTCAACGTCGCCCTGCCCAACGGGTCGTCGCTGGCCGCCTCCAACGAGGTGGCCGGCCGGCTCGACGTCCGGCTCGACCGCCTGCGCAAGTCGCCGGACAACCCCGACGGGCCGATCCTCAGCTACTCGCGGCGAACCGGCCGGGGCGAACTGGACGAACACGTCGAGCCGGTCAACCGGAGCGAATATATCCTGACGATGAACCCGGACGCCGACTACCGGCGTGACGAGTTCCTGAAGCTCCTGCTCACCGATCTGCGTGAACACGTGCCCGGAGTGGAGATGGATGCCGAGCAGCCGCTGTCGCACCTGATCAGCCACATGCTCTCCGGAGTCAATGCCCAGGTGGCGATCAAGGTCTACGGCGACGACCTGGATCAACTGCGCCGGCTGGCCGAGCGCATCCGCGACGTGGTCGCCGCCGTGCCCGGCGTGACCATGCCGATCATCGATCCGCAGGAGCGCGTCGAGGAGATGCACGTCGTGCTGCGCCCGGCCGACCTCGCCTATCACGGCCTGAGCCGGCAATACGTCGCCGACTTCGTCCAGGCGGCGATGAAGGGCGAGGCCGTCTCCCAGGTGCTGGAGGGGCAGCGCCGCTTCGACCTGGTGGTCCGCCTGCCCGCGGAGTACCGCAGCGATCCGGATCGACTGGCGGAACTGCGCCTGGACCTGCCAGCGAATCGCGGCCGCATCCGCCTCAAGGACGTGGCCGACTTTCCGACGACGGCTAGCGGGCCGAACCTGATCAACCGCGAGAACGTCCGGCGCAAGCAGACCGTCCGGTGCAACGTCATGGGTCGTGATCTCGGCACCGTGGCGACCGAGATCGAGCAGCGGGTGCGTGCCGAGGTGCCGTTGCCGGAAGGGTACTTCCTGGAGTTCGGCGGCCAGTTCGAGGCGCAGCGCTCGGCGACGTTGCTGATCGCCGGCCTGGCGAGCGTGTCGCTGATCGGCATCTTCTTCGTGCTGCTGACGCTCTATCCGTCGATGCGAGTGGCGTTGCAGATCATGAACGCCGTGCCGACGGCGTTCATTGGTGGCGTCCTCGCCCTGGCCCTGACCCGGCAGACGCTGACGGTCGCCAGCCTGGTCGGGTTCGTCTCGCTGGGCGGCATCGCCGTGCGGAACGGCATCCTGCTGGTGACGCACTACTTTCACCTGATGAAGGAGGAAGGGGAGAGCTTCACGCCGCAGATGGTCCTGCGTGGCAGCCTGGAGCGGCTGGCTCCGGTGCTGATGACGGCTCTGACGGCCGGCATCGCTCTGCTGCCGATCGTCCTGGGCGGCCGCAAGCCCGGCCTGGAGATTCTCTACCCCGTGGCGACAGTGATCCTGGGCGGATTGATCACCTCGACTCTGTGCGAATTCCTGCTCCATCCCGGCCTGTTCTGGCGGTTCAGCGGTCGGGATGCCGAGCGGATCATTCACGGCGACGACGGTGTCGCCATTTAGCCGCCGGCTTGTCGGCGGTTTTCAGAAGGCGGCACTTCGCCGCCATCATTGCAAGGAGAGGACGTAGCGATGACACGGATCAAGATGCTGGGACTGCTGGTGTTGGTCGCGGCGGTCGGGTGCAGCTCGACGCCGACCACCGCCAAGAAGGAGAAGGACAACGTCGTCAAGAGCAACGGTCACCATGAACATGGCGAGGGACCGCACGGCGGGGTCATCTTCGACCTGGGCAAGTATCACGCCGAGTTCAAGCCGGATCACGGCAAGAAGGAAGCGACCCTGTACATCCTCGGTGACGATGAGAAGACCGCGGTTCCGATCGCGGTCGACAAACTCGAACTGAGCGTCAAGGAAACCAAGGCCGAGAACGGCAAGGTCGTACCGGCCTTCACGGTCGAGTTGAAGGCGTCGCCGCAGAAGGACGACCCGTCCGGCAAGTCGTCCCGGTTTGTCGGCCAGCACGACAGCTTCGCCAACGAGGCGGATTTCGCCGGGACCGTCGTGGGCAAGGTCGATGGCAAGCCGATCGATGGCTCGTTCGAGGAGAAGGAACACAAGAAGTAAGCGGGCGGAGTTTCTCGCCACCCGATCGCATCCGCGCTTGCAATCGGGACAACTTGTGGAGATGATACACCAGGGATCTCGGATCGACCGTCGTCGATCCGAGTCGTGTTCACCTCGGGTATCGGCATCCTTCAAGGAGCTGTCCATGGGTTTGTTCGATGGCCTGTTCGGCGGGGGCAAGGAGAAGAAAGAGCTGACCAAGGCGGAGGCTTTCGCCGGCGTTCTTCTGGCCGCCGTGGCTTCCGATGGTCACATCAGCGACGAGGAAGCACGCGGCCTGACCACGATCCTGGGCCGGATGCGCCTCTACGATAACTGGTCCAATGACAAGTTCGGTTCGATGATCAATCGCCTCATCGGCATGCTCAAGCGGATGGGCCCCGAAGAGGTGCTGGGTGCCTGCGCGCCGGTCCTCACCACCGAGATGCGTGAGACCGCCTTCGCCAACGCCTGCGACCTGCTCCTGGCCGATGGCGGCATCGAGGAAGAGGAGAAGGTCTTCCTCGACAGTCTCCAGAAGAAACTGCACATCAGCGGCGACCAGGCCCTGACCATCGTCGAGGTCATGATCGTCAAGAATCGCGGCTGAGCGTCTCGCTCGGCGGCTTGCTCCGGGCGCGACCACGCCCGGAGTTCTCGGCGTGCGCCTCCCCTCTGTCTCTGCGTCTGTACAATCTCCTTCAGCCCGCCTTCACCCGGAGCCGATACCATGCCGCGCGCCGTTTCGACCGCCGCTGTCCTGATCCTTGGGAGCCTCGCGCTGATGACGACCGTTCGTGCCGACGAGGGAATGTGGCTGCTCAACGACCCACCCCGCCAGCTGCTCAAGGAGAAGTACGGCTTCGCGATCACCGACGCCTGGCTGGAACGAGCCCAGCTCGCCTCAGTGCGCTTCAATAGCGGCGGCTCCGGCTCGTTCGTCTCGCCGGAAGGGCTGATCGTGACCAACCACCACATCGGAGCCGACTCGCTCGCCAAGCTCAGCCCGCCGGACAAGGACTACCTCCGCGACGGCTACCTGGCCCGGACACGCGAGCAGGAACTGAAGTGTCCCGACCTGGAACTCAACGTGCTGATCAGCATCGAGGACGTGACGGCAACGGTCGAGGGAGCCGTCAAGGAGGGAATGACCGCCGCCGATGCCGGTGCCGCCCGCCGTGGCATGATGGCGAAGATCGAGCAGGAATCGACCGGGAAGACCGGTCTGCGGAGCGACGTGGTCACGCTCTACCAGGGGGGCAAGTACCATCTCTACCGCTACAAGAAGTACACTGATGTCCGCCTGGTGATGGCTCCCGAGCAGGGCATCGCCTTCTTCGGCGGCGACGTGGACAACTTCGAGTATCCGCGTTTCAACCTCGACGTCTGCTTCTTCCGGGCCTACGAGAACGGCCAGCCGGTGCGGGCGAAGCACTACCTGAAGTGGTCGCCGACCGGCCCGGCTGAGGGGGATCTCGTCTTCGTCACGGGGCATCCCGGCACGACGAACCGGCTGGAGACGCTGACGAAACTGAAGCATCGCCGCGATGTGACGCTACCGTACCTCCTGGGTCGGCTGCGCATGCTGGAGGCGATCCTGGAGCAGTTCAGCGCGCGCGGCCCGGCCCAGCGCAAGATGGCGGGCGAGGATCTGCATCGCGTGGCCAACGCCCGGAAGGCGTACACCGGCATGTACCAGGGTCTGCTCACGCCGAGCGTCCTGGCCCGGAAGGCCGTGGAGGAGAAGGAGCTTCGTGCAAAGGTGGCCACCGACCCGGCTCTGAAGGCGAAGGTCGGCGACGCCTGGGAGCAGGTGGCGAAGGCCCAGGACGCCCTGCGCGAGTTCGAGACGCAGTACTCCCTGCTCGAACGCGGTGACGCCTTCGATAGCCAGTTGTTTCGCATCGCCCGGCACCTCGTTCGCCTGGCTGCCGAGAAGCCGCGCGACAACACCCTGCGTCTGCGCGAGTACCGCGACAGTGCCCTGGAGTCGCTCGAACTGCAACTCTTCTCGCCGGCTCCGATTCATGTCGAGGTCGAGCGCGTTCGCCTGACGGCGAGTCTGAGCTGGTTGGCGGAGCAACTCGGCGGCGAACATCCGCTCGTGGTCCAGGCTCTCGCCGGCAAGTCGCCGGCCGACCGGGCCGAGGAGTTGCTCGCCGGGACGAACCTGGCCGATCCGGCCATCCGGCGAGCCCTGGCGAAGGACGGTCAGGCCGGCATCGACGCGAGCAAGGACGCGATGATCGTCTTCGCCCGACTCGTCGATGGCGAGGCTCGGAGTGTGCGTCGTCGGTACGAGAACGAGGTCGAGGAGCCGGAACGGCAGGGCAATGGCCGGATCGCTCAGGCTCGCTTCGCCGTCCTGGGCACGGCCGTCGCTCCGGACGCGACGTTCACTCTGCGACTGGCGTTCGGCGTCGTCCAGGGCTACGAGGTCGAGGGGGCGAAGGTGCCGTTCCACACGACCTTCGGCGGCGCGTTCGAGCGAGCCGAGGCACAGGGACACCGGGAGCCGTTCGAGCTGCCGAGCCGATGGCGTGAAGGAAAGGCGAAGCTCGACCTGACGACGCCGTTCGACTTCGTCTCGACGGCCGACACGATCGGCGGCAACTCGGGCAGCCCGGTCCTGAACCGGGCCGGCGAACTGGTCGGCATCAATTTCGATCGCAACCGACATGGTCTGGTGCGGAATTTCGTCTACACCGACGTACAGGCTCGACACGTCGCCGTCCACTCGAAGGCGGTGCTGGAGGCGCTGCGGAAACTCTACGATGCCGAGCAACTGGCGCAGGAACTGCTCGGGAAGTGAGCGCCACAACGTGCGTCGAGAACCGGTTCACCCGGTGGAGCCGACCAGTTCCTGGATCGGCTCACCGGATTCGGAGAGCCCGCCCCATCACGGGTCAGACCGGCACACGACGGTTGGCAATGTGCGAAGCGACCGTTTCGACAAAACCGATGCCAACCAGAGTGATCGCCAGTATACCGCCGGTCTTGCCTGCCACGACATGTTCCAGGTCAGCATCCACCAACTCGAAACCCGGCGTCACCTCGTGTCCGGTCATCGCAGTCTCCTTTCACAGCGCCCAGCTGTCCATCGTCCACCCACCGAAATAGTGCCGCTGACACCGCTCCGGTCAAGCAACGGACATCGGCCGGCGCGTGTCATTCTGAATCATTAGCCGACAAGGCCGCCCGAACCTTTCCAATCCGATCAACGAGCATTTCGCGACTCACTGTCATCGGTCGGCCCTTGCGAGGCGGCCGACGAGGT
>CAYYJM010000073.1:0-2505 GCA_964471755.1 uncultured Alcaligenaceae bacterium
TCCATATCCTACCCGCAGCACCCCCTTAAGTTACAGGCATTGGGCGTCAGCCCGCTGGTTCTGGGCGATTGCTAGCCCGGCCGGGATCGGGTAGAGTAACCGTCTCGCCAACCCCCGACCTGCCGAGGCGCTCATGGCACGCGCATCCCTGCCGTTCTCCCTGCTCCTCTTGCTCACGCCGACAGTCGTCGCCGCGCCGCCGAGCGGAGCGAAGGTCGATTACAACTTCCACGTCCGGCCGATCCTCTCCGATCGCTGCTTCTTCTGCCACGGCCCCGATCCGAAGGTGCGCAAGGCCCACCTCCGACTCGATGTCCGCGAAGACGCCATCCAGGCGGGCGTGATCGTTCCTGGCAAGCCGGAGAAGAGCCCGCTCGTCACGCGCATCTGCGCCACCGATGCGACGCGCATGCCGCCGAAACGGACGAACCTCAGCCTGTCGGCCGACGAAATCGCCACCCTCCGGCGCTGGATCGCCCAGGGGGCCGAGTACCGGCCACACTGGGCCTTCCTGCCCCTGCCCAACCAGGTGCCGACACCGACCGTCTCCGCAATGAAATGGCCGCGAAACCGTCTCGATCACTTCGTCCTCGCCCGGCTCGATGCCGAGAAACTGAAGCCATCGCCCGAGGCGAGCCGGGAGGACTGGCTCCGCCGTGTCACCTTCACGCTGACCGGTCTGCCGCCGACTCCAGTGGAAGCCGACGCCTTCCTGGCCGATGACGGCGACCGGGCCTACGAGAAGGTCGTCGATCGGCTCCTCGCCTCGCAGCGCTTCGGCGAGCGGATGGCCATCGACTGGCTCGACGTGGCCCGCTATGCCGACTCGTTCGGCTACCAGTCCGACGCCGACACAAACGTCTGGCCCTACCGTGACTGGGTCATCCGGGCCTGCAACGACAACCTGCCCTACGACAAATTCCTGACCTGGCAACTGGCCGGCGATTGCCTGCCGAAACCGACACGCGAGCAGCGCCTGGCGACGGCCTTCAATCGCCTGCACCGGATGACCGGCGAGGGCGGCAGCATCCCGGAAGAGTGGCGGCTGGAGTACGTCGCCGATCGCGTCCACACGTTCGGCACGGCGTTTCTCGGCCTGACCTTCGAGTGTACGCGCTGCCACGATCACAAGTTCGATCCGCTCACGCAGCGCGATTACTACGCGCTGTCAGCGTTCTTCAACAACATCGACGAATGGGGCACCTACGACAGTGCCGCCTTCCGACCGACGCCGACGCTGGCACTGCCGACGCCGGCCCAGGAGGAAGCGCTCCGCACTCAGGCCGCGGCGGTCAAGGCGAAGGAGCAGGCCCTCGCCCGGATCGCTCGGGAACGCGAGACGGCCTTCCGACTCTGGCTGGCGAAGGACGATTTGAAGCCGGAGATTCCTGGCCGGATCGGCTCGTTCGCGCTGGATCGGCCGGCCTCGGGTCTGGCTCTCGCCAACCGTGTCGCGGGCCAGTCGGCCGGGAACACGGCGTCGGCCAACGTCTTTGTCGAGGGCAAGACCGGTCAGGCCCTACGCTTCAGCGGCGACGATCCGGTCAACTTCCCGAAACTGCTCGGCTCGATGGAGCGGCATGAAGACTGGACGATGACCTTCTGGCTGCATCTTCCTACGACTCTGAAATCGGCCATCGTCTTTCATCGCATGAGCGGCACCGACACGGGCTTCCACGGCACGGAATGCAAGCTCGACGAGGGCCGATTGCAGATCGCCCTGGTCCGTTTCTGGCCGGGCAACGCCGCCGCGATCCGCACGAAGGAGCCGCTGCCGGTCGGTCGCTGGGTCCCTGTCGGCGTCGGCCACGACGGTTCGGGAACCGCCGCTGGCCTGCGTCTCTGGATCGATGGTCGGCCGGCGGCCTGCGAGGTCGTCCGGAATGGCCTGACGAAGAATCTGCAAGCCGGCGGCAGTGGCCCGACCTTCGGCGAACGCTTCCGCAGCGTCGGCCTCAAGGACGCGATGATCGACGAACTGATCATCGCCGACCGCTTTCTGAGCGACATCGAGATCGCCCAGTTGTTCGATGGCAAGGCCCTGACAGTGGCCCTGGAGAAGAAGGAAGCGGCCAGCCTGCGTGACTACTACCTGTCAGCCATCGACACCGAGACGGCGAAGGCACGGGCCGAGTTGACTGCGGCCCGGAAGGGCTACTTCGCCACCCAGACGGGCATCAACGAGATCATGACCATGACCGAGATGGCAGGTCAGCGGCCGGCTCACATTCTGCGTCGCGGCGAGTACGACGCTCCGCGTGATCGGCCGGTCGAACGTGCCACACCGGCGTCACTGCCCGCCTTTCCAGAGGGAGCGCCCCGCGACCGGCTCGGCCTGGCCCGCTGGCTGACAGGCCCGCGTCATCCGCTCACGGCCAGGGTCGCCGTTAATCGCTTCTGGCAACTCTGCTTCGGTCGGGGTCTCGTCGCCACGGCGGACAACTTCGGCGTCCAGGGAGCGTTGCCGTCGCATCCGGACCTGCTCGACGCTCTGGCTCGCGATTT
>CAYYJM010000073.1:2515-23862 GCA_964471755.1 uncultured Alcaligenaceae bacterium
GGCTGGAACGTGAAGGATCTGCTCCGGACTATCGTCCTGTCGGCGACCTATCGCCAGCGTTCGACGACGACGCCAGCCCTGCGTGAACGCGATCCGGACAACGTGCTGCTGGCCCGTGGCCCGAGTTGGCGTCTGTCGGCCGAGATGCTGCGCGACACAGCCCTGTTCGCCGGTGGTCTGCTCGTCGAGAAGATTGGCGGTCCCTCGGTTCGGCCTTATTCTCCCGGCGAACTGTGGAAGTCGCAGAATCCGTTTCTGCCGCCGTACGTCGCCGATCGGGGCGAGGGGTTGTATCGGCGAAGCATGTACACCTTCTGGCGGCGGACGGCACCGCCACCCAACATGCTCGCGTTCGACGCCGCCAACCGTGAGGTGTGCGTCGCCCGGCGGCAGACAACGACGACGCC
The DNA here is from genome assembly GCA_964471755.1 of uncultured Alcaligenaceae bacterium. Lineage (GTDB taxonomy): Bacteria > Planctomycetota > Planctomycetia > Gemmatales > Gemmataceae > CAYYJM01. Next base: position 2,923 of record CAYYJM010000073.1, read on the forward strand.
GTTGCAGCCGCTGGTGCTGCTGAACGACCCGCAGTTCGTCGAGTCAGCCCGCGGACTGGGCGAACGCCTGTTGCGTCACGCGGGCACCGATGAGGAGAATCTGACGTGGGCCTTCCGCGTGACGACGACGCGAGCGCCGACGGCTCCGGAGAAGGCCCTGCTCGTGAAGGCGTTCGCCGCACAGAAGGAGCGATTCGCGAAGGACCCGGAGGCGGCCCGCAAGTACCTGTCCGTCGGTGCGAAGCCGATGGCGAAGGATCTGCCGCTGGCGGATCTTGCTGCGGCGAGTGTCGTCGCGAACCTGCTGCTCAACGTCGATGCGGCGCTGATGGTACGGTAGACTGGTCGACAGCTGTCGCAGAATCGTCAGTGGAGGGGATCATGTCCAGACCTGGTATCCGGCCCCGACAACACGTCGTGGTCCTGGCGATAGTTACCTGGTTGGTGACGGTTTGTTGTCTCTTCGCGGAGGACCCGATGCCTCCGGTCCGGCCGGCGAACTACCTGGCCCAGATCACCCGGATCTGGAAGCAGAGACCGGTGGTGGTCGTTGGACCAGTGCGGACCATCAGCAGCGCCGAAATGGCCCGATTGATCACCGACTTCGACGCTCGACTGCGAGCCTTTCCCATTCTGGTCCCACCAGTCGTGGTCGTCTTCACCCGGGCCGATCTGGCTGGGCAGGTTGGCGAACTGATCGCGGCGGTTGAAGCACTACCGAAGCGGTCGCCGATACGGTGTGGCGGCGTTTCGTGTGCTTTCAGTCCGACATCTCAATGATCCGAGGAAGGGGGAGTTTCCTGATTGTGCTTGCTGAGTTGTCGCAAGTCATCCCGCTGCTCGGACCGTCGATGGAGCAAAACCCTTGACGAGGTCGGCCGTCAAGTTGCCGAGTCGGAACGTGACGTCTGGCGTGGACAGCAATGCGTGGGCGAGCCAGTTCATGACGGAACGTCCTCCAGCGTCAGGCTGTCAAGGTGCCAGCTTGCTCCGCCGGCACGCCTCGATGTACGTCGTCTCCAGATCGACCGGCACCGTCTCGGCGTTGAGCAGTCCGAGCGGCAGCACGGGCAGGGACTGGCCGAGCGTCAAGGCGTGTGGCCAGATCTCGATTCGGTCGCCCGCCTCGGTTCGCCGTGGCCGATATGCGACCGCGTAGATCGTCGCCTCGGCCGGCATTCGGAACGCGACTGCTTCGCCGAGCAGGGCCAGCGTCTCGTTGTGCAAGTTGGCCAACCGGTTCGTCACCAGATCGACGACGATCAGGCCGATGCCACGCGTCAGGTAGGCGACACACTTCGCCGCGAAGGCCCGCCGCGTCTCCGGCCGGTCCTTGTTCGCGGGACTGACCAGTTCGATGGCCCCGACGAGGGTCGCCCCGGTCGTCGTGGCGAAGACCTGCACCTCGAGGTCGTCCGGAAAGACGGTGGTCAGGACCAGGTCCGTTACGGGTGGTGTCCACGCGGGAGCGGCGACCGTGCCGACCGGAGAGGCTGCCCGCCGGCCCTCAGCCAGCGAGGCGACATCCACCTCGACCCGACTGCCGATGTGGACCTGCATGTCGGCGTAGAACTCATCGCCCAGGACATCCTCGTTGAGCGTCTCGACCAGCGTCGCCGCCCAGAGGCCATGAAAACCTTCCCAGCTGCGGCGCTGGCTGATCGGTGGCTGGAAATGGTTCAACAGTGGCATCGTGGGGCCTCCCCGTTGGTGGTATTGTACCGGACCCCGGAAGCAGCTGCCACTTCCCGACGCTGGGTCGTCTCACCCCGCCAACTGCTCCGCCTCGCTCACCATGCCATCGAGCAACTTCAGACCCAGTTCCCAGAAGCCCGGATCGTTCACGTCAATGTCGAGCTTCGCCAGCAGTTCGTGCGGTGCGGCACTGCCACCGGCCGAGAGCAGGTCCAGATAACGCGGCACGAACGATTCGCCTTCCTGCCGGTACTTCTGCACCAGGGCCAGCACCAGCAGTTCGCCGAAAGCGTAGGCGTAACAGTAGAACGGACTCCGAATGAAATGACCGATGTAGAGCCACCACCAGCCGTAGTTGTCGGTCAGCGTCACGCTGTCGCCGAACATCGGCCGATTCACCTCCAGCCAGATCGCGTTGAGCCGCTCCGGCGTCTGCTCGCCCTGTTCGTGTCGGGCCGCGTGCAGACGCTGCTCGAATCGCGTCAGCACCACCTGGCGGAAGACCGTCGAGAAGGCGTCCTCGATCGTCCGACAGAGCAGCGCCAGCTTGACCTTCGGCTCGGGATAACGCTTCAGCAGTCGGTCGAACGTGAGCATCTCGCCAAAGACGCTGGCCGTCTCGGCCGTCGTCAACGGCGTTCCGGCCTGGAAGTAACCGACACCCCGCGACAGGTACTGATGCACGCCATGACCCAGTTCATGGGCCAGCGTCGAGACATCCCGCAGACGGTCCATCCAGTTCAGCAGGATGTACGGATGCCCGCTCGGCACACCGCCCGCGCTGAACGCTCCGGAACGCTTCCCCTGCCGAGGATCGGCGTCGATCCAGTTCCGATCGAAGAACTCACGGACGATCGCTCCGGCCTGCGGGCTGAAGGCGTCGTAGCTCTCCTGCACGATGGCCCGCGCCGTTGGCCAGTCGCAGGCCGGCATCTCCAGCGCGACCGGAGCGTAGCGGTCGTGGTCGAAGAGTTGCTCAAGGCCCAGCAGACGTCGCTTCAGGGCGTAGTAGCGTCGCACGGTCGGATGATACCGCTCCGTCGCGCCGAGCAGAGCGGTGACGACCTCGGGCCGAATCTCGTTCTCCAGGTTGCGCGGCCCCATCGAATCGTCGAAGCCGCGCAGGTCGCAGTCGGTGCGATGATCGAGAACCAGGGTGTTGAAGACGTACGTCAGCAGTCGAGCGTTGTCTTTCAGCCCGGCAGTCAGGGCGGCCGCGGCGGCCTCGCGAACCGAACGATCCGGATCCTCCAGGCGAGCGAGCAGCCGCTGCAAGCTGGCCGACTCGCGCGTATCGCCGTGTTCGTACGCGAAGGTGATGGCCGTCAGACTCTCCTCGTAGAGGCGGACGAACGCCGACCGGCCTGTCATCGCCTTCTGCTGAAGGATCTTCTCCTCCGGCTCGCTGCGGTAGTGCTTCTTCCACAGACGCTTCTCGGCGAGCCAGTGGCGATAGTGGGCCAGGATCGGATCGGCGATCAGGCGATCGGCGTCGGCGTCGCTCACCTCGATCCACTCCAGATCGAAGAAGATCAGGTGCTGATTCGCCGCCGTCGCCGCTTCGCGGGTGCGGGCCAGGAGGGCACCATGTCGCGGATCGTCGGTCTTCGCCGAGTGCAGCAGGCTGGCGAAGAGGACCGGCTTCGCCAGACGCTCACAGAGGGCCTCCAGATCGCGGATGGCCGCCAGGAGAAAGACGGCGGCCGGGCCGCCGGGAACGTGGAGGGTGCCGCGATACTTCTGACCGAACGCCTCGGCCTCGCGGAGGTTGGCCTCCAGGTCACGCGGCAGGGTGGGATCGTCCACGCCGGCGTAGAGATCCTCCAGGTTCCAGGCGACTCCGGCGGCGGTGCTGGCGGCCATGTACTGCTCCTGCTTCAAGGGAAACGCATCGAGGTATTGTCCGGATGCTCGGCAGTCTGGACAGGGCTGCCCCCTTTCCGGCCGAGTTCCTCAGCGAGCGGTTGGCCCGGCCGATCCGTCCGGAATGGGTCCGTAACCGGCTGCACTTCGCCCAACAGGTGTTTGGTGATCTAGTTGTGGCGGAGACGGCCCGCTCTCTGCCGCTGCCGATGGAGGACGAGATCGCCGACGAGTTGGCCGTCCTGGGCCTGCTCGACTTCTGCCGCGCCGCCCTGGCCCGGCGCACGCAGCGCTACGGGACGAGTCACCACGAAGTCCCACTCGGATCTAATCGACTGTGAGAACCTGGCCATCATCACGAGTGGCCAGCAATCCCAGGGTGCGCAGGGGAGTGGCATCGCTGAGGAACCGTACCGATCCATCCGCGAACGATGCGTTAACTCCTCCTGGATGGGCCGAGTTCAGCGGGATGTTGTGTCCGATCGTCTGGCACACGCCCGTAGCCCAGCAGTCGCCGGTGCCGGTTGGGCCGTTGCTCCAGCCGCTTTTCCGGTTGATCGGGTAGCGAACCGTGTTGGTATTGTATCCTCGATTATCTTCGTAGCCGCCATTGTGGTAAACGAAGTTGGGGGGCTGACCTGGATCGCCGGCACCGGTGGCCCAGCTGGCAAACGCCTGCGCGGTCCATTCGTGACGCTTCCCATCCTGCGTTGTGATGAAGTCGCCATGTTCGCTGACCAGCAGGGTGTTACTGCTGCCGTCCTGAATCTGGACCAGGCGCACTTGCGCGTTGGGAAACAGGATGCCGCCACCGCTGATGGGACCGCCAAGACAACAGGTGTAGCCTCCCGGTGTTATCGGCGGAGGGCGAGTGCCCACAGCAAGGCGAGTTTCGGTCGGAACGGCATCGGAATGAGCCCCTGCGATGGCGGTGTAGGTGGCCAGCATCAGCGGATCACCGGTGGTGCTGGCCGGGGTGACGAGAGCCCCGCTGCTGATTTGCAGAGGCAACGGTGAAGAGGGGCAGCGATATGTCGGAATGACGGCATTACTGGCGAGGGGAGCGTTGGGATTATTGTTCGGACTCAAACCCGATCCGCAGAATTGCGGTCCCTGTTTGCTGTGGAACTGCCAGCGAGAGTACAGGGCCGTCTGCTCGATCGAAGGGAGCAGGTACACCATCCAGCTGGAGCCATAGTGCCAGTCGGGAAACTGCGTGGCCTGGCCAAAAGGGGCCTGATCGGCAGCGGCACCCGGAGGGAATCGCTTGAATTGATCGTGGAAATTGTGCATCGCCAGACCGATCTGCTTGAGGTTGTTCTGGCACTGTAGCCGCGAGGCGGCCTCGCGAACTTTCTGGACCGCCGGCAGCAGCAGGCCGATGAGTACGGCGATGATGGCGATGACCACCAGCAACTCGATCAGCGTGAAACCAAAACGGGACGTGCGGCTATTCATGGCGAACCTCCAGGCAGCGGCCATCACGGGCCTACGAAACAACCATCCCTCATACGAAAGATTCGCCCGGTCGTTAATCTTTTCTCTCGTTTCCTGTGCCTTCCGGTTCCCGGGTGACCGCGTTCCTCCCATCTGGTAGGGTGAACGTGGCGGAAGAACCTGACGTCCCTGGGTGGCCAATGGACGACCCGACTCCCTCACGTCTGGATCACCTCAGCACCAGCTGGGATCTGCTGCGCCAGGCCCACGGTTCCGCGGCCGATGCGCGTCAGCGGGCCCAGGAGGCCATCCTCCAGCGCTATACTCCCGCCATCTGCCGCTATCTTCGCGGCGCGACGTGCGATTCGGACGTGGCGGCGGATCTGTTCCAGGAATTCGCCCTGCGCTTCGTGCGCGGCGACTTCCGCGCCCTGACCCCGGAACGCGGGCGGTTCCGGGATTACGTCGGCCGCGTTCTTCAGCATCTGGTCACTGATCACCTCCGGCAGAGACGCTTGCTGCACCTGGATGAGAATGCCCCCATCCCGGCACCGGAGCTATCTTCCTCCGGGGAGGACGCCTTCCTGATTCACTGGCGTGATCAGCTTATCAATCAGGCGTTCGAGGCACTGCACACCCACGAACGAGAAACCCATCAACCTCTGTACACCGTCCTCAGGTTGCGGGCGGATCTGCCCGAGGCGTCCAGCGCTCGCCTGGCCGAGATCCTCAGCGAGCGGTTGGCCCGGCCGATCAGTCCCGAATGGGTCCGTAACCGGCTGCACTTCGCCCGCCAACTGTTCGGCGATCTGCTCGTGGCGGAGACGGCCCGCTCACTGCCGCTGCCGACGGAGGACGAGATCGCCGACGAACTGGCCGCTCTGGGCCTGCTCGACCTCTGCCGCACCGCCCTGGCCCGGCGCACGCGGCGCTGATCGGCTCACTTCATCGCCCCCGATTTCACGCCCAGCGCCCGGAGTAACTCCGGGCCGCCGGGATGCTGGCTCAGCAGATCCAGGGGCACCTCGCGCGAAAAGGTCGCGGCCTCGGCAAAGCCGCCGGCCTGGGCCGCTCGGAACAACTCGATCGCCAGGTCGAGCAGGTGCTTCCGCTGCGACGCCACCTGTTCCTTGCTCGCATGGACCACGCCATCACGCCCGGCCCGATACAGGAGGTTCGCCTTCACCGCCTTGACCCGGTTCAGACGCAGCACCGTGTCCAGAATCTCAGCGGTGTGCTTCAACCGTTTATGCAGATCCACCATCCGGGTATACGCCCGGACCAGGTTGTCGCCGACACCGGGAGCGTTCCTGTTCGCCTGATACACCTTCTCCAGGTGTTCGGCAGCCTGGTTGCAGGACACCAGTGCTTCGGGAAGTTCGCCCTGGCTGGTCTGCATTCCGACCCGGTTGAGCAGGGACGATCCCAGTTCCGCCCGATACACTGGCGAGGCTGGGTTGAGCTGGACCAGTCGAGTACGGACGGCGACGGCTCCCTCCAGAGCCGCCAGCGCGTCGTTCAGATAGCCGCCATTGGCCAGAATCACGAACTGGGCATTGAGGGCATTGCCCTTTTGCTGCATCACGCCAGGATCGTTCTGGTGTTCGGCCGGGATCGCCTCGAGCGCTTCCAGAGAGGCTTGCATCAGCTCTCGAAGCGTCTCGAAGGACGCCAACTCGCCCAGGTCCAGGGCCGCGGTCGAGCAAAGCAGGCTCAGTTCGTTCAGGTAAAACCAGGCTGCCGGAACGCGCTCGACGGGAACCAGTTCGATCGCCTTTTGGAGATAGCGTCGGGCCTGCTGGTACTCCTGCACCGCCTCCTTGCCCTGGTGGTGATGGCGGAAATACTTCCCGGCCTGCATGTGGATCTTGCTCGCCAGGCTGGCCACCTCGGCCTGACGATTGGCCCTGCCCCGGAGCAAGGGCGAGGCTTCCAGCTCGACCATGAAGGGCTGAGCCCGCGCCTGGGCGGCGGGCATCTGCTCCATCTCGACGCGCGGCACCAGGGACACTTCCCAGGCGTAAAGCCGGGCGAGATGGACCCGATACGCCAGGTCGTCGGGCTCCTGCACGATCAGCTTCTGCTGGAGCTGGATCGCCCGGCGGATCAGTTCCAGCCCCTGGCGGTCGTCGCCCACCTCATAAGCGGCCGCTCCGGCAAAATGCATCCCCAGGGCAGCATCGCGTCGGATGGACGGCTCGTCCCCCCAGGCAGTAAGGATCTCGTCGTAGGTGGAAACCGCGAAGTGGAGCAATTCGGCACGAATCGGTTGCAGACCGTGGATGCTGGCCAGGTCTGGCTTGCTGAGCCGGGTCAGGGTGGTGCGGATGGCTTCGAGCCCCTGGCCCAGGGCCACGCGGGCCTTTACCTCGTTGGCTCGCGCCGTGGCCGCGCTGGTTGTCGCCCGCTGCTCGGCCTGGCGGGCTCGCTGCTCCTGGGCGCTGACCACGAACAACCCGACCGACAGGGCCACCAGAGCGGTCATCACCAGCACACCCAGGGCCGTGACCGCCACCCGGTTGCGCCGGGCGCGCCGAAGCAGACGGGTCACCAGACCATCCCGATGAACCGACACCGGCTCGTCATCGAGCCAGCGCTGCACGTCATCGGCAAGAGCGTCGGCGCTGGCGTAGCGGTCGCTGATCGCCTTGGCCAGTGCTTTCAGGCAGACGGCCTGGAGGGAGGCGGGAGCCTTGGGCCAGTGCTTGCCGGGAGCGCTGGGCATCTCCGTACGAACACGGGCCAGGACCTGGCGGAGGTCACTGCCCGAGAAGGGAGTCTTGCCAGTCAGCAGCTGGTAGAGGATGGCTCCCAGGCCGTAGACATCACTGGCCGGGCCGATGGTCTGGTTGTCGCCGGCCGCCTGTTCGGGAGCCATGAACGCCGGCGTGCCCATGACCTGGCCGGTCGCGGTCAGTTCCGGGTCGAGGGTGCTGTCCGACGGGGCGGGCGCGGCTTCCCCGGTTCTCAGTTCCTTGGCCAGGCCCCAGTCGAGGACCAGGACCTCATCGTAATTCCCGAGGATGACGTTGGCCCCTTTCAGGTCACGGTGGATGACACCCTGGCTGTGGGCATAGGCCATCGTCCGGCACAGCGAGATGAAGGCGCGCAGCAGTGCGCGAAAGCGGCCGCGATCCTTCCGGCCATTCTTGTGGAACTCCAGGACGGCGTCGCGTAGGGTCGTTCCCTGGACGTATTTCATGGTGTAGAAGAGCGACGTTCCCACCGTGACGAGGTCGTACACGGGGACGATTCCCGGATGCTGCAATCGGCCGGTGATGCGGGCCTCGTTCTGGAAGCGGCGGATGTTCTCGTCAGTGTCCCGATTCGGCAGCAGTTCCTTGAGAGCCACCTCGCGGTTCAGGACGTGATCGAGAGCCAGGTAGACCTTGCCCATGCCGCCCTGGCCTTCCTCGCGGAGCAGCGTGTACCGGCCGACCTGGGCACCGCCCGCGCGGCGGTCCGCCTCGTAATCGGTGGTCAGCTCCGCGCCTGGATTCAGGGGCAGCGAGGGCGACGGTCCCAGGGCCGCCCGGGCTTGCTGGAGGGGGCCGCTGGTCTTTTCCTCCTCACCGAGATCGCTTGCTGGAGTGCCAAGTAGACGGTCGTGCTGCTCGGTCGTGATCCACTTCAGTTCCAGGAGCAGCTCGGACAACGATCTGTCCGGCTGCTCGCCTCGTCGGGCGCAGACCTGCATCAGTTGGGTCGCCGTGATGCATCCGGCTCGCCAGGCGCGGATGCCGAACAGGAGATCGCTGGTGTCGTCGATCATGTCGTCCTCCGCTAGCCAGGTTGCCGTTCCTTACAAAGCGCGGAGACATTCACACGCCAGCGTTGCCTGTCAGTGTCGCGCGCGTAGCGAGCCTTCAGGCGAGCTGTCGTATCCGGGCGAATCCATCAGCCCACCTCCTGGGATACCCCACCCGCGAATGGGTCCGGCAGGCCGAAAGCTTCGAGCGTTCCGCGCACCGTAAGCAAGTGTCTGGGTTGAACGCGAGTGTCCTCCTCGAAGAAGGGCAGATAGATGGCCGCCCCGCCAGGATGTTCGTAAACCCGGGCCTTCTGGTCGTGGTTGTCGCGCACCTTGAACCCCAGAGTGTGCAATGTCTGGGCCAGGCTGCCGTAGGTCAGGTCAGACATGAAGGCCACTCCTTACATCGTTTCACAAACGCGGTTCTTGAGCAGTCGCAGGCGGGCTACTGCTCTCCGATTGAACTGCTGCGACATCGGAACCTGAATGCGGACAGTTCGAGCCCCTGTCCTGGGGCCACGCCAGGCAGGATCGCGGAACAACTCCCGCAACTCGAGCCAGTAGGCCCGCTGTTTCCCGGCATCGTAAAGGACCAGACATATTGGCAAAACCTCGTCCTTCCAGAGGTTGTAATCCCGGATGTCGAGATCGTAGACATAAAACCCGCCAGCCACTCGAAGAGCTTCGGATGCCTTGACCTGAAGCGACACCGAGCCAACCTCGACATATCCCTCCAGATCGAACGTCCACATTACCAGATCGACGCCGTAGTCGGAAACTGTCCGAAGCACAACGTAGCCTTCGTCGATGATGAAGCGTTCAACGCGGTTGATACTCTGGTCGGCGATCACGTGCTTCCGCATTCGACGCTTCAGCCGTGGTGGCTGTCTTGCCACGATACTCCTCCTGAATCCCCAGCAACATTGTACATCGCCAGACTCCGCAATCTCAACTACTCCCCCGGCCGCAGGTGCCGGTTCATGAACTCCAGCATCAACCGCTCGTAGTGCAACCCGCGCAGCCCATGCCGCGAGCGCGGATAGATCATCACGTCGAACTCCTTGTCGGCCCGCTGCAAGGCGTCCACGAGTTGCAGGCTGTTCTGCGGATGCACGTTGTCATCCATCAACCCGTGCAGGAGCAGGAGTCGGCCGTGGAGCTTCGCCGCGGCGGCGACCACGCTCGTCGCCTTGTATCCCTCCGGATTCTCCTGCGGCGTGTTCATGTAACGCTCGGTGTAGATCGTGTCGTAGTTCCGCCAGTCGGTCACCGGAGCCCCGGCCACGCCGGCGGCGAACTTCTTGCTGTGCGTCAGGGCAAACGCCGTCAGGAATCCGCCGTAGCTGTGACCGCTCAGGCCGATCCGGTCGCCGTCCACCCACGGATGCTTCACCAGCCAGTCCACCGCCGCCTCCAGGTCCTTCAACTCCTGCACGCCGAGTTGGCGGTAGGCCGTCCAGGTGACGCTCGCCCCCTGGCCGCTCGCACTCCGCGGATCACAGCGGAAGACGACGTAGCCCTTCTGGGCCAGCATCTCGTCGCGCAGCCGGCCGGTGCCCCAGACGTCGCGCACCGTCGGCGCGGCCGGGCCGCCGTAGGTCATCACCCAGACGGGATAACGCTTCGTGGCATCGAAATCCGGCGGTTTGAGCAGGCTCCCTTCCATCTCGAAGCCGTCGGTCAACTTGATTCGCACGCGCTCGAACGTGCCCCGACGGTATTCTTCCAGGGCGTACACCGGGTTCGTGTCCAGCGTCCGGGCCAGGGTGCGATCCACGTTGTAAAGGCGGACCTGCGTTGGCGTCTTCGTGTCGCTCCAGGTGTCGATGAACAGTCGGCTCTTCGGATCGACCGTGATCCGATGATCGCCTGCGCCGGCGGTTAGCCGTTCCAGGCCGGTGCCGTCGAGATGGACGCGGTAGAGATTCAGCCCCGTGTGGCCGTCGCGGGTGCCGGAGAAGTAGAGCCAGCCCGTCGCCTCATCGACGGTGTGCAGCGTCCGGACCTCCCACGCGCCGCTGGTGACGGCCTCCTTGAGTTTCCCCTCGGCGGTGAAGTGATAGAGGTGCCGCCAGCCGGTTCGTTCGCTCGGCAGCAAGAAGGAGCCGTCTTTCAGGAACGTCGCTTCGCCCGGATCGTCCACCCAGGCCTTCGTCGTCTCGCGGAAGAGGCGGTCGAGCTTGCCGTCGAGGTCGATCCGGCACACGTCGAGCCAGGTCTGGGCGCGATCCTGGACGTAGGCGTAGGCGGCCTTGCCCTCCGGCATCCAGCCGACGCGCGGTACGAGTCGGCCCGTCTCGGAGTAGCCGCCGAGGTCGGCCCAGACCGGATCGCCACCTGCGACGGTGACCAGGCCGATCTTGACGATCGGGTTCGGATCGCCCGCCTTCGGATAGGCCGTCACCTCCGGCGTCGGCCGACGAGCGATCGATTCGACCAGCGTGAATCGTGGCACCGGCCTGTCATCGAAGCGCAGGAAGGCGATCCGCGTCGAGTCGGGGCTCCACCAGTAGGCTCCGTGATGGCGGTTGAAGATCTCCTCGAAGTAGACCCAGTCCGCCCGACCGTTCGAGATTTCCGCGCCGCCGTCGGTGGTCAGGGCTCGCACCGTCTTCGTGGCCAGGTCCACGACGTGTAGATTGTTGCCGCTGACGAAGGCAACGAACTTGCCGTCGGGGCTGAACGTCGCCAGCTCCTTCTTGCCGGGCGACTTCGTGAGACGAACCGCTCCGCTGCCATCGAGTTGACAGTAGTAGAGATCGTTCTCGACGTGGACGAGGATTCCGGTTCGCTGGGGATTCAGGATCGGGTTCGGCGTCGTGGCGAGGGCGTGGGCCTGTTTCTTGCCGATCGTCGGCAGCGTCGCCAGGCCGGTGGCGAGCTTCTCCGGATCGAAGAACGGTTCGCAGCGGCCTGTCGTCGCGTGGACCTTGCAGAGGCGGCTCTCCTTGATTTGCAGGAAGTGTTCGCCATCGTCGAGCCAGGTCAGACCGGAGACGGGCGAGCCGACGAAGTTCGGCGGTTGCTTGGCGTGCAGGGCCTCGAAGGTGATGGGTTTGTCGAGCTGACGTGACTCGGCCAGGGGGCGGACCTTGCCGGTCGTCAGCGGCGGTACGTCCGCCAGGCGGAGGACCGGGAAGTCCTGCCCCTGCCGCAGACCGGCGTCGAAGAAGTTCCAAGTCGTCAGGCCATCGGCGGCCATCGGTTCGAGCAGGTACGCCGCCAGGTGGCCCAGCGGCTGGGCCGTGCGGACGATCCGGGTGCCGGCCTCGATGCGCCGGTTCTCCTTGCGGGCCGTCGCCTCGACCGTTACCGGCTGATGCTTCTGGAACTCTCGACTCTTCTCGATCCGGTCGATCCGGTAGACCTCCACGTTCAGTTCGATGTCCTCGCGCAGCTCCTCGACCGTGATGCCGTGGCGCTGAAGGTTCTCGACGACGGGGCCGAACGTGGCCGGGATCAGGTACGCCGCCGGCTTGCGGACGCTCTGTGTCACCTCGGTGCCACCGGCGTACTGCAACTCGTAGCCCTTTGGCCGATCGGTCGGGACACGCTTGCCCTCCTTGACCTCCTCGACGAAACCGAGAACGGTCACGGGGCGGCCGACGATGGCCGGCTTGTGGCGCAGGACGATTTCCTTCGCTTCCAGGGATGCCTTCCGCGCGTCGGTGAGACGTTTCCGGATGGCGTCCCGGTGTTCGGCGACGTACTCGCAAATCGCCTGGACGAAGCCCTTGCTGGCCTGGATGCGATCCGGAAACGAGGCGTAGGTGTACGACTCCGACAGCAGGGCGATCCGGTTGCGCAGGCCGACGTAGTGGGTGCCGTAGCGCGGCAGCGGATCGACGCTCTCCCACCGGGAGCGATCGTTCGAGAAGTTGCCGTAGAAGAACGACTCGAAGCCGGTCGCCTTCTTCAGTCGGCCGGTCAGGTCCGGCAGCATCTCGTCGCGGACGTAGGTGATCAGACCCGGATCGCCGGCGGGGTTCCGGCCGCCCTCGTAGGTGAGCGTGTAGCGATGGTACGAACCGTTGGTCGTGTGACAGTCGATAACCACGGCCGGGTTCCAGGTGTTGAGCAGGCGGACGAGGGCGCGAACCTCGGGGCTTTCGAGCTTGACGAAGTCGCGATTGAGGTCGAATCCCTGGGCGTTGGCGCGGATGCCGACGAGTTCCGGCCCGCCCTGCTCGGGGCGATTCTTGCCGAACTTCTCGTTGCCATCGGCATTGAAGATCGGCGCGAAGACGAGGACGAGGTTCTTGAGCAACGGCCGCTCCTTCGCCAGGGCGAGGTCGCGCGCGAGCATGAGCAGGGCTTCCTTGCCGTCCACCTCGCCAGCATGGATGTTGCCCATTGCGAAGACGACGAGTTTGCCGCTCGCCGCAGCCGCCTCAGGCGTCGCGATCGGCGGATCGGCCAGGATCAGCAGCGGCAGCTTGCGGCCCTCGTGGCTGACGCCGAGTTCGCCGAGCCGGACCACGGGCGAATCCTTCGCCAGACGCTGGCAGAAATCGACGACGTCGGCATGGCGTGAGGTGGCCTTGTAATCGCTCGTCTCGGCGACGGTGCGCGGCAGCTCGGCGTTCGCCCAGCGGACGCCAAATACCACCAGCCAGAGAGCAACGAGCGACCCAGCGAACGGACCCCTGATCTTCACAAGACGGCTCCTCGACGGCGTGCCCCGGTCAACGTGTTTCTTCCACCGATCCGAGATCGGGACCTTGATTATCGCAAAGGGAGCGTCAGGTACAAGCGCCGGGATGAAGGCGCGGAAGATGGTGGGAAGAGAAACCTCCGGCAGCCCGGCGGTCGGCAGGGGATCGGTGCCCAAGGCCCACAGGTCGGCAGACGAAGAGGGGGACGAATGCCGGGTGAGCCAACTGCCGCCGTCGGAGGCATGCCGGAGTGAGGTCCTCCACCTCCATCATCGTCGTTGCGACGGCATCGACTGAAAAATGCCGGCGGGAATCATCAGGGCGGACTGGTCGAACGACGGCACGACTGATACAGTAGTATTTTCACTCGTTCCCAGCAGCGAAGGTATGCTCGCTGCGCGAGGCCGCTCGCTGAACTCGCGGGCTGGCGGGGCAGCCAGAGGTGGAAGATGTACGCGGTCTTTGAAGACGGTTCGCATCAGTACAAGGTGAAGTCCGGCGACCTCGTCCGGGTCGATTATCGGGGCGGCAACGACGGCAACGGACTGGCCCGCGGCGAGCGCGTCGAGTTTGGCCGTGTCCTGCTTCATGTCGATGGAACGAACGTTCAGGTCGGCAAGCCGGCCCTGGATGGCGTCCGGGTCGTGACGGAGGTCGTCGAGCATCCCTCGGAGAAGGTGACGATCGGCAAGTACCGCCGGCGCAAGAATTACCGTCGGGTCAAGGGCCATCGGCAGCACTACACACTAGTCCGCGTCAAGCACATTCTTCTGGCCGGCCAGAGCGAACCGGCTCCGCAGCCGCAGCCCACGCCGGCTCCGACTCCCGCGCCCGAGACGCCGGCTTCCTGATGCCGGCCGCAGTCTTCATTTAGCCGCCGGCTTGCCGGCGGTCTTGCTCGACTGACACCGGTGTACAGATCGACATCGGTGCCACCCACATCCCAATCTACCAGCCTCCCCGGAGAAAACCGATGCGCGGACTGTCGATGTGGCTGGTGGCCGGGTTGCTGCTCCTGACGGCACCGGCCGAGCGGTGCTTCGCCGCGGATGGAAAACCCGACGTGGTCCAGGCCCCGGCCGAGGGCGTCGAGTTCCCGGCCGACATCACCGGCCTGGGCACGAAGATGAACTACGGCCCATTCCTCACCTACAGCGTCATCCACGTCACCGGCAAGACAGCCCACGTCACTCCGAAGGCGATCACCGTCCGCGCCAGCCGGAGCCCGGTCGTCGCCGTCTGTTTTGATCCCGACACGCTCCGTGTCGCCGCCGCCTGGACTGGCGGCTATCTCAACATCGGCAAGACGAACCTGAACGGTTACAAGGGCGACGATCTCGCCCATGAACTCCCGCACCTCCTCTTCTCGACCCGCCCTGGCCCCGGCTGGACGGCCGACGAAGCGGCCGCCGGGAAGTATCGCGGACTGTACCTGCATGGCGAGCGCGTCATCTTCGCCTATTCCATCGGCAAGACCGACGTTCTCGACAGTTTCGAGGCGACCTCCGGACGCGAGGGCACGACGGTTCTCCGGACCCTGCGGGTTGGACCGCATGCCACGCCGCTGACGCTGCTGGTCTTCGAGTCCACGACCGGCCCGGCCGAGACGGATGGCTCGATCGCGACGGCGACGACAGAGGACGCCGTCGTCGCGGCCGGCACGCGTGGCCTGCCGGCCGGAGCGACGCTGATGACTCCGGCAAAGGGCCGCGTTGTCGTTCGACTTCCCGCCGCTGACAGGCCGGTGTCGTTCCAGGTTGCCGTCTGGCACGGAGCGAAGGCCGACGTGGCAAAGTTCAAGACGACGCTCGCCGCGAAAGGCGAGGTGCCGGATCTGACCACGCTCTGTCAGGGCGGTCCTCGCCGGTGGCCGGAGCCAGTCCAGGTCATGGGCAAACCCGGCACCGAACCTGGAGCCTATGTCGTCGATGACATCCCGCTGCCGGACAGGAATCCGTGGGGCTCGTGGATGCGGCCCGGAGCGCTCGATTTCTTCCCCGATGGTCGAGCCGCCGTCTGCACCTGGAGCGGCGACGTCTGGATCGTCTCCGGGCTCGACGCCGAGCTGAAGGCCGTCCGCTGGTCGCGCTTCGCCACCGGTCTGTTCGAGCCGCTCGGCCTGAAGATCGTGGACGGCAAGATCTACGCCCTGGCCAAGGACCGGATCACCCGACTGCACGACCTCAACAAGGACGGCGAGGCCGATTTCTACGAGAGCTTCAACGCCGACGCTCCGGCCGCTCCGACGTTCCACGACTTCGCCATGGAACTGCACACCGACCGCGAGGGGAACTTCTACTACTCGCGCGGCGGTCATCGTGTCGTGCCGGGGTTCGCCCTGCACAACGGCATCGTCAAGGTGGCGAAGGACGGTAGCAAATCGGAGGTGATCGCGACCGGCTTCCGTGAGGCCAACGGCATGTGCGTCGGCCCGGATGGCACGATTACCGTCGCTGACAACCAGGGAAACTGGGTTCCGACGGCGAAGATCGACATCATCAAGCCGGGCCGCTTCTACGGCTACAACTGGGGCACGGAATTGAAGGACTACGAGAAGCCGCTCTGCTGGATTCCACACACCGTGGACAACTCGTGCGGCGGTCAGGCGTGGGTCACGTCCGATCGCTGGGGCCCGTTCCGCGGACACCTGCTACATACCTCGTACGGAACGTGCAAGCTGTTCCTGGTCATGACCGAGAAGGTCGGCGACGTGTGGCAGGGCGGCGTGGTCGAATTCCCGCTCGGCTTCCGCTCGGGGATCATGCGGGCGCGCTTCAACCCGGCCGACGGCCAGCTCTACGTCTGCGGCCTGAAGGGCTGGGGGACCAAGGCGAAGGACGATGGCTGTTTCCAGCGTGTTCGCTACACTGGCAAGCCGGTCCACATGCCGAAGGGCGTCCGCGTCAGCAAGGGCGAACTCCATCTCGACTTCACCTGTCCGCTCGACCCGGCGTCCGTCGCCGCTGCTGGCGCGTTCGCCGTCCAGCGCTGGAACTACGTCAGGGCCGCGTCGTATGGCTCGAAGGATTACTCGGTCGCCGAGCCGAAGAAGGTGGGCCGCGATTCGGTGCCGACCCGTGCGACGCTGTCGGCCGATCGCAAGACGGTGACGCTGGCCATCCCGGACCTCGCCCCGGTCATGCAGATGGGCACCACCGTCAACGTCAAGGCCGCAGACGGTACGCCGATGAAGTGGGTCCTCTACAACACGATCAACCGTGTGCCGTGACGAGGGGCTACCTGTGCTGGCACTGGCGAACCGGGATCGCTAGACTAACGAACATCTGCGAACCCTGTTCCATCCCGGGAGTTCCCATGCGCCAGCCTGTCGTCAGCGGCCCCGAGGTTCTCCCCGAGCCGGAGACCACGGAAGACACCCGCACTCGACTTCTGCCGCCGTACAACGTCATCCTGCAAAACGACGACCACCATTCGATGGAGTTCGTCGTCGAGGTCCTCTGCTCCGTGATCGGCTGTAACGTCGAGCGTGCCGTGATCCTCATGCTGGAGGCGCACACCACCGGCCGGGCCGTCATCTGGACCGGCTCGAAGGAGGTCGCCGAGCTGAAGTGCGAGCAGGTTCTCACCTTCCACGAGAAACGCGGTGGTGGCCGAAACCTCGGCCCGCTCGGCTGCTACATCGAACCGGCCCCTGGTGCCTGATCCCCGAGACTGACCCTGGAGACGCATCCATGTCGATCCCTCCCCTGGCCATCGGCGTTTGCAGCTGGTCGCTGCAAGTGAAGAGCATCCCGGAACTCCAGCGGCTGATGAAGCAACTCGGCCTGGAGGTCGTCCAGATCGCCTGTGGCGACCCACACCACGCCGCCTGGGACGAGGGCGACGCGATGCCCCGGGCCGCGCGGGCGGCCGGGTTCCAGATGTCGGGCGCGATGCTCGGCTTTCCCGGTGAGGACTACACCTCACCGGCGACGATCCAGAAGACCGGCGGATTCGGTGATCCGGCCACGCGGCCCGAGCGGCTCGAACGGCTGCAATGGGCTCTCGATCGTGTCATCGCCCTGGGTCTGAGCGATCTGATGCTGCACGCCGGGTTCATTCCCGAGCCGCGGGACGCCGACCGGAAGGCGTTTCTCGACACGCTCGGCAAGGTCAGCGCCCTGGCCCAGGCGAAGGCGATCACCGTTTCGTTCGAGACAGGGCAGGAGAGTGCCGACCTGCTTCGGCTGACGCTCGATGAGCTGAAGTGTCCGAACCTGAAGGTGAACTTCGACCCGGCGAACATGCTCCTGTACGACAGGGGCGACCCAATCCGGGCGGTCGAGATCCTGGGGCCGGACATTCGCAGCGTCCACGTCAAGGACGCGTTCCGGCCAAAGACGCCGGGCACCTGGGGCGAGGAGGTGCCGCTCGGCGAGGGAGTGGTGAACATCCCGCAGTTCGTCGCGACGCTGAAGAAGGTCGGCTATCGCGGCCCGCTGTGCATCGAACGCGAGGTCGGTGATCAGGCCGGGCGTATCCGCGACATCCAGCATGGAATCGGCCTGCTGCGCGGATCTTTCCGACTAGGGTGGGCCGAGCTCCAGCGAGAGCCCACCGTGTCTGTAACGATGAACGATGAACGATGAACTAACCCGGAACGTCCCCTGATCGCTGGTCACAGCGGGCTCGGTGGGCTCTCGCTGGCGCTCGGCCCACCCTACAGCAGCCGGGCTCTGTAGCCGAGCGCCAGCGAGAGCCCACCGAGCGCATGCGGCGGAAGGAATTCTCATGCCGGTGATCGAGGCTGACGGGCTGACCAAGACGTACCGCGTCTTTCAAAAGCAACCGGGCCTGCGCGGAGCGCTGCTCGGCCTGTTCTGGCGCGGGTACAAGGACGTCCACGCCGTCGAGGACGTTCGCTTCACCATCGAACCCGGCGAGATGGTCGCCTTTCTCGGTCCCAACGGTGCCGGCAAGACGACCACGCTCAAGATGCTCTCCGGCCTGATCTATCCGACGCGCGGCAAGGCGACCGTCCTGGGTTTCACACCCTGGGAGCGGCCCGATGCCTTTCGCCGACGGTTCTCGCTGGTCATGGGCCAGAAGAATCAGTTGTGGTGGGACCTGCCCGCCGCCGACAGCTTTCAGCTCCACCGCGAGATCTATTCGCTGCCGCGCGACCGCTTCGAGCGGACCCTGGGCCAACTCACCGAACTGTTCGGCGTCGGCAAACTGACACGGCAGCCAGTGCGCGAGTTGTCCCTCGGCGAACGCATGAAGATGGAACTGATCGCCGCGCTGCTGCACGAACCGCAATTGCTTCTGCTCGACGAACCGACCATCGGCCTGGACGTGGTCGCCCAGACGACGATCCAGCGCTGCCTGCGCGACTACAACCAGACACGCGGCATCACCATGCTGCTGACGAGCCACTACATGCGCGATGTCGAGGCGCTCTGCCGGCGCGTGCTGGTCATCTCGCACGGCCGACTGTTCTACGATGGCCCGCTCTCGGGCATCATCGAGCGATTCGGCAGCACGAAGATACTCCGGCTACAGTTCGAGCATGAACCGGTGCCGGCCGACCTTGATCGGTTCGGTCCGGTCAAACGAACCGGCCCGGTCGCCGAGTTGCACGTCGATCGCAGTCGGATCAGCGCGGTGCTGGCGACGATCCTTGATCGCTACGCGATCGTCGATATCAGCGTGCAGGATCCGCCGCTCGACCAGGTCATCGCCAGCGTCTTCGAGGCCAGTCGTCCCGAGGAGCCCGTGCATGTCCCTGGCTGAATCGATCGTGACGAGCGTGCCGCCTGCGGGGTTCTGGGCGACCCTGCACAAGTACGTCAACATCTACCGCGTCTCGCTGATCGAGCGACTCGCCTACCGGGGCGACTTTCTGCTCGGCACCGTGCTGCGCTTCCTGCCGATGGTGACGACGATCCTGCTCTGGCGGGCCATCTTCGAGAGCGCCGACGAGAAGGCGCTCGGCTCCGGCGGAACGAAGTTCACCTACACGCAGATGATCGCGTATCTGCTGCTCGTCCACATTAGCCGAATGTTCTCGAGCATGCCGGGCCTGGCCGTCGGCGTCGCTCGCTCGATCCGCACCGGCGATCTGAAGAAGTATCTGATTCAGCCACTCGACATGATCGGCTACCTGCTCGCCTACCGGGCCGCTCACAAGACGGCGTACATCACCACGTCGTTCATTCCGTATGCGGCGCTGTTCATCGCCTGTGCCGGATTCTTCGACACGTTCCCTGACCCGGCGACATTTGTGTTGTATCTCGTTGCCTTGCTGCTTGGTTTCGTCATTGGTTTCTTCTTCGAGCTGACGATGGGAATGGCCGGGTTTTGGTTCCTGGAAGTGACCTCGTTTTTGTACGTTGTGAACACTCTGAATTTCTTCGTTTCGGGGCATCTGTTTCCGCTGGATCTACTGCCATCGTTCTGGGCCAATCTGTTCAAGATGTTGCCGTTTCAGTATCTGGCGTACTTCCCGGCGGCGGTCTTTCTCGGCAAGATTCCGTGGCACGAGTTGACCCAGGGGATTCTCATCCAGATGGCCTGGGCGATCGGCTTGATTCTGCTGAGCCGCTGGCTCTACAGTCGGGGTCTGCGTCACTACAGCGCGTATGGGGGCTGACATGCTGCGATACCTGCGCCTGCTGACGGCGTTCGGCCGCTTCAGCCTCGCCAACGAGCTGGCCTTTCGCGGCAACTTCCTGATGAAGGTGCTGGTCGAGGTTCTCTGGCTGTTCATTCTGTTGATCTTCTACCAGACCATATTCACCTTCGCCGTCAATGGCGTCGCGGGCTGGGACGCGGCCCAGTATCTGTTCTTCATGGGCTGCTACTACACGCTGGAAGGGTTGGTCGAGACGTTCTTCCTGGAGAACTGCACCGAGTTCGCGGAGCTAGTTCGCACCGGCGGCCTGGACGCGATCCTGCTCAAGCCGTGCGACGAGCAGTTCCTGATCACCTGCCGGAAGCTGGACTGGTCCACCGCCCCGAAACTGCTCATGGGCGGTGGCATCTGCTGGTACGCCCTGATGCTGATGGGCTGGACGTTCAATCCGTTCCAGCTGCTCGCCTTTCTGGTGCTGCTCGTTTGCGGCACCGCCCTGGCTTATACGTTCCTCGTGATCCTGACGGCGACGGCCGTCTGGTTGACGCGCAACAGCAGTCTGATGGAACTGTGGTGGCTGTTCACGACGATCATGCGTTATCCGCGTGAGATCTACAAGGGCAACTGGGCCGGCGTACTCGGCGTGCTGTTCTGGTATCTGCTGCCGGTCCTGCTCGTGCTGAACGTGCCGGCCAGTGTCATGGTGACACAGTTCTTCGATCCGTGGAACATCGTCCTGTTGCTGACGGCGACGGTGGTCATGCTCGCCCTGAGCCGACGGTTCTTCTACCACGCCCTGGCGGCGTACCGCAGTGCGAGCAGCTGAGGAGGCCCGAGGGATCTGTCTCAGAATGCCGTCCGGAGGATGCCCTCCAGATCGTCCACCGTCGTCGGTCGCGGGTTGACGCGCAGCACACGCTGGATCTTGATCGCCTTCTCCGCGAAGAGACGTAATTGATCTTCGC